>CAMWQI010000069.1 GCA_947176345.1 uncultured Ruminococcus sp.
CCCCACGCTTTCGAGCCTCAGCGTCAGTAAAAGCCCAGCAAGCCGCCTTCGCCACCGGTGTTCCTCCTGATATCTACGCATTTCACCGCTACACCAGGAATTCCGCTTGCCTCTACTTCACTCAAGAACTACAGTTTCAAATGCAGCTCGGAGGTTGAGCCTCCGCCTTTCACATCTGACTTGCAATCCCGCCTACGCTCCCTTTACACCCAGTAATTCCGGACAACGCTCGCTCCCTACGTATTACCGCGGCTGCTGGCACGTAGTTAGCCGGAGCTTCCTCCTAAAGTACCGTCATTATCGTCCTTTAAGACAGGAGTTTACAATCCGAAAACCTTCTTCCTCCACGCGGCATCGCTGCATCAGGGTTCCCCCCATTGTGCAATATTCCCCACTGCTGCCTCCCGTAGGAGTCTGGGCCGTGTCTCAGTCCCAATGTGGCCGTTCAACCTCTCAGTCCGGCTACTGATCGTCGCCATGGTGAGCCGTTACCTCACCATCTAGCTAATCAGACGCGAGCCCATCTCTGAGTGATAAATCTTTGGTATCCATACCATGCGGTAAAAATACGTTATGAGGTATTACAATCCGTTTCCAGAAATTATCCCTCTCTCAGAGGCAGGTTGCTCACGTGTTACTCACCCGTCCGCCACTAAAAATTTAACCGAAATTAAATTCTCCGTTCGACTTGCATGTGTTAAGCGTGCCGCCAGCGTTCGTCCTGAGCCAGGATCAAACTCTTTATAAAAGTTGTATATCAAAAGCCTTAGCTTTTTGAAATCCTGTTCAATAACGCTTGCGTTATTACTGCGCATTTTTAAGTCTTTGCTTGACTTTCCGTTTTGGAAATTTCAAGGGTCGTTACTTATTTTTAGCATTGTTCAATTTTCAAGATGCTGTTGTCGGCACTTCCGACTTATTTATTATATCACATATTTGTCATTTTGTCAAGTCCTTTTGGAAAACTTTTTCAAAAAACTTTTTATGTGACTGCCACTCCGAAAAGCGACTTAATTATTATATCATAACTTGTCCGGTTTGTCAAGACTTTTTTAAAAAAATTCTTTAAAAACTTTTCAGGTTATGTGCCGTCTTTTTAGTGGACGACTTATTTATTATACCACTTTCGGAATATTTTGTCAAGCATTTTTTTAAACTTTTTTAAAAATTTCTGCAAACTTACTTTCCGAAGTCCAAAAACATTTTTAAAAATCAGTCAGGCTTTCATCCGACAGCTTTATTATTATAGCACAACTGTCGGATTTTGTCAAGTAAAACATTTTTGATATTATGCGTAATTTTTTATATAATACTCACAAATTTATGGATTGCGTATAAAAAATATCCGGCTTACAAAAGAACCGGATATTTTTTCACTATTCACTTATAAAGATTACGATACACTGAATATCTGCACATATGGCTATTTTGTAATATATACATGAAAATTATCAGTCAGCCATTAATTTAACCATTACGGCTTTCTGTGCGTGGAGACGGTTTTCAGCTTCTTCAAAGATTTCCTTTGCGTGTGCCTCAAAAACTTTTTCAGTTATTTCTTCCTCACGGTGTGCGGGCAGACAGTGCAGAACCATTGCGTCGTCGTGGGCAACTGCCATGAGTTCGTCATTAATCTGATAACCGGCAAATGCCTTTTTACGCATTTCGGCTTCACCCTCCTGACCCATTGATGCCCATACATCTGTAATGAGAACATCGGCATTTTCAGCGGATTTAAGCGGAGAGTCAGTTATTTCAAAATTATCATACTGATTAGCGAAATCAAGAATTTCTGCCGGTGGTCTGTAACCGTCCGGACAAGCCACAGAAACAGCCATACCAACTTTAAGACAGCCAACAATAAGAGAATTTGCCATATTGTTTCCGTCACCAATAAAGCACATTTTCAGTCCGTCGAAACTGCCCTTAAATTCACGTATAGTCATGAGGTCTGCAAGCACTTGACACGGGTGACAGAAATCTGTAAGACCATTAATTATCGGAATACTGCCATATTCGGCGAGGTCTTCAACTTCTTTCTGTTCAAATGTACGTATCATAATGCCGTCAAGATAGCGTGAAAGAACCCTTGCGGTGTCCTGAACCGGTTCGCCTCTGCCTATCTGCAAATCGTGGGACGAGAGGAAAAGCGGATATCCGCCAAGCTGGTACATACCTGTCTCAAAAGATACACGGGTTCTTGTAGAGGCTTTCTGGAAAATCATTCCGAGAGTCTTTCCCTTGAGGTGTGGGTGCGGTATACCGTGTTTGAGTTCATATTTTAACTGGTCAGCAAGATTGAGTATATCAATTATTTCTTCGCCTGACAGGTCAAGCATTTTAAGTAAGTGTTTCATGGGAATTTATTCCTTTCGTTAAAAGTTAAAAATTATTCTTTATTTTTCTGTCTTTTTTCCTTTGCAATCTGTTCCATAACTTTCGGCTGACGGTTTGCGTCACCGAAAATCTTATCAATAACAACGGCAAAAAGCGGTATATAGTCGTCAAATATCTTATCATTTATATCAAGGTCATACTGCAATTCACCGGAAGCTGAAATGCTTGTTTCAATTATGCCTTTTTGTTCTTCACCATCCATAATGGTAAAGTCACGGCTGTTTTTGCTTACAAGCCTATATGAAATATCGTTATTCTTGCATTCAATTGTGGGGTCAAGAAATTTTGACTTGCAATTAATTCTCATAAAGATGTCATCATTGAGAATAACGGAATAGGACAAAGAATCAACACTGGAAGTTATGAGCGTATAAAGATGATAATTGCTTGCATCAAGGAGAACAAGCCTGTTATTATTACCGAAACCCTTCTTTTTTATGGTATAAAGAGTTCTTGATTTTTTGTCCTCAACGCTGTATTTATTATTTCCTTTTATAAGTAACATAAACTGCATAAATCATTCCTCCATTATATCAATCAGAATTTCAAGTCCGTCTCCGATTTCCTGTTCTGATATAGTAAGAGGAGGCAGAAGTCTTACTTTATTCTTAGCTGTCAATACAAGAAGTCCTTTGTCAAGTGCTTTACGTGCAACATCTGCGGATTTTTTGGTTTTAAGTTCAATACCAATCATGAGACCCATTCCGGAAACGGATTTAACTTCACTGCACTGTGAAAGTTTTTCGGTAAAAGTCTTTGCTTTTTCTGAAACAGACTCAAGGAAATTTTCTTCCGAAAGTCTTTCAAGAACGGCAAGACCACCGGCACAGGCTATGGGATTTCCGCCGAATGTAGAGCCGTGTGTACCGGCAGACAATACATTACTGCATTTTTCAGTAGTGAGACAAGCACCCATAGGAATACCACCGGCAATACCCTTTGCAAGAGTAGTTATATCAGCTTTTTTACAGAAATGTTCACCGGCAAGAAATTTTCCGGTACGTCCAACACCCGTCTGGATTTCGTCGGCAATAACAAGTACATCTTTTTTTGCACAGAGTTCGTAAACGGCGTTAACAAAATCCTTATCAAGAACGTTCACACCGCCCTCACCCTGTATGTATTCCATCATTACAGCACATACAGTATCATCAAGTTTTTCTTTCAGGTCATCAATGTTATTCGCCTCAACGTTTATAAAGCCCTCAACGAACGGGAAAAAATAATTATGGAAAACTTCCTGACCTGTTGCGGAAAGTGTAGCAATAGTTCTTCCGTGAAAAGAATTGACAAGAGTTATAATATTATGTCTGTTTTTGCCATACTTGTCAAAGCTGTATTTTCTGGCGATTTTTATAGCACATTCATTAGCTTCTGCACCGCTGTTACAGAAAAACACAGAGTCATAACCGGTCATTTCACAAAGTTTTCCGGCAAAATCAGCCTGAACGCCCGTATAATAATAATTTGATGTGTGCTGTAAACTTTTAACCTGCTCACATACCTTATCAACCCATTTTTCGTCACAAAATCCTAACGAATTAACACCTATGCCACTTCCGAAATCTATATATTCCTTTCCGTTTTCGTCGGTACATTTTCTGCCATCGCCTTTCTGCATTACAAGCGGATAGCGTCCGTAAGAATGCATAACGTGCTTGTCAAATTTTTCTATCGTGTTCATAAAAAACGGTCTCCTTTCAACAGTCTGTATTATTTTCAGACAAATTAACAGTTATCTATATAATTATAACTCTCTTTGCACTTTAAAATCAATATCCATATGGATTAAATAAGTAAATTTTCTGTTTATCTGTTATTTGATTATACAAATTGTGTGCCTATACCCTCATTGGAGAGTATTTCAATAAGAATGGAATGTGGTACTCTGCCATCAATAATGACAGTCTTTTTAACACCACGCCTTACAGCCTCAACGCAACAGTCAATTTTCGGAATCATGCCACCGGAAATAATGCCACGTCTCTTAAGGAACGGTACTTCACTGACGTTTACTTCCGGAATAAGTGTTGACGGGTCATTTTTATCACGAAGTAATCCTGCAATATCGGTCATTAGTATGAGATTTTCCGCACCTAATTCAGCGGCAATTCTTGCAGCGGCTGTATCGGCATTGATGTTATAGGTATTTCCATATTCGTCGGTTGCAACTGTTGCAATTACTGGAATATTTCCGTTAGCAAGTGCATCAAGAATGGGTTTTGTGTTTACGTTTGTTACACGACCTACCCAACCTAAATCCTGACCGTCTTCAGTGGTTTCACGTTCAGCGGTAATCATTCCGCCGTCAATTCCGCAAAGTCCCACAGCACTTCCTTTATGCTGTGCAAGTAGCTGGACAAGTTCCTTGTTGACTTTTCCGGCAAGTACCATTTTTACAACATTAACAGTTGCATCGTCTGTATAACGCAATCCGTTTACAAAACGACTTTCAATGCCGAGTTTGCCTAACATATCATTTATTTCAGGTCCACCACCATGTACAAGAACGACTTTTACGCCGACAAGCGAAAGCAAGACAATATCTGTCATTACTGCGTCTTTGAGTTCGTTGTTTGTCATGGCGTTTCCGCCGTATTTTATTACGAGAATTTTATTATTATACTTCTGAATATAAGGCAAGGCATTTATAAGTACCTGTGCCTTATCGTTATTTGAAATCTTTTCCATATCCATACTCCATTAAGAACGGTAGTCACCGTTTATTTTTACATAATCATATGTCAGGTCACAACCCCATGCAACAGCATAACTTGCTCCGTCGCCTATAGAAATATCTATTATTATTTCCTCTTCACTGAGAATTTCCTTAGCTTTTTCTTCAGAAAATTCTACACCTGCACCATTTCTGCAAACATCAATATTCCCATGTTCCGAACCTATCGAAACACAAACTTTATTTATATCAAAATCGGCATCTGCATAGCCGACAGCACATAAAATTCTTCCCCAGTTTGCATCTTCACCAAACATAGCAGCCTTGAAAAGACTTGATGTTATAACAGATTTTGCGACAATTTCGGCGATTTTTTCGGTATCAGCTCCGTGACATACACACTCAATCAGTTTAGTTGCACCCTCACCATCACGAGCCATTTTGCGAGCAAGATTCATCATTACTGCATACAAAGCATTTACGAATTTTTCATAGTCTTCATTTTCGGACTTTATGGGTGAATTTCCGGCTGTACCGTTTGCAAGTACACAAACCATGTCATTCGTTGAGGTATCGCCGTCAACGCTTACACGGTTAAGTGTAACCTTTACAACATCACTCAATGCACGCTGTAGAAGTTCCGCTGAAATATCAACGTCTGTTGTTATAAATGTAAGTGTAGTAGCCATATTCGGATGAATCATGCCACTGCCCTTTAACATACCGCCCATCGTACAGATTTTGCCGGAAATTTCAAACTGCACGGCAACTTCCTTAACCTGTGTATCAGTAGTCATAATAGCTTCAACTGCTCTTGAATTTCCGTCATAAGTCAAACCGGAAACAAGTTCTTTCATGCCGTTGGCAATTGGTTCAATCGGCAAAATCTGTCCGATAACTCCGGTAGAGGCTACTATTATATCGTTTTCGTCAATGCCCGTTTCAGCAGATACAAGACTGCACATTTTCTGTGCCTTTTCTACACCGTCGGCGTTGCACGTATTTGCATTTACAGAATTTACTATAACAGCTTTTGCAATGCCGTTTTTGATGTGTTCTTTTGTTACGATAATAGGTGCACCCTTGACTTTATTTGTCGTATATACTGCCGATGCTGTACATTCTTTATCAGCTACTATCAGTGCAAGGTCGTTTTTCTTTTTTGTCGGAAGTGCATTGTTTGCAATTGCTGAATTTGCCTCCGTATCAGTAAGCGGTTTGTGGGCAAGTCCGCAATGTATACCGTTAGCTTTAAAGCCCTTTGAGGCACACACACCTCCGTCAATGAAAGTTACTCCTTTAACTTCTTTCAGATTCATTTTTTACATCTCCTTTATTAAGTATCTATACGCACCAATTCACAAAGAGCTTTATTCCGATAGGCAATATCATCTCTTAAAGTAAAGCCTTGCTTTTCCCAAAAAGCGTTTCCAACTTCATTATACTTGAAAACCAGCAATGCAACTTTGCTTATTCCCTCGTTTTTCAAAGCCGAAAGACAAGTATCCACAAGCTTTGTTCCAATTCCGCATCGCCTGTATTTTTCAGAAACGGACATATGATATATATACCCTCTGCGACCGTCATTTCCGCTAATAATTACGCCTGCCATTTCACCGTTTTGTTCTGCAACAAAACAAGTTGACGGATTGCGTTCAAGAAAACGTTTTATTCCATCATGAGAGTCATCAACATTATTGAAACCCATGTTTCTGCAAGACATCCAAAGAGCATAAACACTGTCATAATCTGAAATATTCATTGTGCGTATATTCATTGTTATACCTCCGTCTGAAACTTATACAAGTCCTGTTGTTTCGTCAATGCCCATCATGATATTAAGGCACTGTACAGCCGCACCGCTTGCTCCCTTGCCGAGATTGTCAAGACGTGAACACAATAAAATCTGTTCATCGTTTCCGAAAACAAAAACCTGTAATTTATTCTGTCCGCTTAAAGTATTTGAGGCAAGGAAAAATTTCTTTTGTTCTTCCGCTGACATCAAGGGCATGACTTCAACAAGATTTGCATTTTCATAATGCTTTGAGTACATTTCATGAATTTTTTCAGCAGTGATATTTTTATCAAGCTGTCTTGTCTGTATCGGAACACTTACAACCATACCACTGAAATAGTCGCATATTATCGGATTGAACATAGGTTTATATGTCAATCCGGAAACTTTCTGCATTTCCGGTAAATGCTTATGTTCTTGTGAAAGTGCATACTGTCGTGGACTGTTAAATTCCTCCGGTTTTTCATCACTTTCGTAAATTGCTATGGCTTTTTTACCTGCTCCGCTGTAACCTGACGTTGCATACGCAAATACAGGAAAATCAGCCGGAATAATTCCATTATTCACAAGCGGATAGACTATCGATGCAAAACCACTTGCATAGCAACCAGGTACTGCTACACGATTTGAATTTTTAATTTTTTCTCTGTGTTCCGGTGAGAGTTCAGGAAAACCATAAGCCCATTCCGGATTAGTACGGTGTGCGGTTGAGGCATCAATAATTCTTACATGGTCATTATTTACGAAAGATACAGCCTCACGGGATGCAACGTCCGGCAGACAAAGAAATGTATAATCGGACATATTTATAAATTTTGCCCTTTCTATAGGGTCTTTGCGTTTTTCCTCACTGATACGAAGTATTTCAACATCATTTCTGTTTGCGAAACGCTCCATAATTTTAAGACCGGTCGTTCCCTCCTGACCGTCTATATAAATTTTTACAGACATATTATTTCCTCCGGTTTTTTCTGTTTGTTTTTCGCTGATATTTTGCACGTTTAGGGTCTTCCAAATCAGATTCATCTTCTAAAAGCGAATGCCATACGCTTATAACAAGGGTAATAATTACTATCAACGCAAACCAGAATATATGTCCTTTTACATTGACGGCTACCCACAAACCCATGACAATTTCCCCGATAATCCATATCACGCCCATGAGCATTGAAAGACCCATTATAAACATTACATCTTTTTTGTTCATATTTCAAGTGCTTTTCTTGCAATGGAAATCTGTTCAGTTACTGATTCCGGTGACGGTGCACCCTCAGACTTTCTTTCACGTACACAAGTTTCAAGGTTTATAGCCTCATAAACATCATTGTCGAAAAGTTCAGTCATAGCTTTGTAATCTTCAATCGGAAGAGTTTCAAGCGTTAAATTCTTTTCAATGCACTGTGCAACAAGTGTACCGGTTATCTTGTAAGCGTCACGGAACGGCATACCCTTTTTAACAAGATAATCCGCACAATCTGTAGCATTTATAAAACCTCTTGCGGCAGCATTACGCATATTTTCCTTAAGGACTTTCATTGTGGAAATCATGGGAATGAAAGTTTTCACACAAAGTTTTACATTGTCTACAGCGTCAAAAATAGCCTCTTTGTCTTCCTGCATATCCTTATTATATGCAAGCGGTAAGCCTTTCAGCATAGAAAGCAGTGTAACCAAATCACCATTTACACGTCCGGTCTTGCCACGTATCAACTCCGTAATATCGGGATTTTTCTTCTGCGGCATTATTGATGAACCTGTTGCGAATGCGTCATCTAATTCTATGAATTTAAATTCCCATGAACACCACATAATAATTTCCTCTGAAAATCTTGAAAGGTGTGTCATGATAAGTGACAATGCACAATTCAACTCAACACAGAAATCGCGGTCTGAAACACCATCAAGACTGTTCGGCATTGGTGCAGTAAAACCAAGTAATTCAGCAGTCTGTTTTCTATTTGTACGGTAGGTAGTACCTGCTAAAGCACCACTGCCGAGCGGACAATAATTCATTCTCTTTGAAACGTCATTCAGACGATCAAGGTCACGCAGAAACATGAATACATATGCCATTAAATGATGTGCAAATGTTACTGGTTGCGCCCTCTGCAAATGAGTATATCCGGGCATAATTGTTTCTTTGTGATTTTCTGCCATTTCGACGAGAGTTACAGCGAGTTTCTTTACAAGAGTGTATATTTCCTGAATTTCGTCACGCAAATATAATCTTATATCCACTGCCACCTGGTCATTTCTTGAACGTGATGTATGAAGTCTTTTTCCGACATCACCTAAACGTTTTGTTAATTCTGCCTCAATGAACATATGAATATCTTCAGCGGACGGGTCAAGCTCAAGTTTTCCGGAGTCTATGTCCGCAAGAATTTCTTTCAGTCCGTCAATAATCTGTAAACTATCTTCTTTCGGGATAATTCCGCAGTCGCCTAACATTGTAGCGTGTGCAATACTCCCCTGTATATCGTGACGGTACATTCTGCCATCAAAAGCTATCGACGAATTAAAAGCATTTACAGTATCGTCAATCTTCTTGGAAAATCTTCCAGCCCACATCATATCAGCCATAATTTTAAATCTCCTTTTTTATTTAAACTTTACTTTTTCAGTAGCCTTTCTATTGTTGTCGTAATCATATGTTATCTCGCAACCATTGTCCGACCACTCAATATCATATCTACCGTGGTTACGACCTCCGTCATCAGTGCTTATGTTTCCGATAACAAAGGCATTATTATTGCTGTCTATCTGATAAATTGTCCCACCGCCATATAACAGGAAAGATTCTTCTTCAATGACGATTGTATGCTGTCCGTCGGTAAACTCATAACATTCGGGGAAATAGTCGCTTTTCTGCCATAGTCCGTTCAGCATTATATCGCTGAAACCAAATATTACATAACACAAAACTACTGAACCCCATGTTAAAAATATCTTTCCTGCAATTTTTTCACCTGACTTTATCTTTACAATTATAAGCATTACAGTCGATACAAGCGACGCAATCAATACAAGCAGAAAAATCAGACCTATAAATAATTCAAAAGAATCATGCCATGAATGTACAATAATTTCGTGATTTTGATAAACATATGATGTTTTTTCGGGAATATCCTGTATAAAATAAGATACAATACATATCAGAAAAAATACACACAATGATACAACCGGTATCAGTTTTAATTTTTTGGTTATATTCATTCATTATTCCTTCTTATCAGCATAATTTTAAATCTCATTTTTTATATTTATTTTTACAGTACCGACAAATTCAAGTCGGCAGTATTTATTTTCAGTAAAATTAATATTTCCGTCATAATTCATATCATAGGTGAGTATTCCGCAATTAAAATTTTTTCCGGCTACAAATATTTTTTCAAACTCCGGTATCACCTTATCTTCATATGAACAACCAGACAACAGCTTTTTTAAAGAATCTGTTTTTTCGTCAAGAAATAGTCTCTCCACAGAATCTTCGTCAAAGTCATCTATTCCGAAATCTTTCTCAAACTGTGAATAACAATTGTCTTCATCTTCTTCATAATCGACGGAAATATAATCAAGAAGTTTTTCGTCCGATTCGGAATACCCTACCCATAGCGAAACATAATAATCATTCAGTTTATTATCCATTATAACCTCCTTATTTATATTTACTTTGTTTTAAATAATGGTGTATTTTCTGCACTTGAACTTATTTCAGCATAAGAGATAATTTTTTCACTGCAAAGATTTTCAAGCCATTCTGTCAATTCTGCAATATCCGATATATCAAAATCATTTTCGGATATACTGCAATCAACATCAACACTTTCAGCATCAGAACTTATAACGCATACTGCTTTATTGTAAGTGCAGTTTAAAGTTATCGTTTCTGAAAAGATACTTGCTGTATTGCTTCCGGAAAAGTATTCATTTAAATTCATATCGTCCGAAAATTCATAGTCACCGGAAATTTCAGAAAAAAAGTGTGAACTGATTATACTTTCCTGTTTTATATTAAGGATTTCTTTTATAAAACGGTTTATATTTGCGGAAGATATTCCGCTGAAAACAATGTCATAATATTCTGTCATTTGTTTTCTCCTGTATTTTCTTCAAACTTCTCCTTGCTGATTTTTTTCATATTGTAAGTTATATTCAGGTTTTCGTCAACTTCAACGTGATACAGTTCAAAATATGTCATAGGGCTACCGCCATCCGTTGCATAACCCACGTATATATCAGATGTTCCGGAATTTATAGGTTTATATACTTTTCCGAAAACATCACCGTCAGCATTACCAATACCCAGCTTGATACCGTCCCATGCTTCAAACTCCTCAACTTCCTGCAAAACATTGTTGTCGGAGTTATAGTATTTTCCTTTATATCCCGGACTTTTGCCCATATGAGATATACATAAATTTCCGTTTTTCATAATGCCCGTTTCCTTATAATGTGCATATTCCATTTTATTCACAACAGATATACTCACAAGGCAAATCACAAGTATAAGAATAAGTATTAATA
>CAMWQI010000070.1 GCA_947176345.1 uncultured Ruminococcus sp.
ACAGTTATCTTCGTCCATAACGATAAGTCCGCCTGAACCCATCATTGAGCCTATGCCGATAAGGTTATCAAAGTCAATCGGAATGTCAAAGTGTTCAACCGGAATACAGCCACCGGAAGGACCACCGGTCTGTGCAGCCTTGAATTTCTTGCCATTCGGAATACCACCACCGATTTCTTCAATTACTTCACGGAGAGTTGTACCCATAGGCACTTCAACAAGACCAGTATTATGGATTTTTCCGCCGAGTGCGAAAACTTTAGTACCCTTTGACTTTTCAGTACCCATTGAGGCGAACCATTTAGCACCATTAAGAATAATCTGCGGAATATTTGCGTATGTTTCAACGTTATTAAGTACGGACGGTTTCTGATAAAGACCTTTTTCAGCGGGGAACGGCGGACGCGGACGCGGTTCACCACGGTTGCCCTCGATAGATGTCATAAGGGCTGTTTCCTCACCGCATACGAAAGCACCTGCACCCAGTCTCAAATCTATATCAAAATCAAAGCCTGTACCGAAAATATCCTTACCAAGCATACCGGCTTCACGTGCCTGATTTATGGCAATTGTGAGACGCTCAACTGCTATCGGATATTCTGCACGCACGTAAACATAGCCTTGACTTGCACCGATAGCATAACCAGCAATAGTCATAGCCTCAATAAGTACGTGTGGGTCGCCCTCAAGTACAGACCTATCCATGAACGCACCGGGGTCGCCCTCATCGGCATTACAGCAGACGTATTTTATATCAGCGTCCGGAACTATAGTTCTTGCAAGTCTCCACTTCATACCTGTCGGGAAACCTGCTCCGCCACGACCACGCAGACCGCTATCAAGAATAGTCTGAATAACTTCCTCTGGTGTCATTTCCGTGAGGACTTCACCGAGTGCCTTATATCCGTCTCTGCCTATGTATTCATTAATATCTTCCGGATTGATAACACCACAGTTTCTTAATGCTATACGCTTCTGCTTACTGTAGAATGGCGTTTCGTCGAGAGACTTTATATTGTCGCCATCAACAGTTTCGCTGTAAAGAAATTCCTTAACGGGCTTACCGCCTATGAGATGTTCGTCAACAATACGCGGTATTTCGTCTATGTCAACGCGTGAATAGAAAGTACCCTCCGGATATACAATCATAATAGGACCTAATTCACAAAGACCGAAACAACCGGTTTTTACAATCTGAATTTTATCAGTGAGACCCTTAGCCTCAAATTCTTGTTCAAGTTTTTCAATAACCTTAGGCGAACCGGACGAAGTACAGCCCGTACCGCCACAAACAAGGACATGCTTTTCATACTTTGAGTGAGAGCTTTTATGCAGTCTGATTGCAAGTTCATCTTCCATCATTTTTCTGACGGTTCTTAGTTCTTTAAGAGTTTTCATAAATCAACCTCCAAAATCAAGCATATTTAGCGATAATATGGTCAATATCCTCAACAGTGAGACGACCATAAACATCTTCACCGACAGTAAGCACCGGAGCAAGACCGCAAGCACCGATACAACGGCACGCCTCAAGTGAGAATTTACCGTCTTCTGTACATTCACCGTCGGAAATACCGAGCATTTCCTGAAGTTTGTCAAAGATTTCACCTGAACCCTTTACATAGCACGCTGTGCCGAGACAGACAGAAATTGTATGCTCACCCTTTGGATAAAGTGAAAACTGTGCATAGAACGTAACAACACCATAGATTTTTTCAAGCGGTATTCCAGTATTATCGGAAATGATTTTCTGAACTTCAATGGGCAGATAGCCATAAATAGCCTGTGCTTTCTGGAGAATGGGCATCAAAGCACCCTTATCGTCCTTTTTTTCCCTGATAAATTCAAGGAGCTGTGCCTCCTGTTCAGGAGTACCCTGAAAAGCCACAGTTGATTTAGCTGTATTCATTAAATTTAACCTCCTTAATTTCCTTACATATAGAGCAAGTCGTAATACATTTTTATTATAGCACATTTTCTAAAAAAATTCTATAGACAAAACCGACTAAACAACGTGTCTATTTTAGTGCATATTATACAAATAAAAATAAAAATACAAATTTACATAAAATTAATAATTTATATTCTGCTGATTTTATTGACAAAATCCTTTAATTATTGTATAGTTATTTTATAGATTATCATGACAGGAGATTTTTTACATGAGTATTCCCAACGACCCCGCAATTCTTCTTAGCTACATTAACACCATGCTGAGAGACGAATATGACTCACTGGACGAATTATGCAAAAGCCTTGATATTGACCGGAAAGACCTTGAAAATAAGCTTTCCACCATAGGCTATGAATACAGTCCGGAACACAACCGCTTTAAATAACAAGGAGGAAATATGAAAAAATTATTAACAAAATTAACCGCCGTGACTTCCGTGTGCGTTATTGCATTATGCGGAGCTGTCCCGTCCGTATCGGCTGAAGATATCGTTGAAGTAAACGAAATAACAATTTCATTTGACTACACGTCCGACGGCGGACATCTTAAAGAAGAAGACGCAGAACTTGTCAAGCCCGTGAAAGTTACACCGAAAAGCACAATAATCATTCCGGAGGTATTCCCTTCCCGTGAGGGATATTGTTTCACCGGCTGGACTTATGACGGCATACACGCCTATACATACGGCGATGTTTTCCGCTCACCCGACGGAAATGACGTTACTTTAAAGCCCGTCTGGATGGTCGATGGCGACGAAACCGAATATACATTAAATTATTTTGTTGAAATAGACGGTGAAGTTGTTGATACGGAAAAAGAACTCCCCGACAGGACTTGTTTTGCCGGACAGATTATTACCATTCCGCTCCTTGTCTACTCACGTGATGACGCTATACAGCTTGGCTGGACTTTCGACGAATACGAATTTAAGGGACAAGAAAAATTTGTGATGCCAGCACACGATGTCACTCTTACTCCGAACTGGAAAATGAGATATAAAATCACTTACACTGTAGGCGACGTTGACCGTGTGACCGGTGCTAAATTCATGGAATACATTCAGCCGGAAACCATCGATACGGGATTACAGGCAAACAACCGCTTTTCAAGAAACGGCTTTAAAATAGTAGGCTGGTTATGCGACGATGACAACAAAGTTTATGCTCCGAGTACTCCTGCTTATATAATGCCGAGCCACGATGTTACTTTTACAGCCGTATGGGAACCTATCGAATATACAGTCGTTTTCAGACAGGATAAAAATTCAAAGAATAACATAAAGATAAAAGGATTGACAGATACCACGATAACCACTCCGGAAGCTACCATAACTCAGGACGGAAAATACCTCTCCGGCTGGACTGACGACGAAACAGGAGATTTTTTCCCTGTCGGCTCTGAATATATGATTATGGGTGCTGTCGCCGGAAAAGGCATAACCCTTACTGCCGTATGGGAGGAAGGCACTCCGCCGGACACTACAACCACACAAACAACTACTATCACAACTACTACCGAAACAACTACTGAAAACCCTGAAATCATATGGGGTGATGCCAACGAGGACAAAGACGTGAACGTTTCCGACGCTGTATTTATAATGCAGTCGCTCTCAAATCCTGATGAATATAAACTGTCTAAACAGGGCTTGATAAATGCGGATGTTGCAGACCACGGCGATGGCGTAACTGCCAAAGATGCCCTTATTATTCAGGAAATCGGCATAAACCTTATTGATATAAAGGATTTGCCACTTTATGCTGAATAATATGAACAAAATGTAAATTTTTTGTCTTATACAACGGTTATAAGCTGAAAAACCCTCTTTTTCCGTTCTATTATGCGGATACATTCGGAAAAGGAGTATAAATATGGCTAATTCTTACAAATCAACCGACCAAACACAGCTTACTGAACATTTTAATGTTTCGGAGTTTAAATGCAAGTGCGGAAAAAACCACGATACTATTCTTAACCCTGATTTGCCGGAAAAGCTTGAAAAACTGTATAAGGCTTTAAACTGCTCAAAAATCATAATCAATTCCGGCTACCGTTGTCAATCTCACGACAAAGCGGTGGGCGGTTCAGGTACGGGGCATCACGTTTATGGAAACGCCGTTGATATTGTCTGCTATGACCAGTCCGGAAATAAGATTTCCTCAAAAAAAGTAAGCTGTATTGCACAGGACATCGGTTTCGGTGGTATCGCAAATATTGATAGTACGTATACTGCTACTCATGTAGATGTTCGAACTTCCAATTATTGGAAAGGCGACGAAACTGTTACCACTGCATATTCTGTGACGGACGATTTCTATAAATACTATAATCTTACAAAAACAGATAATTCTTCTGAAAAGAAATCAAAAAGCATAACTGTTACTTTTGACGGAATAACCTATACTGGCACTGTCACTGAAAAATAAGTAAATAAAACCGGAACTTTTCATTAAGTTCCGGTTTTATTTCTGAAAATATGAACGCAAAAAAACTGCTGTACTCCGAAAAAAACCGGAATACAGCAGTCATGTTAGTACGCCTGACAGGAATCGAACCTGCGCACATGGCGTCGGAGGCCACTGCTCTATCCCCTGAGCTACAGACGCATAAAAAAATAATTCTTTAAATATTATATCACAAACTATTGTAATATGCAAGCGTTTATGATATAATAAAGTTACAGGACACAGTTTTTTAGTTTGTTTTAACTTTAATGCCTTATAAATCAATTACATTATACCATAATCTGCACAGTTTGTCAAGTTTTTTTTACAATTTATTACATTTGATAAAAAATGCACTTATCGTCCCGAAAGGGACACAGATTAAAACGGGAGTTGAATTTATGCAAGAATATATATATCTGATAGTAGCACAGACCGGCACGAAGCCAGCTAAATTCTTCAGATTTTTTACACGAAAACCTTATAATCATGTATCACTTTCAGGGGATATAAATCTTTCTGAAATGTATAGTTTCTGCCGTACATATACACCGTTTCCGCTTCCGGCAACTTTCAACCGTGAAATTGTCGGAAAAGGTACACTCGGGCAATTTGACTGCATACCATGTGAAATCTATCGCATAGCTGTCAGCCATGAGCAGAAAGAAATGTATAATCAGGTAATCCGGCACTTTGCTAACAATAGAAATATATACTCATATAATCTCCTCGGGCTTGTTGCTGTCTACCTGAATATCCAGTGGAAACGCGAACATAGTTTCGTCTGTTCGCAGTTTGTCGCCTATACTATGGACAAAATAGGCATAAAGCTTGAAAAGCCGTTCTGTCTTTATAAGCCCGATGATTTCCGGAATTTCCCTGATGCACAGCTTATATACTCCGGTGAACTTAACCATTTCTACTATGATATGCAGTCACGCTTTACTGTCAGTCAGCGTGAGAAGATATGTCATTGACCGCACATCGTCCGGTACAATAAGATAAGCCATAAGGTAGAATTTACTTTCCGGTGAAAATATCTCCGTGCTGAAACTCATTTTACTTTCCAGAATGCTTACAGATGCTTTTTTTTCGCTTATAACTATGCTTGCCGGAGTTATTTTTTCCTCCGCCATTCTGTTGTATGAATTACAGCACGATTCCAGAAACATATACACGCCTGCGGTCAGGAGAAGATATATGAATATCATTCTGACTGCTTTTTTATATGTCCTCAAAATTAATGCACTCCCTTATTTCATTGAATTTAAAAGCCGTCCCAGTGAACTTCCTATAAGCTGTCCGGAATACTGCACCTGCTCCAGTGTGTTTCCGTGAGAACCTACCTCAATAAGCAGACTGCCTGTTGTCAAATCCTGATTGTAATGACGATAGTCAAAGAGTATAGGGCGTGTAAAACCGGAATAATCATTCTCAAACTGCTCCTGTAGACGACAGGCAAAATGAAAATTCTTCATGAAATTCGGCATACCTAAAGTCCCATCGTCACAGCCCGATATTATCATAATCTGTGCAGCTTCCTTGCCGTTTATCTCAACAAACGGCTGATATGCCACACCTTCGCCCGAAACAGCATCTCTGTGAATATCCAGCACTACTTTTATGCTCGGGTACTGTTCAAGTATTGGCTGTATAGTCTCCCTGCTCCGCCCGTATGAGCCGTTATATGATGGATAATCGTGTATATCACGTGCATGAATAACGCCTATTCCTTGTGCCTCAAGCTCCGCCTGAATTGCATCGCCTACCATTACCATATTTTTTGTTTCGTCTGTGGTTCTGTAATTGAAATTTGCGTCATAGAAATCACGGACGTAAGGCTCAAAACTTTCTGTCGTGTGGGTATGATATATCAGCACAAGGGGTTCAGTGGTATCTTCAACCGTGAAATCAGCACTGCACCGGCTTTCAGAAAGAAGTGTTTCATTCGGAATTGAAGTCTGATTATTAACCTGTCCACCGTTGTCAAGGTCAAAGAAAGAGTTTCCGCTGTACTGTCCGTAAGTCGTTCGGACTATTGCACCACCGGCTGTCCATGTTTCCGGATAGGGCTTGTCACCTGCATTTTCAGCGTTTTTTTCAAGCGGATTTTCTGCTTTCGTGAGAACATCAGTAGTTTCTTCCGTTTCCTCTTTAACACCATAACCCTCTGAAATTCTAAACTCGTCCGTTTTATTGGTTGTAACAGGCTGTATGGTTGTTTCCGTGACGGTCATTTCATTATGATTTTCAATGCTTATACTGCCCATTTTATCAAAAAAATTCTTGATAACCGGAATACCCTTAACCGAAAAAGCTACCACCACCGGAAAAACCAGCAATACACACACGCGGATTATTCCGGCTATTTTTCTTCTCTTATGACGTGTCATACACTCACCTCATTATTATTTCCATTTAAATAAATTATATTCTCCGATTATGTGAAATATTTCTTACCAGAGACGCATATTATTGATTGAGGTGATTTTTCATGTATGAATGCCGGAGTGCTAAACGCTTTTTTGGTCTTTTAATTCTTGATGCGATTGTTTTTTCACTGTGTGCGATATTTTTCTTTATCGGCAAAAGCCTCTTTATTTCGTCGGCGGATGAGAAAAAAGAAAATTCCGTGTTTCTACCCGTTATAATGTATCATAGTGTATACGGGGAAAATCCGGAGGAATATATAGTCACGCCTGTACAGTTTGAAAATGACCTTGCATGGCTTGCGGAAAATAATTATACTTCCGTGACCGCACAGCAGTTAACCGACTATGTAAACGGAACAGGACTTCTTCCTGAAAATCCTGTAATGATTACCCTTGACGACGGGTGCTATAATAACCTTTCGGACGTTCTGCCACTCCTTGAAAAATATGATATGCACGCCGTCGTTTCAGTTGTGGGACAGTATACGGACGTTACAGCCGAAAATGACCCGCATATTCCGGCTTATTCATATCTTACATGGGAAGATATTAAAAATCTTATAAATTCCGGTCATGTTGAAATCGGAAATCATACATATAATATGCACTCATTCAAAGGTGAACGCCGTGGGTGTTCCATGAACCCCGACGAAACGGAAGAACAGTACAGTGAACTTCTCCGCAATGATTTGAACAGACTTCAGAATGAAATTCATGAACATACTGGAACACTGCCCATAGTCTTTGCGTATCCGTTTGGTTTCAGAAGTGCAGAGTCTACGCCGGTTATACGTGAACTTGGATTTTCCATAACGCTGACTTGCACCGAAAAGCCTAACTATATCACCCATGACCCTGATTGCCTGTATGGTCTTAACCGCTACAACCGGAGTGGTTTTTATTCAACAAATGAATTTATGGAAAGAATTGTCACACGCTAAATCCGAAAAACTAACACGCCAAACGCAAAAAAACGCCTGAACAGGCGTTTTTACACATTTGATTATTTAACTTCTGATAATAATTTCACCCTTGTCGTTTTCGTCATCGCTTATTATTTCGCTCACCGACGGCACGGAAACTTTTCCGGAATGCACATTCTTTATGCTGATAACCGGAGTTGTTATAAATGCCTTAACGTCCGATTTTTCAAAGCATAAATCCGTATCATGCATTTCACAGTTTATCAGTTTAAGTCCCTTGCAGTAGCACAATGGCTGTGTGCCGGTGATTATGCAGTTTTCAAAAGTAAGATTTTCAGAATACCATGCAAGATATTCACCTTTTATTATGCTGTTCCTTACGGTCACGTTTTCAGCGTGCCAGAACGCATCTTTAGTATTGAAATTACAGTTTTCAAAAACCGAATTTTTTATGTACTGAAAAGAATATTTTCCCTCAAAATTCACATCCGTGAAATTAAGTCCGGTGGAACGCATCATAAAATATTCACTTTTGACGGTACTGTCGTTCATTTTTATATCATGGACAAACCAACCAAATTCCGGTGAGACAATATCGCATTTATTTATTGATATATCGGCACATTCTCTTAATGCCTTTATGCCGTGAATATGAGAATTTTCTATTTCTATATCCGACGAATACCACAAAGACGCTCTGCACAATTCTGTCATTTCCGAATCGTATATTTTAACTCCGGTATCATGCCACAGCGGATAACGGAGATTGAAATATCCCCCGTAAATCTCTATATTCCGACTTTCTTTCAAGGCACTTTCGCCGTCCTCCTGACCATCAAAAGAACAGTTTTTCAGAATAATTCCGTCGCTATTATACAAAGCCCTTTCCTCACCAAAAGTCATATTTTCAATAATCTTCATAATACTAACGCTCCTGTGCCATGTAATGAATATTCAAGTACAACAAGTTCTTCGCCGTCGTCTTCTTCAGGAATTGCCGGACTATCGGGAATTGTCTGCACTCCCCGTGATTGTTTATATACTGTAATGAAATATTCAAGGAAATCTTCAAATTCCCCACCGAATGCAACCCAGTATTTATCATATTCCGGTGCTTTATATTTTTCAAACTGTTCCGGAATTTCACCAGTTTCCTCAAATTCGGAAATAATCGCCATATCGTTCCTGATAAAATATTCCATATCTGGATAAATTTTCACAAAAATTGCCATAAACAAGATGAAAACTATCAGTGATATTGTTGATATTACTATGCCGGTTATCGCAAAGCCCTTGCCCCCCTGATGTTTCACCAGTGACATTATGCCCAGAACAAGCGAAATCGGAGCAAGTATAAAGCTGAATACCATGCGGAAAAACAGGAAATTCACCACGCTTATTATAAACGATGCTATGGCAAGACCTGTTTTCAGATATTCGGGCTTTTTTTCGGGGATTTCCGGTGTTTTGTTATAAAAAAAATCTTCGTTCATTTTTAACTCCTTACAGGGCAGTTTCCCAGTTCCAGTTGCGGACAGCTAATTCCTCAAGATTATATGGCGTTTTCTGATAAACGCAGTAATTCAGCCAGTTTGAAAACATCAGGTTAGCAGTACAACGCCACGAAAAAACAGGTGTATTTTCAGGATTATCGTCCGGAAAATAATTATATGGCACTTGAATATCAAGCCCTTTCTTCACGTCACGGAAATACTCATTAGCTATCGTGTCACGGTCGTATTCCGAATGACCAGTAATAAAATACTGCCTGCCGTTTCTGTTTGCGACGATATGTACACCTGAAATATCTGACGATGTAAGTATCTGTAGTTGTGGTACTTTTTCAATATCTTCACGCCTTACTTCCGTATTCCGTGAATGCGGTACTGAAAATATATCATCAAATCCGCATAAAATACGGCAGTTTTCGACTTCCGCATAATGCGGAAAAATTCCGAACATCTTTTTTTCAAGAGTATATTTCGGCACACCGAAATGATAATAAAGCCCTGCCTGTGCTGCCCAGCAGATATATATTGACGAAAAAACATGAGTTTTTGACCATTCCATGATTTGCGTTATTTCGTCCCAGTAGTCCACCTGCTCAAATTCAAGCAGTTCAACGGGAGCACCGGTAACTATCATGCCATCATAACGGTTGTTTTTTATTTCGTCAAATTTTTTATAAAAAGACTCAAGATGATGCCTTGAGGTGTTCTTTGATACGTGGGAAGCCATCTGTATCAGGTCAATGTCAAGCTGTATAGGAGTGTTACTTAACAGTCGCATAAGCTGACTTTCTGTCTCTATTTTTTTCGGCATTATGTTGACTATGACGAATTTCAATGGGCGTATATCCTGATGCTCCGCCCGTTCTTTCGACATAACGAATATATTTTCCTCTCCAAGCGTTCTGAATGCCGGAAGCTCCGATGAAATGCGTATGGGCATACAAAATCGCTCCTTTCTTTTTAATTCTTGTGTTTGCAGTTGGCACAGCCATTCATGAACCTGTCAATATTTTCAATAGTCCTGTTTTCGCCGGTCAAAAATTTTAATTTCCAGAGATTTTCCGTGCAGTCCGGTGTATCAAAAACAAGTGTGCCGATAGCCTTTAAGGTACTCTTAAAAATAACAGACCGCACGAGACCGTCGCATAGCATAATGTCACCGCCGTCGTCCATACCGTGAACTATCGTTCTGTCGTTTTCATAAGAATAGGCTATATAGCCGGTGACCCTGTTATGTTCAAAAGCCTCTGTTATATGGACGTTTTCGCCTTTTATATCATAGTTTTCCGGCGAAAGATTTTCACGTATTTCAAGCATTTCAGCTCTCCTTGCCTATGGCGTTGCGGATTGCACGTAGTTCATCGGCAGTGAGTTCACGCCACGCCGACGGTTTCAGCATACCGAGTTTAAGAGGTCCTATGCTGATACGGCGTAAACGTGCCACTTCCAAACCGACAGCCTCACACATTTTTCTTATCTGTCTGTTTCTGCCCTCTTTTATGGTAATCAGCAGAACAACACGTCCCTGTTGTTTTTCCTTGACCACAACGCTTGCCGGCAGTGTTTTTCTGCCGTCTATTTCCACGCCCTCCGAAAGCCTTACAAGCTGTTCATCTGAAATATCCGGACGTACTGTCACGCGATATGTTTTAGCTATATGACGGCTTGGGTGCATTATGCTGTTTGCAAATTCCCCGTCATTCGTGAACAGCAAAAGCCCCTCTGAATTTCTGTCCAGTCTGCCGACGGGATATACACGCTCCTCCACGCCGTCAAGCAAGTCCATAACACAACGCCTGTCAAGTTCGTCGGAAACTGTCGTTACATAACCGCGTGGTTTATTCAGCATGATATACACGAAATTTTTCTTTCGTGGCATATAGAGACGTTCCCCGTCAACCGTTATAATATCCTTGAAACCGCACTTGTCGCCAAGTTTAACGGGTCTGCCGTTGAGTTTAAC
>CAMWQI010000071.1 GCA_947176345.1 uncultured Ruminococcus sp.
TGGAAATGAAAGTCTCCTTGTCGTTATCCCTTAGCATACGGGCAAGGCATTCATGAATTATTTCACCTGAAATTCTGTCGTCAAGCTCTATTTTTTCACGACCGTGCAGTTTCATAAAATGGTCACAGAAATACATAAAATGACATTTATTGTATTTTTCAACGCCTGTTGCCGAAAGTCCTAACGGTTTGAATGACTGCAAATTCTGCATAATCTCACTGTCAATTTTATAGTCCTGTTTCATTGCTGAACGCCTTGTAACATATTCAATTCGTCCCTTGTATTCCGGTTCATTCATGAGAATTTTCTTTATTGACGAAGTATATTTATTGTTTTCATTTATATTTTGCATATAATGATAGAATGCCGAATGAAGCGTTACTGCATAATAATCAAGAGTTATATTATCTTTTGTAAGCAATATATTTTCATTACCAAACATCTTCATTATACTATCAATTGCTTGTGCCGGATATTTGCTTTTTCCGGATAAATCCGACAAAGTATACGTTATAAAGAGTTTTTCCGATGCTGATGATAATGTTTTGTAAACAATCAGCCTTTCAGATGCAACAAGGTCAGAAAGTGAACGTGATATTTCTATTCCGTTTTCAGAAAGACGGCGTTTGTCATTTTCAGAAAAAATTCCGTGTATATCTACTTTATTAGGGAAATCCCCGTCATTTGCACCGATAACGAATACTACTTTAGGAGCGGAAAGTCTTGCGGTTCGTGCCGACGCTGATGTGACGGCATCAAGAGTCTGCGGAGGTACGGAATATTCAAGTTTGCTAATCATTGACTTTATAATTCGTGCCATTTCTGCAAATGTGATTATTTTATCACCAAGTGTAGCAGAAACACTGTCCAGAATATCCATGACACAAGCCCATAGCCGTTTGAGTTCAGAGGCTTCATAATCACGGTCAAGTCTGATAAGTTCCCCCATAATTTTTCCCACACTTATTTCAGCACCACACTCCACAAGATATTCATATAATATATGGCATATTTCAGTTGCTGAAATTTTTCCAGAAACTTTCTTCTTCAGATTAACAATGGGATTTATCACAGATGACCTTATATTTTCAAGAAGTGTGAGATTTTCGTCATCAGCGGTAAAGGGTTCAATCCATGTATCACCATCAATATTCCATTTGTAGCAGTAATTCTCAAAAAGCGCCGTATCGGTAAGCGGAATATTAAGTATTCCACATTTCATAATTCGGAAAATATGTTCTGATTTTATTTTCCGTGCTGTTAATAATTCAAGCAGTGAGCTGAAAAATACCATTATTGAAGAATGCATAACGGGTTTTGCTATGCTAAGAAAATATGGTATATCGCATCTTTTGAAAGTTTCTCTCAGAATATCAGCATAATCTTCTATATTATTCGATAATACGGCAATATCACGGTAGCGGAGTTCCGGCATTTCACAGATAAGGTGCTTTATGGTGGCACAGACATATTCAACTTCACTGTACATATCTTTTGCCTCAAATATTCTTATATTGTCGGGATTTGGTGCTTCTGCCGGATTATAGCTTAAATTTCTCATAATATGCGTACTTAGGTATTCAAGGTCTGCTCCCTTGAAACGCTTACTTTTTTCGCACTCTATATAAGAAACATCAGAAGATTTAATATTAAGTTCGTCGCATATCTGTTTTATACGACGATATGTGTTGTTTACAGTATCAAAAAGTGTGAACTCGCCGGCATTGATGTCATCTGTGCGAAGAGTTATACAGACGTTTTCAGCTGATGAAATCATAGTTTTTATCATTTCAAGCTGGTCACCGTTGAAACTTTCAAATTCATCAAGATATATATTCATTCCCCTGAAAAAATCCTCACGGTTAGCAGTTTCGGAAGCCTGTATTATATTTTCAAGATTATCCTTGAAACCATATTCCGTCATAAGTCTGTTATATTCAAGATATATCCCAGCAATATCATTTGTCTTGTCCATAAGTCTTTTGTCTAAAAATATTGATTTTTCCATTAATGTATGAGGTTCAATGCCTGAACGTTTCATATCATTTATCAGGTCAAGGACTTCTTCCGCAAATCCGTTATATGAACTCTGTTTCCTGAAATAATTCAATGTATCGGGGTTATTCTGTGCGGAGGCTATAGCCTGATATATCAGAATCATTCTTGCATAGTCATCGGCATACTTGCCATTTCTGTCAGGTTCACCGAAAAGCTGGAAAATCTGTCTTGCAAGTCCGGTAAACGTAAGTGAAAAAATTTCATTGAATTTTTTCGCACCTATAAAAAAATAAAGTTTTTTATCAAATTCATATGAAAACTGTTCCGGTACAAGTATAAGCTGTCTGCCGGAACGTTCCTTTATTTTTTCAAACATACGGGTAGTTTTTCCACTTCCTGCCTGTCCCGTAATAAATTCCACCATAAAAAAATCTCCTTTGATAAAATATGCATATCGTTAAAAACGATATGCACATTAATTATATATTAATAACCGTTACGGTGGCACTCAATCATAAGTGCCGGATAGTCAACATATGCGTAATCAAGGTCAACATTGCCGTTTATGCCATTTACGCCTCCTGTACATGAATACTGCCACATTCCGTAATATCCGCCATAGCTTGGTCTTCTTACGTTGTAGTGAGCAATCCATACAGCATACTTGTTAAGGAACGATGCACCCAATCTGTTTCTAAGGAAATTGGAATAGCTTGTCACGCCACAGCAATAACCCTGCTCTTCCATGTATGAACAGAACGTGTCCGTAATAGCACGGATTTCGTCATTACTTAAACTATCAAAACATGGGTCTTCAATGTCAAAGTAAACGGGATATTCCAACTGATAGCCATTTATTACCTCACAGCAAGCCTGAGCTTCCATTAAAGCTGCCTCAACGGTAGTCGCATAACTGTACCAGTAAACACCACGGTCAATGCCATTTTCCTTAGCCTGTTCCATATTGTAATCGAATTTAGTATCTTTTTGTGTAACAAATCTGCCATATCCGGCACGGATTATAGCGTAATCAACCTCACCGGATTCCTTTACGGCTTTCCAGTCAATATCGCCCTGCCATACAGAAACATCTATGCCCTTGTAAAGATAATTGCTTGTTGTAGTAGTTGTCACATCTCTTATGGTGTAATCGAAAGTTGTAGCTGGTTTGTCAACATATGTTTCAGGTGACATTATATATGGATAATTTACATATGAAACATCAAGGTCAACAACTCCCGGCACACCATCAACATAACCGCTTGCCGTATACTGCCATATGCCATAATCGTCGCTGTAGGACGGTGCGGAAACATCAAAGTGTGCAATCCATATATCATATTTATCAAGAATTTCCTGATAAATTTTTGTTTTCAGGAAAGTTGTATAGCTGTAAATTCCCACACGGTAGCCTTTAGAAGCAAGTGTGGAACAGAAAGCCTCCGTTATAGCTGAAATCTGTGCAGTAGTGAGATAATCTTGTGAGGGGTCTTCAATGTCAAAGTAAACCGGATATGTAAAATCATAATCCTTTATTATAGAGTAGCAGACTTCCGCCTCCTGAATAGCCGACTCAACATCTGTTGCATAGCTGTACCAGTAAGCACCACAATCAATACCATTTTCACGTGCATACTGCATATTGTAGTCAAAAGTTGGGTCTTCCTGTGAGGCGTGTTTACCATAACCGGCTCTTAAAATTGCAAACTCTATTCCGGCATCTTTTACAGCAGACCAGTCTATATTAGGTTGCCATGCTGAAACGTCAATACCTTTTGCCTGTCTCTGCATGAGTGACGGGTCAAGGTTGGCTGTAGAAGGATTTGTAGTAGTAGTGTAGCCCATATGAGCGTTATATATATCAAATACTCTGAACGGCGGTTCAGTAGTTTGTGTTGAAGTAGTAGTTTCAGTTGAAGTAGCAGTTTCAGTTGAAGTAGTAGTTTCGGTTGAAGTAGTAGTTTCGGTTGAAGTAGTAGTTGTTGTAGTTAATGTGGTTTTTTGAGTAGTAGTTTCAGTAGTTGTGGTAGTAGTAGTGGTTTCTTCTGTGGTCGTTTCAGAATTTTCTTTACTTTCTTCCGGATTTGTGGTATCATATAAATCAATGACAGTTTCTTCCGGAGTGTCTACCGCTATGGTTTGTGGTATACCCTCTGAAATAATTGTTGCACCTGAAAGTGCAAGTGACATGACAGCCGAAAGAAGTTTTTTATAAAGCTTCATTTTTATCATTCCTTCCGTGAAAACAAAAGCCGTACCCGTTTTTCGTACAGCCTGTAATTTTTAATGTAACTTTTCTGTAATATTATAACACACTTTCATTTCAAATGCAATATCAGGAACGAAAAAAATATTTTAAAGTTGAATGTTTGGTTATTTTCACGAAATTGATGAGTATATTTGGTGTATTATGCACAAATTTCAAAAAGAAAGGAAAAAAATTTTTTTATGGTTACTTTTACAATAAATGAAAACGATAGCGGTCAGCGTGTGGATAAATTCATAATAAAAGCATTGCCCGATTTACCGAAAAGCATGATGTACAAGCTTTTCCGGAAAAAAGATATTAAAATCAACGGAAAACGCTGTGATATTTCGGCGATTATCAATACCGGAGATATTGTCACGGTATACGTGAAACAGGAACTTTCAGCTGAAAAAAAACATGATATGACTTTTCTTGAATGTCCTGATAGTTTGAATATTATACATGAAGACGAAAATATTTTAATTGTGTTCAAACCTGTAGGGCTAGATTCACATTCCAATAGTACAAGCACTTCCGATACGCTTATAAACCGCATAAAGCACTATCTTTACAATAAAAATGAATACTCGCCAGAAAATGAAAACTCATTCGCACCGGCACTGTGCAGTCGGCTTGACAGGAACACAAGCGGACTGGTTATATCGGCAAAAAATGCTATTGCCCTCCGTGAAATCAATGAGGCTATCCGGAACGGGCATATGCATAAAATCTATCATTGTGTGACCGTCACTCCTCCGCCGAAAAATCAGGATATTATTTACGCATACCATAAAAAAGACGATACAAGAAATATTGTTCGTATATCCGACCAAAAAGCCGACGGCTACAGGGAAATAAAAACCGGCTACAAAGTCATTGACAGAAAAAACAGTTTGTCACTTATTGAAGTCACTTTGTTCACCGGACGTACCCATCAAATAAGAGCTCATCTTGCCCATATAGGAGCGTACATTTTAGGAGACGGAAAATATGGTAATATAGCCTTAAATAAGCGTTACGGAGTTTTCAGACAGGCTTTATGTGCATATTCATTGAAATTTCTACTTCCGGTAAATTCACCTCTTGCATATCTTAACGGTCTTACTATAAATGCACCTGAACCGTTCAGGGAATATTTTAGTTAAAAAATATCTGTCAAAAATATAAATGTTTTAATATAAAAAATACGGTTTATTTCTGAAAATGTTCCACGTGGAACACTGTTGACATTGTGTATTTAAGATAAAAATTTTAATAAATTTAAAACTATTGACTTTTGTCATTTAAAGCGATATAATTTTAATATAAATACATGAAAGGTCTGATTTTTTTATGAATATTCTTGTTGTAGGTCTTGGACTTATAGGCGGTTCTATCTGCAAAGCCCTCAAAAAATATACGTATCATACAGTCACCGGTTGTGACATAAATCATGACATTGAGGAAAACGCCCTCCGCGATATTGCAATAGATTACGCTTTTGACGGAAACTATGAAAATTTTGATTTAGTTATTATCTCTCTTTTTCCGGAAACTGCTGAAAAATTCTTTTCGGAAAATGCCTGTAAGTTCAATAAAAACACCCTTGTTACAGACGTTTGCGGAATAAAAGGCGATTTTTCATCACGTATGAAGTCCATAGCTGAAAAAAACAACCTCCGCTATCTTGGTATACACCCCATGGCTGGAAAGGAATTTGGCGGATATTCAAACAGCACTCCTGATTTATTTGTGAAAGCTAACTTTATTATCACACCATTTGAAGACAGCAACAATGATGATATTGAACTCCTTAAAAAACTGTCTTCCGAAATAGGTGCTGGAAAAATTGTACAGACAAGCCCCGAAAATCATGACAAAATGATTGCTTATACCTCACAGCTTGCACATATAGTGTCAAGTGCATACGTAAAAAGTCCTGAACTAAGCCTTGAATGCGGTTTCAGTGGTGGAAGTTTTCAAGATATGACCCGTATTGCTACTATGAATGAAAAAATGTGGACTGATTTATTTATGCAGAATTGTGACAATCTCCAGTTTGAACTTGATACTCTTATAGGCAACCTCCTTAAATACCGCGATGCACTCCAGAACCGTGACCCCGAATCTATGAAAAATCTTATTGCCGAAGGCAGAAAACTTAAAGAAGATAATCTCCGCCATCGTGTCGGACAGCCTAACTGAAGTAACATTTATTTCTTCCGTGGCATAAAATGATATGAGATATAATCTCAATTCTCTGAAAGGAATGTTTTTTATGCCAAAGGTATTTTTAAGTCCCTCAACTCAGGAGTGGAATCAGTATGCTACCAACGGCAATGAAGAACTTTATATGAATCTGCTCGCAGACAGAATTGAACCTTATCTGCGTTCAAGCGGTATAGCGTTTGTACGCAATGACCCGTCAAGAAATGTCAACGGTGCAATAAAGGACTCAAACGCCGCATACTATGATGTACACCTTGCACTCCACTCAAATGCCGCCCCTGAACACCTTGCCGGCAAATTAAGGGGCATTGATATATATTTTGCTCCGAATAGCCGTGACAGTGAATATCTTGCCAATATAATAGCCAATAATCTTAAAAGCATATATCCTCTTCCCGATAAAGTCAATGCCGTGCCTACTTCCACACTCGGTGAAGTTCTCCGCACTAATGCTGTAGCGGTTTTGTGTGAACTCGGCTACCATGACAACTATGCTGATGAGGCTTGGCTGAAAAATAACCTCGATATTATAGCAAGAAACATTTCACGCTCGCTATGCGACTATTTTGGAATACCTTTCATCTCCCCCACTGCTGTAAGATGGGGTACTGTCATAACGGACGGTTCAGGGCTGAATATAAGGAAATTACCTGATATTTCATCTGCCGTAATCGGTTCTATCCCTAATGGTGAAACAGTAATGATTAATGGTGAAACTGATAACTGGTATGTTGTTAACTATAATGGCACTATCGGTTATTCAAGCAGTGAATTTATTTATATATAACTGCAAAAAAATGCCCTCTGCAATTACAGGGGGCATTTTCTGGAAATAAAAGAAACATTATTCCTCTTCAGACGACTGATTCATACGACGACGTGCAGTGGCACGGCGTTTGGCATCTTCTTCCTTTTTTCTGTTCCGATACAAAATATAGGAATATATACATACAATTATATATATTACACACAGTATACATGATACTGTAAGGGCATTTTTGCACCACTTTGAACCGACAAACTGTTTAATCGCATAAAGATTATACTTAGAGGATGAACGCTCCACATCTGAAACTGCAACAAGTTCAATCGTTCCCAGTTCCTCACCATTGTACTTCAATGTGACTTCACCAAGCGGGTCACCTTTCTTAACAGGTGCATATAGAGACTTATTATACCATTTTATGTCATATTTATTAACAACAGCAACGTCTATTTCATCGTACCACAGCATAGAAACTTCCTCTTTCGGACGTGCAAGAACATAGTCATTTCCGGAGGCAAGTTCAACTGGTAATTCCCCGACTTCCGCTGTATCGGCAAGAAGTACCTGATACGAAATATGAGTAAATGCCCAGTCAAAAATAGTTATAGCATCCTCGATATGTGTATATATTTGATTTCCCCATTCGTCTTCCATAGGTGACTTGAGAAGTACAGCAAGATAATTATTGCCGTCTTTGCTTGCAATGGTAACAATATTACGTCCGTATTCCTGAAGATTAGCGGTTTTTATACCCTTTGCGGAGTTGTAGTAGTTTGAACTGTCAGGGTTCATCATTTCATTTGAATGTGTCCAGTACCAGTCATTGAAATCTTCATGATTGACGTTATTAGGAACAGTAGGTTTATAGCTGTAAGTTGTTGCTATCTGTTCAAAAACAGAAACCGTAAGTGCATATTCAGTAAGTTTCGCCATATCTCTCGCACTTGTATACTGATTTTTGTCATAAAGTCCAGTAGGATTAGTGAAATGTGTATTTTCAAGCCCTAATGCCTCTGCTTTTTGGTTCATAAGATTTACAAAATTATTCACATCACTTCCGCCGACGTAATAAGCAAGTGTCTGTGATGCCTCCATTGAGGAAGTAAGCATCATAGCATAAAGCAAATCAGTAACCGTAAATTTGTCTTCGTTGTATATATCAGCCGTGCGGACATCGTCGGGGTATTCCGTTTCATATATCGAATTATAAACATTTTCGTCCATAATTATTTCCTGATTTATATTCTGACAGTTTTCAAGAACAACAATCGCTGTCATGATATTTACCAATGGTCCGGGCATTTGCCGGACATCTGCATTTTTTTCGTTAATTATGGTGTGAGTATCAAGGTTCATCAGTACAACTGATTCACTTTTTAAAGTTGTTTTAAGTGTAAAGTTGATTGCGTTTGCCTTAGGAACGCAAAGAAACGGCAGTGTCATAAAGAGTGCCGTAAGTGCAGATAAAAATTTTTTCATACTTACTCCTTTACTTTTTACAAATATTCTGATATATATATTATAACAGATAATTTTTAATTTTTAAAGCCCTTTTTAAAAAAAATTTTTTTGCTTTACGTAAGCAGAAAAATGTGATAGAATATATTTAAAGAAACGGAGGTATTTTATAAATGATTTACATAACAGGCGATACTCACGGAGATATTGAACGCTTTAAATCAGCGGATTTCAAAAAAATCCGCAAGGGTGATACTCTTATTATATGCGGAGATTTCGGCTTTATATGGAATGGTTCAAAAACTGAAAAATCCATACTGAAAAAACTTTCTGCAAAAGATTACACAATAGCTTTTATTGATGGCTGTCATGAAAATTTTGATTTGCTTGAATCCTGTCCGGAAGAAGTCTGGAAAGGCGGAAAAATACATAGGATTTCCAGAAATATTGTACATCTTATGCGTGGTGAAATTTTCACAATCGAAAACAAAAAAATATTCACATTTGGTGGTGGACATAGTCAGGACTATGAGTTCCGCCATGACAGCGAAAACTGGTGGGAGCGTGAACAACCCACCCATGAGGAAATAACTCATGCTCTGCATAATCTTCACCAAAATAATAACAGCGTTGACTGTATAATTACGCACGAACCACCGGCATCACTCAAAGACTGCCTGAAAGTAGATGTTCTGCAAAGAATAGAAGTCCATGCATTTTTTGAAGAGCTTATAAAAATCTGTCAATATGAAAAATGGTTTTTTGGTAAATGTCACCTTGATAAGCATATACCGGTCAAATTCTATGCGATATTCAATAAATTACTTCCTTTGATGTGATATTTTCTTGTACTCCTGAATATTTATTTAATATCTTACATATAAGGAGTACACATGAAAAAATTTAATTTAACCGATTTACTTATTTTTGTGGTGAGTGCTGAACTCGTCGGGGCATTATCGGCACTTTTTGCCGGAAATTTTTCTGCATTCTATTCGGAAATCATACAACCACCATTGTCACCACCGGCGGTAGTCTTTCCGGTAGTATGGGCAATTCTTTACGCACTTATGGGAATATCCGCCTATTTAGTAAGTACTTCCGGAAAACCCTACTCCCTGAAGATTTATAACATACAGCTGGCTGTGAATTTTTTATGGAGTATAGTTTTTTTCCGGTTTCGTCTGCTGAAACTTTCCGCAATACTGGCGGTATTACTTCTGATACTTGTCGGAGTGATGATGATGCAATTCTGTAGGGTGCGGAAAATTTCCGCCGGACTGAATATTCCATATCTGCTATGGAGTGCATTTGCTACATATCTTGCTATAGCAATATGCATAATTAACTAATTTTTCTGACATTATTTTTGTATTGATTTTATTAAAATGTCGTGCTATAATATAAATATCCCAAGAGGGAAATTTACATTAGGAGGCACGACGATATGTGTTGTAATGGACTTTTCAAGCTTATCTGCGACCTTTTAAAGAACTGCGGATGCTGATTAAACGGAAAAATTTTTACATAAAGGAGGTTCGGCGGTATGTGTTGTAACGAACTTTTCAAGTTTATCTGCAATCTTTTCAAAAATTGTGGCTGTTAAGCTATAAAAAACAAATCCCCTGATTATTCAGGGGATTTTTCATTCAAGACTGTTCATAATTTCCACGATTTCAATACAGACATCTTCAACTTTTATAGCTGTTTCCTTATCAAAAAAACGGCTTCCGCCGTGAACGAACATTCAGCAACAAGCGATACCTCTATAAGTAAATTTTTTTTTGGATTTCGCGTGTGACTTTTTTGGATTTCGTGTGTTACATTAAATCAGGGGATTTTTTTATATAAGATTGTTTATAATATCTTCGATTTCAATACAAGCATCTTCAACTTTTATTGTAGTTTCCTCATCAAAAAAACGACTGCCACCAGCTAACTGGTCAATAAGAAAAACTATATCAACTACGTCCTTAACAGGTACACTTCCATATGACTTCCATTCAGCAACATTATGTATTAAGGCTGATTTTACTTTTTCATAGTTGTCTGTACTGAAAGTGTTTTCCATTCTCAATTTTATAAGAAAATCATCTGTTAATTTACTGAAATCCAAAATATCACCTCAAAAAAAGCAAAGCATCTGAAAATTTCAGATGCTTGAAAGAGGCGCCACCCAGATTTGAACTGGGGATCAGGGTGTTGCAGACCCACGCCTTACCACTTGGCTATAGCGCCATTGGAGCGGATTACGAGGCTCGAACTCGCTACCTCCACCTTGGCAAGGTGGCGCTCTACCAGATGAGCTAAATCCGCATATGGCGACCTGGAAGAGACTCGAACTCTCGACCTCTGCCGTGACAGGGCAGCGTTCTAACCAACTGAACTACCAGGCCATTGTGGTGGGGACTACAGGGCTCGAACCTGTGACCCTCTGCTTGTAAGGCAGATGCTCTCCCAGCTGAGCTAAACCCCCACAC
>CAMWQI010000072.1 GCA_947176345.1 uncultured Ruminococcus sp.
CAATAGCGAAAGAGCAGAAAACAATTGATTTGCACGAACTCAAAGAAAAGACTTTCAGCTCTGGAAAAGAATATGACCCATGCACAGTTATAAGGGCTGTTCCGTGCGTTGAGGCTGTCACTAATATTGCCATTCTCACACATATGATGGAATACCCGAATTTTTGTTGAGGTAAATTGCTTAAATACAAAAAGGCTGACTTATGTCAGTCTTTTTGCCGTTAAATATTTAATTAATATTCTTTCCATGCATACAGACTTTTTTCAGGTACTTCTCCGACTATGATGCTTTCGGCAAGCAAGAACTCAAATTCTGTCTCCGTTTCAAAATCATAAATCGGTAAAGAGGATTTTATTTCGGCTGTCACTTCCGCTGAAATTCTATGACAGGTCTGATTGTTTCCGGCAGACGTAAAATCACTTTTCAGGCGGACAGTCGCTTTATTTGCCGGACAAATCCGCAGACGGATTTTAAAGCCTTTTCCGGCAAGCATATATGACCCTGTAAGAGACCCGACGGGAATTTCAGCATATCCGCCGGATTTTTCAAGCCGACTGTTGATTTCAAGTGCAAGTTCAGACTGAACTTTATTGATATTTTGTGTTATTGCCTCCACAGCCGATACACGCCCTGAATTGTCATAGATAACCGTCGCAAAATCGCTGTATGTATGGTTGTTTTCAGCGATATATTCAGATGCTGTTTCCTCTATTGTCTGATTTGTGGTAAGCAGTGAAAGATGTTCTGCCTGCATTGACGCAACAGGTCTTACCGCTTTGTCTGTCCATACCGCGAATATAATCAGTACTATCAGCAGAAATATGGCAATGACAGCAACAATCCGGTATTTCGGGAAATTTCTTTTTCGGCGTTTCATATGTCACCTCCGGAATTATTTTCTATATTGTATTCCGTCCGGTGCAGTCCGGTGACAATATTCCGGACACATATTTTAATATTTTATCTAAATAAAGAGGTGGTTTAATGAAAAAAATTACTATTGGTATAATTGCCCATGTTGATTCAGGGAAGACCACACTATCTGAGGCGTTACTTTTCAAAACCGGAAAAATCCGTACAGCCGGAAGAGTAGATAATGGAAGTTCGTCTCTTGATACCGACAGGACAGAACGCGACAGGGGTATAACTATATTTTCACATCAGGCGGAATTTACTACAGAAAACACACATTTTTTTCTTGTTGATACTCCCGGACACGTTGATTTTTCGGCAGAAACTGAAAGAACTATGTCCATACTTGATTATGCTGTACTTGTCATAAGCGGTACGGACGGTGTGCAAAGTCATACAGCTACATTGTGGAAACTCTTGTATAAATATAATATACCAGTATTTATATTCATAAACAAAACGGATTTGAATAGTGCGGATATACAGAAAGTATTTACAGACCTCCGGCAAAGACTTTCTGAAAATTGTGTGGATTTTTCTGTTGACAACGACAGTATATATGAAAATTCCGCTGTCTGTAGCGATGAACTCATGGAAAAATATTTGAGTGACAGCCTGTCCGATGATGATATTATTTCAGGTATAGCAAAACGGGAAATTTTTCCGTGCTGTCATGGTTCAGCACTCCGCATGGACGGTATAGAAAAATTTCTTGAAATCCTTGACAGATTCACACGCCAAACGCAAAAAATTAACACGTTTGGTGCAAAAGTATATAAAATTTCATATGACAGCAGAGGAAACCGCCTTACGCATATGAAAATAACAGGCGGTACAATAAAAGTCCGCGATGAACTGGAGTATAAAAATTCCGATGGTGAAAAAGTCAACGCGAAAATAAATAGTATAAGATTTTGTTCAGGGGATAAGTTCCGGACTGCTGATACTGCTGAATGTGGTGATGTCTGCTGTGTGACAGGTCTTGCCGGAACGTATGCCGGACAGGGAATGGGCTGTGAGAACGATTCCGGAAAAACTTTTCTTGAACCCGTCATGACATATAAAGTAAATTTCCCTTACGGAATGAATGTCAATGATGTTCTTAAAGATATACGGATTTTGGAGGACGGCGACCCACAACTGCATATTGTCGTAAGTGGACAGGATATAATGGTACAGCTTATGGGTGCAATACAGATTGAAGTGCTTACACAAATAATATTGCAGAAATTTGGCTATCATGTTACTTTCGGGAGCGGTGCTGTAACATATCGTGAGACAATAAAAAATAAAGTTGAGGGAGTAGGTCACTATGAACCACTAAGGCACTATGCGGAAGTACATCTTATTCTTGAACCGCTCACAAGTGGTAGCGGTCTTGTCTTTGATACGTCGTGCAGTGAAGATGTTCTTGACAGAAACTGGCAGAGACTTATTATGACGCACCTTGCCGAAAAAATTCATTCTGGTGTGTTGACTGGTTCACCGATAACCGATATGAAAATAACGCTTGCTTCCGGAAAAGCCCACCTGAAACATACGGAGGGCGGAGACTTCCGGCAGGCAACGTACAGGGCAGTCCGGCAAGGTCTGAGGAGTGCGGAAAGTATTCTTTTAGAGCCTTATTATAACTATGAACTTGAAATCCCGACTGAAAACACCGGACGTGCCATAGCGGATTTACAGCATATGTGTGCGGATTTCGGACAGCCTGAAACTATGGGCGATATGTCCGTAATAAGAGGAACTGCACCTGTTTCAGAAATCAACGGTTATCAGACAGAAGTTATAGCCTATACACACGGAAAAGGTCGCCTTATATGTACTGCCGGTGACTATCGGGAATGTCACAATTCTGATGAAGTCATACAGCAGATAAATTACGACTGTGACAGTGACATTGAAAATTCCGCTGACTCTGTATTCTGTACGCACGGAGCAGGCTATGTTGTAAAGTGGAATGAAGTTCCGGAACATATGCATCTTCCGTCATGCCTTGTGGAACGTTCAGCAGTACAAGAGACCTACAGGGAAAATGCACGGCATTTTGTACGTTCAGCAGTATCAGATGATGAGCTTATGGCGATTTTTGAAAGAACATATGGCAAAATAAATCGTGATAAGCGTAATGCATTCAGGAAGACAAAAGCTGTTTCTGTTAATCACAATAATCAGAAAAGCTTTAATTATTCTGGTAAGGAATATTTATTAGTTGATGGTTACAATATAATATTCTCATGGGACGAACTCAAGAAAATTGCTGAAGATAGTCTTGAAACCGCACGTTCAATGCTGATAAATATGATGTGTAATTATCAAGGCTTTACGGGCTATGAGTTAATCCTTGTTTTTGACGCATACAAGGTAAAAGGCAAGCACAGGGAGATTGAAAAATACTGCAATATAAACATTGTCTATACAAAAGAATCCGAAACGGCTGATACATATATAGAAAAAGTCTCACATGAACTCTCAAAAAACAATCGTGTGAGAGTAGCGACTTCAGACGGACTGGAACAGATTATTATTCTTGGAAACGGTGCTATGCGTATTTCCGCAAGGGAATTTCATGAACAGTATATCAATGCCGACAGAGCTATAAAGGATTTCATAGCCGATATGAAGTAATATGACATAGTCCGGCATTATTTTACAGAAAATCCTGATATAACTGTATTTCATTCTACTGATTATGATATTTTTCACTATGAAATCATGATATAATATTATCCATATCATAAAATCAGAGGGTGATATTTTGAGAAAAAAGAAAAAAATCCATAAAAAAAAATCCACAATGGCATTATGGGCTTTTGTTTCGGCACTGGTAGCCGGATATGTGCTGTCCGGCACTGATATGGCTGGTGTCGCATCATTTGCAGATATTTCAATAGCTGGTGCAGTGTCACTTCCGACGGCTACTGCTGTTCTTACGGGGAGTTTTTTTCATTGTATAGTCAGTCATGATATTGGAAAAAATATAGTCAAGATAACGGCTATGGTTATTATTATTATAGCTAAAATGTTCCATGAAAATAAAAGCAGTCCGAAATCAAGCGGATTTATAACCACTACCGGTGTATTTATAGCCGGAACGGCTGTATCGGCACTTATCGGGGAAATTCCATACAAGCTTATATTTTATATGTTCTATGGTGGACTTGCCGGATTTACAGCGTATTCTCTTGCGTTGATAATTGCCGGTCTTAAAAAGCGTTTTGTGCTTGATTTTTCAACGGTCACGGGTTGTGCCTATGCGGTGGTGTATACGGTCATGATAGCTTCGTTGTGTTCCGTGAATATACCATATATTAATATCGGGCTTATTATAGGAATAACTATAACCATTTGCGGTGCATATTATTACTGCCATACGGGCGGTGTTATGTGCGGTGCATTGACTGCTTGTGGAGCTTTTCTGTCGTCGGTTGATTGCGGAATGACTGTAGTCTTATTGCCGGCATCGGCACTGCTTACAGGTTATCTCAACAAGCAGAAAAATACTACAGCGACGGTATGTTTTGTGGGCATAAATTTTGCACTTATGGTTCTTACGGGCATAACACAGAATAGTATTTACAGCATGATTGATATAATATGTTCAGCGATAATTTTTCTGGTAATATCTCCTGCCTATTCGGATAAATGGTTTACAACTGGAAATAATTCTGTTTCAGTCGTTCCGGATATGCTGAATGCTCGAATGAATTTTATCGCTGATACTGTACATATTGTCCGCACGGAGTCTGAAAAAATATCTAAGGTTCTGAGGAAAAAAAATGAAAAAAATATAACCACAGAAGATGTTGTGAATGCGGTATGTACAGACTGTCCGCGGAAAATTTACTGCTGGAAAAGCAATTCAAAAAATACAAAATCGGGTTTTATGCAACTCTCCGCAATGGCTGAAATTTCAGCGGAAACTTTTCCATATGAAATAAGCGAATGCATTTACAAGGAAGGGCTTATTAAATTCTATAAGAAAATGTCAGCCGAAAAGGCACGGCAACGCCTTGTTTCACTCCGGTATACCGATAATATGGAAATTCTTTCCGAACAGATGAAAACAATTGAGGAAATTATAAGTACCGCCGGAGAACGAATTGATATAAGATATTCCGCGCCTGTAAGTAAAATAGTGAAAAATAAACTTAATAAATTTGGTTTTTTTCCGTCTGAAGTCATTGCTTATTATAATGCCGGAAATCGTTTACATACAGAAATTTATTTCAATAAAGCTGATTCAACGGAAAATTTCATGAGAATATGTGACCTTGTTTCAGATGAACTGAAAATCCCTCTTGAAAGTGTACCACCTGTCAATTCAGGGAGACAGACAAGAATAAGACTTTTTGAAAAACCAAAATATAAGATTGATGTATATTCAACTTCCGTATGTGCGGAAAATTCCGAAAACGGTGATACATCAGCAGTTTTCGGAGACGGTACGGGAAAATCATATGTTGTTCTGTCCGACGGCATGGGCAGTGGAAAAAGTGCCTCTGTGGAGTCAAAAATGGTTGTGAGTATGTTTAAAAAATTAATAGGAAGCGGAGTTGAATATCCGTCCGCGGTCAAAATGATTAATTCCGTCATGCTTACAAAGTCTCCGGAAGAATCTTTTGCTACCCTTGACGTTGCTTGCATTGACCTTGAAACCTGTGGTCTTACACTTATAAAGTCGGGGGCTTCCGCCACTCTCATACGCCATAGGGGAAATGTCATAAAAATTGTGTCGCCTACTTTTCCTATAGGCATATACAGCCGTTCGGAAACTTTTTCATGTCAGTGTGAATTTGAGGAAAATGATATAATTATTATGTTTTCCGATGGCATAAATGAAAGTGAATACAGATTTATAAAAGAATTGCTTTTGAGTTCCGACGACCTGAAAAAAATTGTTGATGAAATCTGTGCAAAGGCTGACGTTTTCAATCCTACACTCCACAGTGATGATATAACAGTAATTGGAATACGGGTTATAAAGTAAAATATATGAATAAATATTCAGATGTACATTTCAACAACTCTTTGAGTGGTTGTTATGAAATTTTTTAGCAATATGCATAAAAAATCTTCAAAATTTTTAGCGTATTGCTGAAATTTTTACCTGATTTTAAAAAAAGCTTGAATAATTCTTCCATATCTGTTAAAATGTATATAGCAAAGGAGGCTAAATTATGTCAGTAAAAAATAATAATCCTAATGATTTTCCGCTTTATCTGTTTTATCAAGGAAAAAACTATGAGACCTATAAATTCTTTGGGGTGCACTCAAGAAAGAAAGGTCGTTCACGCCTTTTCACTTTCAGAGTTTGGGCTCCTCATGCTTTGAGTGTTTCAGTCGTGGGAGATTTTAATGACTGGGACAGAGAAAAAAACCCTATGAAACTTATCGCGGACGGTGTATGGGAAGCCGAAATAACTAAACTGAAACAGTTCGATGTTTACAAATACAGCATTGAAACTATCGACGGTCGTACCATACTCAAATCAGACCCGTATGCTACACACTTTGAAACAAGACCTGATACCGCCTCAAAAATCTATGAGAGCGAATATCAGTGGAATGATGATGCATGGTTTGAACAGAAACATAACAAAAATATTTATAAAAGTCCCGTGAATGTCTATGAAGTTCATCTCGGTTCATGGAAAGTGAAAAAACCGGATACTTTCATTGATTATATAACATTTGCAAATGAAATAATCCCGTATCTGAAAAAGATGTCATATACCCATGTTGAGTTTATGCCGTTGACGGAATATCCATATGATGGTTCATGGGGTTATCAGGTTACAGGCTATTTTGCACCTACTTCACGTTATGGAACTCCCGACGATTTCAGAAAAATGATAGAGATGTTCCATGAAGCCGGAATAGGCGTAATTCTTGACTGGGTTCCTGCTCACTTCCCTAAAGATGCTTCAGGTCTGTATGAATTTGACGGAACTTGCTGTTATGAGTACACCGACGAACGCAAAAAAGAACATAAGTCATGGGGTACAAGAGTTTTTGATTACGGCAAACAGGAAGTATGTTCTTTCCTGATTTCAAGTGCTAATTACTGGTTCAACGAATTTCACGTTGATGGTCTTCGTGTAGATGCAGTCGCCTCAATGCTCTATCTTGATTATGACAGACGCGACGGCGAATGGACTGCAAATATTCATGGTGGCAAGGAAAACCTTGAAGCTGTGGAATTTTTCAAAAATCTTAATCAGGCTATTTTTGCAAATCACCCCGATGCTCTTATGATTGCAGAAGAGTCAACCGCATGGCCTATGGTTACTAAACCTACAAATATGGGCGGTCTTGGCTTTAATTTCAAGTGGAATATGGGTTGGATGAACGATATGTTACAGTATATGTCGCTTGACCCGCTGTTCCGTTCATATAATCATGATAAACTCACATTCTCATTCTATTATGCTTTTTCGGAAAATTATGTACTTCCGATTTCACATGACGAAGTTGTTTATGGAAAATGTTCCATGTTCAATAAAATGCCTGGTGAGCGTGAACAGAAATTTGCCTCATACCGTGCATTTCTTGCTTACATGATGGCTCACCCTGGAAAGAAACTTCTTTTTATGGGTCAGGAATTTGCACAGGAAAATGAATGGAATTATCAGACACAGCTTGACTGGGATTTGATGAAAAATCCGGAACACAAAACTATGCTGAAATATTCTGAAAAACTCAATAAATTCTATGCCGAAAATTCTCCGCTATGGCAGAATGATGATTCATGGAATGGTTTCAGCTGGATTTCAAACGACGATAACAAACAAAGTATAATAGCATTTCGACGTACTGACGATAACGGCGAGGAAATTATTATTGTCTGCAATTTCGTTCCCGTGAAACGTGAGGACTATAAAATAGGTGTTCCGAAAAAGGGCAGGTATAAGCTTATTTTCAATACAGACGCTGAAGAATTTGGCGGTTCAGGCGTAACTGAAAAATCATTCAAGACTGGCAAGAACGCTATGCATGGATTTGACCAAAGCATTTCAATGACTCTTGCACCGTTGTCTGTAATATATCTTAAACACGCTCCCGTGAAGAAAAGAACCCCGAAAGCAACAGCGGAAGTAACTGTTGAAGCTCCTGTGAAAAAGACACGGACAGTCAGAAAAACTGCCGTTAATTCTGAAAAACCGAAAACATCGGCAAAGTCAAAAAGCTCTGCTAAGGCTGAATAAATTGCTGTAACTATTTCAGTAACAGTCCGGCATATCGCCGGACTGAATGAAAACACTTTTAGGAGGAATTTTATGTATACAAAGAAAAAATGCGTTGCTATGCTACTTGCCGGCGGTCAGGGCAGTAGACTTTATGCACTGACTAAAAATGTGGCTAAGCCGGCTGTTCCATACGGCGGAAAGTATCGTCTTATAGATTTTCCGCTTTCAAACTGCACAAACTCCGGCATTGATACAGTGGGTGTACTCACACAGTATCAGCCACTTGTCCTCAATGAATATATCGGAAACGGTCAGCCATGGGATTTGGATAAAATGAACGGCGGTGTTCATGTGCTTCCGCCATATGAAACACAGGCTGGTGCATCATGGTATGAGGGTACGGCAAACGCTATTTATCAGAATATGCGTTTTATTGAGAGATACAACCCTGAATATGTTGTAGTTCTGGGCGGTGACCACATCTATAAAATGGATTACTCAAAAATGGTTGATTTCCATATAGCAAACAATGCCGACTGCACAATTTCTGTTATTGATGTTCCTAAGGCAGAAGCATCACGTTTCGGAATAATGATTTGCGACGAGAACAGAAAAGTCGTTGATTTCGTTGAAAAGCCGAAAGAACCAAAGTCAACCCTTGCTTCAATGGGTATATATGTTTTCAGCTGGGAAAAACTTAGAAAATATCTCATTGAAAATGAAAATGATGCAAATGCAAAGCGTGAACGTGGTGAAAAATGGTCTAAGGATTTCGGCAAGGATATTATTACTTCCATGCTCCGTGATGAACAGCGACTTTTTGCATATGAATTTGAAGGCTACTGGAAAGACGTTGGAACTCTTGACTCTCTCTGGGAAGCAAATATGGACTTACTAAGCCCGAGTGTTCCGCTTGACCTCTATGACCCGAGCTGGAAAATCTATTCAAGAAATAATTATATGCCTCCGCAGTATGTCGGCGACAACGCAAATATTGAAAATTCAATGATTGACGAGGGAAGCAATATCGACGGAACTGTTGATTTTTCTGTTGTATTTTCCGGTGTTACCGTTGAAAAGGATGCAACTGTAAAATACAGTATTGTTATGCCAGGTGCTGTTATAAAGTCCGGTGCTGTTGTTGAATATGCTATAGTTGGCAGTGACAGCGTTATAGAAAGCGGTTCACATATCGGTTTAGACCCTGCACAAGTTGAAAATCGTGACGACTGGGGAATTGCTGTAGTCGGTCATAATGTGACTGTTTCAGAGGGCAAAAGCGTTGCTCCTAAAGAGATAATCGGCGAAAATATCTGACCGGAGGAGAGTTTTAATATGAGTGTTAATTATAATGTTTTAGGTCTTATCTTTGCAAGTATGCATGATTCCTATGTTAGCGAACTGACAAAGCAGAGGACTATGGGGTCAATCCCTTTCGGCGGACGTTATCGTCTTGTGGATTTTCCGCTTTCAAATATGGTAAATTCCGGTGTTTATGAAGTCGGTGTTATCACAAAGTCAAATTACGGTTCACTCCTTGACCACCTCGGTTCAGGTCGTGACTGGGATTTGGCACGTAAAAAAGGCGGTCTGCATCTTCTGCCACCATACAGCCAGACAGGCGGTATGTACAAGGGCAGACTTGACGCTTTAAATAATATATGGAGCTTTGTTGAGCATTCAAAGGCTAAATATGTTATTCTCGCAAACTGTGACGTTGTAACAACTATTGACTTTACGCCCGTTCTCAAACAGCACACTGAAACAGGTGCGGACATCACTTTGATTTATAGCAAAGGTCTTTATGACAGCGAAAAAAATAGCTGTGCTACAATTCTTGATTTCAATGAAGAAAATTGTCTCAGCGATGTTCTTGTTGACCCGCAGATTTCCGGTGAGTGCAATATGTGGCTTGATATGCTCATTATCAGCAAGGAATTTTTAAAGAAAGTTGTTTCGGAAGCAACAAGCCGTAATCAGTACAGCTTTACCCGTGAAATTCTTCAGGGCAAAATGAATGAATACAAGATAATGGGCTATGAACATAAGGATTTCTTTACAAGAATTGACAGCGTTCAGAATTATTACATGGCAAACAAGATGCTTCTTGATGCCGATAAGCGTAACGCTCTCTTTAAAAAGAGTATGCCTGTTTATACAAAAATCGGCGACAATGGTCCTGTAAAATATGGTCTTGAATCAAATATCAAAAATTCCCTTATTGCAGACGGCTGTATAATTGAGGGTAATGTTGAAAATTCTATCCTGTTCCGTGGCGTAAAAGTCGGCAAGGGTACTGTGATTAAAAATTCTGTCATTCTCCAGAATACAAAAATAGGCGATAATTGTAATATTTCGTCTGTTATTACGGACAAGAGCGTTGAAATAAGCGACGATAAGGTATTGACCGGTTCAGAGACTTATCCGCTTTATATAGGTAAAAACGGCAAAATCTGACGGGGGAACTCTCTTATGAATATACTTTTTGCTGCCAGTGAGGCTGTACCATTTGCAGCCTCCGGCGGTCTTGCCGATGTGGTCGGTTCACTCCCTAAATCAATAAATGCTAAAGGTCATCAATGTAGTGTCGTAATGCCACTTTACAGTGCTATCAGCAAACAGATGCGTTCAGAAATGATTTTTATAAATAATATAACTGTTGATGTTTCGTGGCGAAAACAGTATTGTGGTATATTCAAGTCGGCTGTTAACGGCGTTGATTACTATTTTATTGACAATGAATATTATTTCGCACGTGATGGTCTTTACGGGTTCTATGATGACTGTGAAAGGTTCGTGTTTTTTGACCGTGCTGTGCTTGAAATGCTCCGATACATCGATTTCAAGCCGGATATTATTCATTGCCACGACTGGCAGACCGCACTTATTCCCGTTTACTATAGCATTTATTATAAGTATCAGCAGGGAT
>CAMWQI010000073.1 GCA_947176345.1 uncultured Ruminococcus sp.
GACCTACACCACTACCCTCAAATTCTTCTTCTGAATGCAGTCGCTGAAATACCTGAAACAATTTGTTTGCATAATTCATATCAAAGCCATCGCCGTTGTCTTTTATCTTTATAATGCGGTTATTTTGTGTAACATGACCTGTTACTTCAATAATGGCTTTTTTCTTTTTGGCAGTATATTTTATGGCATTCTGGAGCAGATTTTTAATAATAATCTGAATAAGAACAGGGTCACCCTTTATTTCAGGGAGTTTTTCGCATTTGAGTTTAACATTGCGTTCGGGGCATAGGTCATGGAGTTCCTTGAAAGTTGTTTCAATAATCTCCTGAATATTTATCATAGTCATACGGGGAGTAATATTGCACATCTTTGAAAAATCGAAAAGCCTTTCAATCATGGTTTTAGTCTGAGTAGATTTTGTGATAATCATATTCATTATATCGTTTACATCACTTGTCTGATTGTCGCCGAGTTCGTTCCGGAGCATTTCAATCAGCATATTTATTATATTGAATGGTGCTTTAAGGTCATGTGATACTGCCGAGCAGAATAAATTCAATTCATTGTTTGCGTCGGCAAGTTCTTTCTGCTGTCTGGAAATCTGTAGATGTGTTTTCACGCGGGAGAGATATTCTTCTTTTATAAACGGCTTTTTGACATAATCACAACTTCCAAGTGAAAATCCCTGCTGAATTATTTCAGGGCTTGTTTCAGCCGTAAGGAAAATAACTGGTATTTCCTTTGTATCGGGGTTTTCTTTGAACATACGGCACAGTGTGAGACCATCTATATCGTCCATTTGAATATCAAGCATAATAAGGTCAGGCATTCTTTTTTCAAGGAATTTAAGAGCAGCTTTTCCGCTTGTTGCCGCAAAGACCCTGTAGCCCTCCGCTCTAAGAATAGTTCCGGAGTAAGCTATATGGTCGGGCATATCGTCAACGACAAGTATTTCAGCATAGTTAATAGTCATTTTATCTGTCTCCTTAACGTCCGTCAAGTCTTGCCTTGAAACGTGATGGTGTTTCACCGGTTATTTCCTTGAAAATTTTCGTGAAATAGTCCACAGAGGCATAACCTAAAATATCACTTATTTCATAGGCTTTATAGTTTCCGGTATGGAGGAGTTTTATAGCATAGGCAATTTTTATTCTTGAATAAACTTCATTGAAAGTCATATTGAAATGTTTCTTGAAAATTTTTCCGAAATAATCTTTGCTGTAGCCCTGTTCAACTGCAACGTCGTCAATGGTGAAAACTTCACCGAAATGTTTTGAAAAATACATTGCAACGTTATGTACAAACGGGCTTGAATCGGGGTCAATTTCAAGCTGTCTGAAAACTTCCAGTACAGACTCATCAATTTTTTCTTCCTGTGCGGTTGCCTCGATATGTTCTTTAAGGCGGTTAAGAACCTGTGCAAGTTTCTTTTCGTCAACTGGTTTGAGCAGGTAATCGAAAGCACCTAAAATAAGTCCCTGACGTGCATATTCAAACTCATCATAGGAGCTGGCAAAGATAACCGGAGTTTTATTTTCACTTTCCGACAGCTTGCGGAGCATTTCTATTCCGTCAACAAAAGGCATTCTTATATCTGTGAAAATCAGGTCAAAGGAATTTTTTTTCAATATTTCAAGGGCATCTTTGCCGTTGCTTGCCTGTTTGGCAATAGAAAAACCACATTCCGTCCATGTTTTCATTTTTGAGTAAATAAATCTCAATGTTGAGTCGTCTTCAACCAAAAGTACATTATACATAAAATCCCTCCATATTTTCAGAAATCCACAGAAAATTATATGTCATGACGGCTTTTTCAAGCTTTTTGAATATTTCATTTTCCATGTTTCCGGAAAAAGTCTGTTTGTTTTCAGTAAATATATCCACAGCAGATATGTCAAATTCCGTGCATAATTCAAAAAATTCGTCCCATATTTCCTTGAAACTTTCACGGACAGGCACAGCACGGGTTGTTTCAGGCGTAAGACAGGCTTTTAGTTCAGCAATGGTTTTATCCCATATTTCCTCGAAAGTATCGAAACTGTCCGGATAATCTTTCTGTAATTCACTTCTTATACGGCATGAAATACTGTAAAGCTTTTTACAGAAAAGATTTCCCGAAATTCCTATTATATTATGCAGAATTTCACGGGCGGGGAGATATTTTCCGGAAAAAATATACTTGCCTAAAATTTCACAGTCGTTTTCATGGGCGGAAAGAAACTGTTTTATTAGCCTTTGTACAGTATCGGCATCATTGAATACTGAATATAATGCATCATAATCAAAGTATTTATCAGACATTTTATTGTCACCGGAAATACTTTGTATATTAATATATTTCTGCAAAAGTTCCTGAAGTTCGTCCGGCTGTATGGGTTTTGAAAGATATGCGTCTATACCGCTTTTATTAAGTTTTCCCTCAACTTTTGAAATCTCGTCGGCAGTAAGTGCAACTATGGTAACGGATTTATTGAATTTTCTGATAAGGCTTGATGCCTCGTATCCGTCCATTTCGGGCATATGGATATCCATGAATATCATGAAAAAGTCCTGTTCCTTTGCCATTTTTACGGCTTCTGCACCGCTGGAGGCGGTCTTTACGGTTATACCATGACTTTCAATCATCATTTTCTGTATTTCCATATTTATTTCATTATCATCAACAAGCAAAATTTCTATTTTACATCAGCTCCGTTCGTGGTTTATAATATAATTATACTTATTATCGTGATTTTGTCAAGAAAATTTTCTTGACTGTATAAAAATTCTGTGATATAATGAAAAATACAGGAAATATATAATTATTGTTTCTGGCAAAAATAATATTTTTTTGAACAGGGGTAATTTTCATGAAAAAAAAATTACGGAGCATGGCACTGATTTTTTTAGGATTTTTAATTATAATGAGTACAGCCGGCGTGATGTTCAGCTATATGAACAGGCGTGTTAAGGAACTTAACCACGAGACTGTACAGGACGTGGGATATACTTATCTTTCGGCACTCACAGCCGAAACGGTAAATCATTCACGGACGTATTTCAGCAGTAAATTCGACAGCCTTGACCAGATTATTGACGCTGCTGAGGATATGGAGCTAAGCGATGAGACAGCAAAAGAATATATAAAGTCTGAAATCGAATCGGGAGCGACTTATATTGCACTGCTTACTGAAGACGGTGAAAGAATTACTTTGCGTGGTGATGATACTTTTAAACCACTTGACGAAAAAAGCTTTGATTATACAATTGACCACGAAGAAGATAAAGTTATACTTGTTGAAAATGCTAAAAATGACAGAATGATTGAAATGGTAAACGCCCGTGATTTCACACTGGGTGGTAAAAAATATACAGCCCTGTTATGCGGTATACACCCTGATACGCTGAATACTGTCCTTAATCTTTTTTATGGTAAAGAAATGGTTTATTCATTTGTTATCAGACAGGTGGACACTGCTTTTGTTGTGCGTAATGAAAATGCCGACACAGATACGTATTTTCAGCGTATTGACAAAATGTATGAAGATTATGAGGGCATGACCCCCGACGACTATATAACACAGATGAGTAAGGCAATGTCAAAGGGCGAAAATTATCATTCGGCTTTTATGATAGACGGGGATTTGAGAATGCTGTATGCAAGACCGTTTTCATATTCTAACTGGTATCTTGTCACATTTATGCGTTACAATGAAATAAATGAAATAATTGACATAAACAACGCAAAAATGGGAAGAATATTCAATATGTGCTTTTTAGGACTTTTTGCAGTTTTCCTTGTGGTGTTCCTGACTTATGCTGTGTTTTCATATAATCAGCTAAAAAAGCAGAACGAACTCAGACAGGTTGCCGTTTCTGCAAACAAGGCAAAAAGTGAATTTCTTTCCAATATGAGCCACGATATACGAACACCTATGAATGTAATTATAGGTATGACGGATATTGCCACCGCAAATATTGACGATAAACAGAGAGTTCAGGAATGCCTCAGCAAGATAACACGTTCAAGTCATCATCTGCTGTCTCTTATCAATGATGTACTGGATATGTCAAAAATTGAGAGCAGTAAAATGACACTTTCTATGGTACAGATTTCTTTCCGCGAAAATCTGGAAAATGTAGTTACCATGATACAACCACAAGTGAATGCAAAACGTCAGAATTTTAATGTATATATAAATAATATTATATCTGAAAATGTATATTGTGACAGCTTACGTCTGAATCAGATACTCATAAATCTGCTTTCCAATGCTGTCAAGTACACACAAATGGAGGGGGAAATTTCACTTACGCTTACACAGGAAAATTCTCCGAAAGGTGCGGAATATGTAAGAAATCATATATATGTCAAGGATAACGGAATGGGCATGACACAGGAGTTTGTTGATGTTATATTTGAAAGTTTCGTCCGTGAAGACAGAAAACGTGTTACCAAAGAAGAGGGAACAGGTTTAGGCATGGCAATAACAAAACATATAGTTGACATGATGGGCGGTACTATAGACGTGAAAAGCCGTGTTAATGAGGGAAGTGAATTTCATGTCATGCTTGACCTCAAAAAAGGCGATACTGATATGGATAACATGAATTTAGAGGGTCTTAGGGTACTTGTGATAGATGATGATGATGAATTATGTCAGACAGCCATGCAGTCACTGAAAGAAATAGGTGCGGTTGCTGAATATGCTACCAGCTGTACGCAGGCGGTTGAAATGATAAAGGAAAATTCCGATAAGTATGATGTGATACTTGCAGACTGGCATATGCCTGAAACAAACGGAGTTGAAACTACAAAGAAAATAAGAGAAATTACAAGTGATAGTCTGCCGATAATCCTTATATCTGTATATGATTTGAGTGAAGTTGAAGATGAGGCAAAAGGTGCTGGAATAAACGGATTTATTTTAAAGCCTCTTTTCAAATCTACTCTGTTTTTCGGAATAAAACAGTATATGGGAAGTGAAGTCATTGAAGAAATTCCGGACAATGAAATCAGTTTTGACGGCGGAAAAATCCTCCTTGCTGAAGATAATGAACTTAATGCAGAAATTGCTACTGATATTCTTATGGAAGTCGGATTTGAAGTTGACTGGGCGGAAAACGGAAGAGTATGTGTGGAAAAATTCAAATACTCTGAAACGGGTCATTATCGTGCTGTCCTCATGGATATAAGAATGCCTATTATGGACGGTTACGAGGCAACAAGAAAAATTCGTGAAATGGACAGAACCGATTCCAATATACCTATAATCGCTATGACAGCAGACGCTTTTGCGGAAGATGTTGCAAAAGCTACTGAAGCTGGTATGAATGGTCATGTTGCTAAGCCTGTTGACGTAAATGCACTTTTCTATATTCTCAGGCGAGAACTCAATAAACAGGAAAATAATTAAAATAAATGCCGGATTTTCTATATCCGGCGTTTTTTTATAAGGGATAGGAAGTAAGGAACTAAAAAATATATTAATATAACTTTATGCTTATAATATAAATTATACGAATAAAATAAACAAAACATTTTATTTAAATATAAGATGCTTTTTTTCAGGGAAAACGAAACAGGAAAAAATCATCAGATTTTTTCCTGTATTTTTTTACTGTTCGTCTCTAAAAGTCTTTATTGTATTGACCGTTATTTCGTAATCTTCACGTACTTTTCCGGCAAGTTCTGAAATAAGGGATATATCAGGATTTTCATTTCTTAAAGCTTCGGTTATGAGATGGCTGGATTCGTAAAGTCTTGTAAATGAAAGATTCTGACAAACGCCTTTAATAGTATGTGCAGCCATAAAAGCTGATTGGTAGTCGGAATTTTCAATAGCGGTCATAAGATTTTCATAGCTTTTATCATCAAGAAATTTCATAATGAATTTAATAACCATTGTTTCACGGGGCAGTCTTTTCATGACCTCGTTATAATTGCCGATTATGCTGTAGCATTCCTGTAAAGTCAAAATTATGCACCTCCTTATTTTAATTTATTATACCATAATAAATTAAGTTTGTAAAGATAAAATTTATAAATTTATTGTCCGGATTACATTTCAATTTTTGTAAGTCCAGAAATTTTCCCGATAACTCCTGTATAACGGGAGTTATTATTTTCCCATAGCGTGCGTGCCGTTATTTTTCCGCACATCTTTCCGTTAATTGTATCAAAGATAATATGGTTTTCAGTTTCGGGATTTTCAGGAGTAAGGGTTTTCAGGACAGATGCAAATTCCTGAATGTGCTTACTGCCGAGTATGCATTTATCATTACCGCCGAGATTCAGGACAGTACGCCTGCTACCAATAAGTTTTGCACCCCATTCGGAGATAATCACAACAGAAGTCCTACAGTCATAATCAAATTGTAATTCTTCTGATTTCATAGTAAAAAACCTAAGTTTTTCGCGGTCTTTTTCAATCTGAATGAGCGGATTTATAATATTATCGTTTTCATCATATTGAATAAGTTCATCGATTATATTTTTGAGCTGATTTTCCTGAATTTTTTCATTTGAGTGTGCCTGTAATTCCTTTATAATATCGGCATGACTTTCAATAAGGCATTCCATAAGAAGCGGGCTGAACTGTCCGCACTCACCATTTGTAATCATATTTAACGCCTGCTCATGCGAAAAAGCCTTTTTGTAGCATCTTTCACTTGTGAGTGCGTCGTATACATCAGCTACAGAAACAACCTGTGCGGAAATCGGAATATTTTCGCCTTTCAGTCCGTCGGGATAGCCTTTACCGTCGTATCGTTCATGATGCCATCTGCATATTTCACGGGCGACTTTTACAAGTGGTTCGTTCCGATATACAGCCATTTCCTCAAGAAGTGAAGAGCCTATTGTAGTATGGGTTTTCATTATGGAAAATTCCTCTGCTGTAAGACGTGCCGGTTTATTGAGAATAGCACTCGGAATGCCTATTTTTCCTATATCATGGAGAGATGATGCAACTGTGATAAGTGACATATCCTTTGAAGTAAGTTTATATTTATCAGTTTTTTCAACAAGTTTCCGCAACAGAACATTTGTTATTGAAAATATATTAAGTGTATGCATACCGCTTTCACCGTTACGGGATTCAACAATATGACTGAGAATATTTATCATCATACTGTTATTTTTTTCTTTTTCATATACCTGTTCCGTGATTATGCCAAGTAGTTTTTTGTGTTTTGCGTGTAAGGCAAGGGCATTTGTAACGCGTCGGCGTACCACAGAAACATTAAAAGGTCTGCTGATATAATCGGTCACACCCATTTCATAGGCACGTTCAATGCATGAATCATCGTTTTCAGCGGAAATCATAATAACCGGAATATCATTTATTATATGGTTTTCGTTCATTACGGCAAGGACTTCAAAGCCGTCTGCCTCCGGCATTATTATATCAAGTAGCATGAGGTCTATTGAAGTGTTATAGTCTTTTATGGTTTTTATTGCCTGAAGACCATCTAAAGCCTCTATTATGTCAAATTCATCATGTAGCATATCAATCAGTATTTCCCTGTTCATAGTGCTGTCGTCAACAATAAGAATTTTCTGCCTGTTTTTTTTGTGCATTTGTCATCATTCCTTTTTATATCAGAATTTTCATTTTATATAATTGTAGCATAGATTGATTTTTTTTTCAATACGTTTTCAGGATTTTTTATTTGTTTATTTTTATAATTTATAACAAAAATAAAAATATCCTGTTGACATAATATGTAATATATGATATAATATGACTGCTGAAATGCAGAAATAATATAATTATAAAGGAGTTTGAATAATGAAAATAATGCATTTATCAGATTTACATATCGGAAAAAGATGGTTTAATCTTGATATGTATGAAGACCAAAAACATATACTTGATGAGATTACAGACATAGCCACCAAAGAAAAGCCAGATGCTATAGTTATTGCCGGCGATGTATATAACAGCAGTTCGCCGTCAGCCGATGCTGTGGAGCTTTTCGATTATTTTATTTCCGGACTTTCAAGAAAAATTTCCGATACGGAAATAATGGTAATCAGTGGTAATCATGACAGCACAAGCCGTATAGATATGTTCCGCGAAATCCTGAAAACAAATAAAATTCATATGATTGGAAAACCTCCCGTAAAGCCGGAAGACTACATAGAAAAAGTAACTCTATCCGATGAATATGGCAATGTGAATTTCTATCTTCTGCCGTTCATAAGTCCGGCTATGGTACACCGCATTAACGGCAAGGACGAAAACGGACGGAATTTTTCCTATAATAAGGCTGTTCGCATGATTATTGAACGTGAAAATATTAATACTGCTGAAAGAAATGTCATAGTCAGCCACCAGTTTTATCTGCCGTGTGGGACAGACCCGAAAAATGCTGAAAGAACCAAATCGGAAAGTATAAAAGTGGGAAATATTGATGTGGTTTATGCCGATATTCTGGAAAAGTTTGATTATTCCGCATTGGGTCATATACATAAACCTATGAAAGTAGGAAATGAATTTATCCGCTATTGTGGCACACCTATTGCTTATTCAGTAGGTGAAGCAAATCAGCAAAAAGGTGTTATAATGGTGGAACTCAATGAAAAAGGAAACATTGAAATCAAAAATATTCCGCTTGTTCCGTTACATGAAGTACGCGTGATAAAAGGAACTCTTGATGAAATTCTTGCACAGGGCTGTGAGGATTATGTAAGTGCAGTTATTACCGAAAAACCGGAAAAAACAGACGTTTCCGGCAGAATTGTCGAAAAGTTTCCTAATCTGCTTGAAATATGTTCAGAATATGACAAGCCAAATTCTAAAATCAGCACTAATGGAAAAACAGGGGCTGAAATGGACGATAATAAAAGTGTTTTTGATTTATGTAAGAATTTTCTTGAAAATATCAGCATGGAAGAAGAAGAAATTCTGCATGATATTATAAATGAAATTCAGGGAGGAAATGAATAATGAGACCTTTAAAATTAACTATGCAGGCATTCGGCTCTTACAGCGATGCAATAACGATAGATTTCACAAAACCTGAACAGAATCTTTTTCTTATAACAGGTAATACGGGTTCAGGAAAATCGACAATTTTTGATGCTATTGTTTTCGCACTCTATGGTGAGGCAAGTTCTGAATCCAATAAAAAAGATGGCACAGAGCTGCAAAGTCATTATACAGATAAGGAAAGTTTCGTGGAGCTTGAATTTTCAGAAAAAAAAGGCACGGAAGAATTTAAATACAATATCAGGCGTGAACCTAATCAGTTTAAAATTAATCCGAAAACAAAAAAAATAAAGAAAACATCAGAAACAGAAAAAATTTTCCTTACAATGCCAGACGGAACGGAATTGACACAGAAAAGTGCAAAGGAAAAAATAAATGAAATTGTGATACTTACAAAAGAACAGTTTATGCAGATTTCAATGATAGCACAGGGCGAATTTATGAAATTTCTTCGCTCACCGTCAAAAGAAAAAAAGGAAATTTTCAGGACGATTTTCAATACCGGAATTTATGATGATATTGTTACAAAACTGCATGAATGTGTGACGGAAAAGAAAAAGGCAAGAGATAATGCTGATGCAGACTACAGGAGAGATGCAAAACATATTCGTATTCCTGAAGACTGTCAAAATATGTCGGAATTAAGGGGAAAATTTGTTTCCGGAAACGGTACTGCTGAAAGTTTTGTAAATTCTTTTGAAATTTTCTGTGATGAAATGAAAAACAGAAAGACTTTTGCTGAAATGAAGTTCAATGAAATTTCAGATGTGCAGAAAATCAGGGAAAAATCCTATGATACTGCTGAAAATTTTATCAGGATATTCACGGAGCTGGAAAATAAGAAAAAGGAAATTCCGGAACTTGAAAGTAAACTAAAAATACTTTCTGAAGATGAAAAAAATGCACATAGGGAAAAGGATATTGCAATTGAAAATTTCGCAAAAACTGAATCTGAAGTAAATGCAAATATTGAAAAACTTTCCGCACTCAGCCGGATAAAAAAAGAAATTACTCTAAGAAATAATGCAATGCATGAATATGAAAATCTTGTGGAAATTATTGAAAATGACCTTAAAAAATGTGAGGAAAATATTTCCGGATATGAAAAGATTATTAATGAAAATTCCGGAGCTGAAAAACTTTTTTATGAATGGCAAAATAAAAAATTTGTCTGTGAATCGGCTGTTGAGGCATACGGAAAAATAATCCATCAGAAAAAAATCAGTGGATTAGCAAAAATGTATTATTCACATGCAAGACGTGAATATGAAATTAAAAAACGACAGTATGACGCGGAATACAGGGCTTTTATGGATTTGCAGGCGGGCATTATTGCACGTGATGAACTCCGTGACAATATGCCGTGTCCAGTGTGTGGTTCGCTTGAACACCCCAAGCCGTGCAGACTGCCTGAAAAATATGATAATCTTGACAGCAAGGCTATAGATAATCTTAAAAAAGAAGTCGGAAAACTTGAACAGAATATGCAGAAACAATCTGAAAATGCACATACGCAAAACGAATTACTGAAAAATGTTATAGAAGATTTTAATGAAAAAGCTAAAAAATTCCGTGAAATTATGCCGGAAATTCCAGAGTTTGAAAATATCGAAAATGCCGGAAAAATTCTTTATGCACAAAAATCTGATTTAGATAAAAAATGCGATATATTGCAGAAAAACACTGAAAAATATAATACTGCAATTAATGCTCTTAAC
>CAMWQI010000074.1 GCA_947176345.1 uncultured Ruminococcus sp.
TGGTTACTCTTGCTTTTATTCGTATTATTTTAAAAAGATACTGAACAGGCTCTTAAAAGTTTTAAACGTGGTTTAAATAATGTAACACGCCAAATCCAAAAAAGTCACATGCGAAATACAAAAAGTTTGAAAATCATAATTACAAAAACTGCCATAAGAAAAAACTTACAGCAGTTTTTGTAGAATTTTTTACATCAGCTTTGAATATTTCCTTTAATAACAAGAGTGCTTACCGATGGCTGAACACTCCATGCACCTGTTTGTGCGTCCTGCGTGAAAGTTGCCGGTGGGACTTCAATCTGTCCGGCTGTTGTAACAAATTCACCGGTTGTATTGTCATAAGTGTAATTAGTTCCCTCAACCCACGGAGTACCATTATAAGTTGCAGTAAGCGACGTAAGAACGGGACTGAATACATCACGGAAAACAACATCATCTGTTGGCAGTGAGGCAGTATTGCCGTAATTCTGTATTACAAAAGTATAAGTTACTGCACCATTCTCCTCAACTTCTGTCGGGCTAAGTGATTTACTTATTGTCAGGTCAGCGGAATTATTCGGGGTTATAGTTTCAGAAACAGGAATATCAGCAAAGTTGTTTCCGCTTATAACAGCATTATTAGTTATGCTTCCGGTGGTATCAAGAGGTGCAAACTGATTAGGTCTTGCAGAATATATGACAACAGCGTTACTGCCTGCCGGTACGCTGATATTTTCAATTGTAAGTGGATTAGTTGCTGAAACAGTCGGGGCAGACTGTTTAACACCATCTACATAAAGATTAACAGAATCAGAAACATATGTCAGCGGAACGACTGCCGGTGACGTACCAGACGGAACATAGGAACCAAGATTATCAGTTATTGTTATGCCGTTGTAAGCCATATTTCCATTATTCACTATGCTTATAACATAAACAACGTCATTATCTATCGAATAATTAGGCAATACAGCGTTTTTGTCAGCCGAAAGCACTTCAATAATATTTCCAGTTGTTATATTGGAACTCTTTACATTTCCGTTATATGACAAAGTAGCCTGATTGTAAAAAGTAGCCATAAAAAAACCTCCTTATAATATTATCAGGAAAATATTTCCCTGATAACATTATATGCCCCATGTAAAAAAAGTGATTATAAAAAAATACGGACACTTTCCAGTGTCCGCATAGTTTTCAAAATCAAGCCTTGTCAACGCTACCGAAAAGCTCCATCTTTTCCTTAACCTTAGCTTTGATAGCCTCAAAGCCTGGAGCGAGGAGTTTACGTGGGTCAAATCCTTTGCCCTGCTTGTCCTTACCGGCTTCAATGTAGCTTCTTGTTGCGTCTGCAAATACAAGCTGGCACTCTGTATTAACGTTGATTTTAGCAACGCCAAGAGAAATTGCCTTAGTAATCATATCGTCCGGAATACCTGTACCACCGTGGAGAACGAGTGGCATTTCGCCTACTGCATTGTTTACAGCCTCAAGAGTTTCAAAGCTAAGACCCTCCCAGTTATCCGGATATACACCGTGAATATTGCCGATACCTGCTGCGAGGAAATCAACACCGAGGTCTGCAATCTGCTTGCATTCGTTAGGGTCTGCACATTCGCCCTTACCTACAACGCCGTCTTCTTCACCGCCGATTGCACCTACTTCAGCTTCAATTGAAAGACCAAGCTGATGTGCAACGTTAACAAGTTCAGTAGTCTTTGCAACGTTTTCTTCAATCGGGAAATGTGAGCCGTCGAACATGATTGAAGTAAAGCCAGCCTTGATGCACTTGTAACAACCATCATATGAGCCGTGGTCGAGGTGGAGAGCAACAGGAACAGTTATTCCGAGTGATTTGTCCATAGCCTTAACCATAGCTGCGACAGTTTCAAAACCTGTCATGTACTTTCCTGCACCCTCTGAAACACCGAGGATAACAGGTGAATTGCATTCCTGAGCTGTAAGGAGAATAGCCTTTGTCCACTCAAGATTGTTGATGTTGAACTGACCTACTGCATACTTGCCAGCTCTTGCTTTCTGAAGCATTTCTGTAGCCGAAACTAACATAATTAAAATTCCTCCTGATAATTTACTGTCGGAGGGCATTTTTCAGCCCTACAATATCATTATACTACATTTTACATAAAATTGCAATAGCTTACAGAAAAAATTTACAAATTATTTTTCAGAAATTTTCTTGTCAGTATTATTTCATTTTATAATATATTATGTAAGACCCTATTACTGACTTAACACTCTCAACTTTTACTGTTACTGTATCGCCAGCTTTAGCATTTGGATTTTCTGATGAACAGAAATTAAGATGTTCACCTGCCTGAAGATTATATCCAAATGCACTGTTTGGTGAAAACTCTTCCACAGTAAATGTAACAGTTTTTCCGATAAGGTCTTCACCGGCATTGAGTGCAGATTCAAAACTTTCAGCGTCTTTGTAATCGACATTTCCTCCGCAACTGAAAAGTGCAAGGCACATAATTATCGATAGAAACACTGATAAAATCCTTTTCATAAATATTACCTCCTTTTGAATTTTCACAACGTTGCAATAATATTATATATCCATTTGGATATAAAATCAACAGATTTTCGGCAATTTGTGATATAATAATTAAAATTTTGTTTCTTTAAACAATTTCAAAGAGGTGTTTTTGTGTATTATTTACAACGCCTGAAAGATTTAAGGGAAGATAAGGATTTGCAACAATCTGACATTGCAAAACTTCTCCGTACAACACAGCCACAATATTCACGCTATGAAACCGGTGAACGGGAATTACCTATAAGACATCTTGTAACCCTTGCAGATTTCTATAAAGTTTCAGCCGATTACATTTTAGGACGTACCAATATAAAAAGTTATAAGAAATAAAAAAATCCGCACATAATGTACGGATTTTTTTAAATTATGCAATTTTTTCAAGCCTGAGATTATAGAGAGTAGCATTACAGGAATCAGTTCCGCCGACCTGTAGAACAAATTCAGCATCTTTGCAGTTTTTATCCATGGTAATTTCCGCCTCAAAAGATTTTTTAGTGCCTGCTCCTATGAATGTATCACTGAAATAAGTTTCTGTTTTATCGGAATTTCTTATCATAACGGGGATTTCTTTTCCGTCTGTAGTGGAAATCTCAAAAGTAAGTTTATACTTACCGCCTTTTTTGAGTTCGATTCCGGAAACTACAGCTTCTATCGAGTCACTGCCCGTTCCACCGTTAACAACGTTAATCCAGTAAGATTTATCATAGTCTGAAAAATAAGTAGCGGCATTTGCGTTAGTTGACTTATCAAAATTTATGTTGTACTCCGCATCAGATGCAACGTCAAGTCCTATCTGGTCTGATTCCATACCTAAGGCATTACATATCTTGTCTGCGAGGATATACGCATTTTTCTGCTGTGTGATTTCGGACGGGTGCCAGTCTGAACCTATTCCATCAGTGTTGAAATTCTGTATAGGAGACTCATATGACATTATTTTCTTGTCGCCGGTCTTTGCGGTAAAATCGCTGATAGCCTGTTCAATAAGAGGGTACATCTCCGCACCACCCATAATTCCCATAGTACATATAATATATGCGTCCGGATTACATTCACGGACAGTTTCTAAAAATTCCACATAGCCGTCAACGTATTCTTGACTTCTGTTGTCAAAGTCCTTGCTGACGTACGAATAATCGTTAGTACCAAGATTTATTACAACAACATCATTTGTTTTTTTCGTGAAGTCCCACGGTTTAGCGTAATCATTAAGACTGCCATAATTCTTGTAATAAGTCGGCACAAGACTATCAGTATTTATTTCGCCGTCATTTGAATAACCCGAAATAATACCATGTCCGCTGTATGATACCGCACTGTAATCTGCTCCGAGTTTTTCTGCTGTAAGATATGCATATGATTTCATGAAGTTTTCAGTTGTTGTTGAGAAATTTTCATAGGCGGATTTTCCCTCAACGCCGTAAGCACACGTTATTGAGTCTCCAATAAATTCTATTGTAAGGTCTTTTTCAGGAGCTGGCACTACCGGAGCAGGAGAGTCAGAAACTGTCTTTATTTCTGAAACTCCGACAGCACCATTATTTGCCTCCGAAAGATGTATTATTTTCACATCTGCTGTACGTGAATTTTTTTCGTCAAAAATCTTTACTGTTTTTGATTTTTCATTTAAAACCTCATCAAGAACTATTTCACCATCAACTATAACCGCATAGCGTGGACGGTATTTTTCATCGTTATTTATGGAATGGTCACCGGTTATTGTGACTTCAGCAGACTTTGCACTTACAGTAAATTCTACTGCTGAACCGCTTTGTACAAGCCATGCTGATTTTCCGTCATAGTAATTTCTGCCGGTATATTTTACATAATCTTCTGTAGCGGGTACTGTAGTCTCTGTAAATTCTCCCGTTGATTTAAATTGTTTACGCATTTCCACGAGGTCAAAGACATCGATAATTTTATCACCCGTCAAGTCCATTTCAGCAGTAATTTCCCCTCTGCCGAGAAGTGCATTTCCTAAATTTTTCAGGTCTGCCGGTTTATATCCTGATGCATACACAGCTGTACACACTACCGCTGAAACTGCCGTAACCGCTGACAGCGACAATATTAATTTCTTAATCATTTTTTACGCTCCTTAGAAATTTTTTCGTATTCTACTTTTTTTATTATACATTAAATTTCCGGAAATTGCAATAGTTTGCAGACAAATTATTTAAAAAGCGTATTGTTTATGTGTTCACAGCACGTTACAAGCATATTCCATGTGCCACTGTCAACGTTGCCACTTTGTGGAAGACCTACTTTTTTCTGAAAAAATCTTACAGTTTCGGAAGTTTCTTTATTGTAATTGCCACAGACTTTAATTTCCGGTGAATTATCATAACTGCTACATATAGCCCCTAACATAGCTTGCAATATATAAACAAGCTGTCCGCTTTCGCCACTATGTACGATATAATTCTGTGACGGAAAAACATTATAGGGCATAGGGTCTGCACGTATATGCGAACGATATACGCTTACAATTTTATTCCATGTGGTTGGGTCGGTATTTCCGGTCTCCTGAAGACCATACTCATGCTGAAAAGCCTTTACAGCAAATATAGTTTCCCTGTTATATACTCCGTCCGGAACTATCGGAGGAATTTCCTTATTGATGAATGAAATTGCATAAAGATAAGTCTGCAATTCAATTATATGCTGTTTTTTCTGTGCCTCATTGTATGCCATAGAAAAAATGCTCCTTTCTTATCCCGTGATAGTATAACCGGGGTTCTGATACGGTCGTTTGTCAAAACCGTATTTAAGGTCTGAATAGACTTCTGCTATTTTGTCCCACGTAACAGCACCTATTATACCAGTGGGATTTATCCCGAACTGTTTCTGAAATTCAATAACTGCCTGTTTTGTGAGTGTGCCGAAATATCCTGTATTATTTACAGCCGGAATATTAGGGTAAGTTTCATGTATAAACGTTAAATATTCCTGAATTATCCGTACAGAATCGCTTGTTATGCCCTCTTTCAGAACTGTATTAGGATATAATGCAACTTCCGTATAATCAGACGGAACGGAATCTAAAATACCCTGATATGCCCTGTAAATGTCATTTCTTGTGGCACGGTCAACCTCACCGGTTTGTGGCAATCCGAAAACTCTTTGGAATGATTTCACAGATTTTTCAGTCATTTCCCCGAAATATCCGGTAATTTCAACCGGAGATACTGCTTCATAGTAAGCACCGATTACAGCAAGATAATATTGTAGTACACTTACTGCCACGCTTTGCATACCGAACCGCAGATTTTCATAATCCGGTGCGATTTCCTCAAGGCGTACGCCCTCTGAATCTAACTCCGCAATATGCTTTACACTTGTATAAATGTAGGTTATTTTATCCCACGTTGCCTGGTCTACAATACCTGTCACAGCAAGCCCGAAAACCTCCTGAAATTTCTTTACAGCCGCTTCCGTTGCCGTATCGAAAATTCCATCTATTGACGGAATTTTAGGTATTGCCGGATAGTTTCTTGAAATTCTGTTCAGATATATCTGCAATGACTTTATGTCATTACGGGCTGAACCTAATGACAGTTCCATTCCGGGATATGACGGCATTGTTGTACGGACAGGTGCATTTTTTACAATTTCGATGTCATTTCCGTAATAATGTTGCAGAATTTCAAATGGTGTCAATCCCTGATTTGCAAGTGTGACCGTACCCCATTGAGAAAGTCCGTCGCACGTTGTTGTAGTTCCGTTGCAGAATGCAGTGAACAGCGGTTCAATAGTCCCCTGTCGCCTGACATAGTCGTTGAACAGTTCGTCAACAAGATAACTGATATTTTCAAATATTTCACGACCGTTTATGAATTTCTGGTCATATTGTGTCGTGGACGTTATATCAAAATTATAACCCCTTGCCCTGTACCATTCAGTGTAAATGCGGTTGAGTGCAAAAGTAGTTATTGCATATATATTCGCACGGAGAGAATTTTCAGGCCATGTCGGGAAAATTTCACTTGATGCGACGTTTTTCACATAAGATGCAAAATCAAGTGTTACATTAGGTGCGTTAGAGTCCGGTGTGCCTAAATGTACGGTTATAGTTTCGGGGATATATGGAGTTCCTGTAAGCATATCAAAATCCTTTCATTATCAGTTTCCGGCAGGAAAATCCGGCTCTTGATTTATATATGTGACAGTCTCATCATTTTGTTTCATCATAAGCGGAACGGGTATCATGCCGAAAGTCTGAACGGAAGTTATCCCCGAAAAAACAGGCACATCAACGCTACGTGCATTGAAAAAGCCCTTAGCGGTCACGCTTATATCGTAAAGGCTGTATGGTCTTTTGAGTGCGTCCGGCGACTGTGAATGAATAAGGTCAGGAGCAGGCACGGAAAATTTAGGACTTACACCGCTTTCATCGGTCAGTCCAGAAGCTATCATTTCACGCCGACCGTCACTTATAGCAGTAATCATTATCAAAGCCCCCTCAACCGGAGAAGAATTTTCTCCTGTACGGGTATTTACCAGTATATAGCCAGTTGAAGTTCCAATATCTTCATTAAATTCATTTCCGGGTGTAGAAACTTCCGGTTTTTTGTCAATATTCAGTTCCGATAAATCAGGTTCTGGATAGCGTTCTTCAGTATTATATGCGGTATCGTCGGGTGCATTTTTGTCAACGTCTTCTATTTCTTCGGAAACAGGGTGCTGTTCCTTATAGGAACGTTCTTCCGAAACCTGCTCCGGTTCAGATTTTTTCACTGGTTTTTCTGTTTCGTTAGCCTCCTCAACAACCGGCACTGGTTCTGCTGTACGGGGGTTATGAGTTTCGTTAGCCTCATATGCCGGAACAGTACTTTTTCCATAAAGTTTCATCATTTCACGCTTGTATTGTTCAATAGCATTTTTGTCCATTTTATCGCCTCCATAATGTTACTGATTAATTTTATTCCGGAAATTTTTCAAATATGACAAAAAAATCCGCCCTGATAAATCAGGACAGTATTTATGTATTATTCTAATTTACAGTTATCAATTATAAATTTAACTGCTGATTTATTATCACTGATTTTTAGCCATTGACACCCTTCAACATTCACTGAAAATTCTGTTGGAATATACATTCTGTCAATAACTCCTGTACTATATACTATGTTTTCATCGCATAATATTGACAATGCACCAGTTTCTCCATCATAAGTATCATCATTCACTGCAATTGTACCACTTAATGTATTATATTTTCCTCCTAAATAGTATGTAATATAACTGTCATCTCTCCAATTTTCACTTCCTATTGTAATAGTATGTGATAAATATGTATTTCCAATAGTATCAACAGAATGATTTGCATTTTCTACATAATAAGCATACATACTTTTTTCAACTACTTTTAAACTATTTAGATAAATAACTTCCTGTTGTGGCTCTGTTTCCGGTATTTCTTCAACTACTTCTGCAACGTTTTCTTCCTCAACTATTGTTTCTTCTGCCTGTTTGGTTTCCTTTGCTTTGGTATTCTTTTCTATCGTTTCCACAATGGAAGTTGTAGTTACTGATTTTTCCGATTTTTCGTTACAGCCGGCAAACTGTAAAATTTCAGATAAATTTGCTAAAACCGCAATTATTCCTATCAATCCGCTTAATACCCCACCAATACTAAAAGCCCGTTTTTTATCAAAATCCCCCATAGTTTTTAACCTCCGTTATTAAAAAAGTTATTATTATATGAAATTGTATCAAAAAAAAAAAAAAAAAAAAAAAAAAAAAAAAATTTTTTAAAAATTATTTAAGGTGATAGAAAATTTCCCCGCATTTGAGATACGGGGAATGTGTTATATTTCAGTAAGTTCTCCTGAATAGTTCACTCCGTCGATAGTGGCGGTAATACTCACTGTTTTTTTATCGGGATTTTTCGGGTAGCCATTAAGACCGGCGGTTTTCATATCTTCCGGATAGTCAACATAACATTCGTCAAGGTCAACACTTCCGGATATACCGTTGACTGTTCCTGATGCAGATTTCTGCCACATACCGTATGTTCCGTCATAGTCTGGAGCATTCGGGATATAATCCGCAACCCATAGAGCATAATTTACTTTTATATTGTCATTTACGTAATTATTAAGATAATATGAACTCATATACAGCCCGACCCAGTAGCCAGCATTTTCTAGAGTGTCCATAAAAGCCTTTATTATGGCACTTACGGCATCTCTACCCAGTTGAAATTGTTCGGGTTGTTCGACATCAAAATATATCGGATACTCAAATTTTTTCCCCTTGATAACTTCCATACAGGCTTGTGCCTCTTGTACAGCCTCTTCCGACGTGAGTGCATACGAATACCAGTAAGCACCACACGGAATGGAATTATTCTTACAGCCATTGTAATTTTCAGCGAAATACTTATCTTTTTGTGTGGCAAGTCTTCCGTAACCGGCACGGATTATACAGAAATCAGTTTTTACTACTTGCCAGTTAATAATCCCCTGCCATTCCGAAACGTCTATACCATTTGTTGCCATAAAACATCACCTCATAATACAATATGACGGATTTATAATTATTGTCACAAAAAAATCCGGCACTGAAACAGTACCGGATTTTGTCAATTATTTTTCAGAAAGAATTTTTTCAGCACTTGCAAGTTTTACACATATGATAAAGAGTTCCATTGCCTTTTTAAGTTCGTCCATAGACGGATAAGTAGGTGCAAGTCTGATGTTTTTGTCGTCGGGGTCTTTGCCATACGGGAATGTAGCACCTGCTCCGGTAAGTGTAACACCTGCCTCAGCACAAAGCTGAACAATTCTCTTTGCACAGCCGTTCGGTGCATTAAACGAAATGAAATAGCCACCTTGCGGAACAGTCCATGTACCGATGCCAAGCGGAGCGATTTCCTTTTCAAGTGCCTCACATACATGAGTAAATTTAGGTGCAATAATTTCTCTGTGTTTATTCATATGTTCACACATACCCTTGAAATCCTTAAAGAATTTAACATGGCGTAACTGATTCATCTTGTCATAACTGATAATACTGATACCAAGATACTTTTTAAGTTCGTCAACATTCTTTTTGCTTGCACCCATTACGGCAACACCAGCACCAGGGAATGTGATTTTTGAAGTAGAACCGAAAATATAAATCATATCTTCATTGCCGACTTTTTTAGCTTCGTCAAGAATATTGAGAATGATTGTCGGATTTTCTGTAAGGTGATGTATGCAGTATGCGTTATCCCAGAAAATACGGAAATCCTTTGCAAGTGGTTTAAGATTTGCAAAACGCTTTACAGTCTCATCGCTGTATGAAATACCATCCGGATTTGAGTATTGCGGAACACACCATATACCCTTTATAGACTCATCATTTTCAACGAGATTTTCAATCATATCCATGTCAGGACCTGTAGAAGTCATAGGAATATTAATCATCTCAATACCGAAAAATTCAGTTACCTTGAAATGTCTGTCATATCCCGGAACGGGACAAAGGAATTTAGGCTTTTCAGTTTCAGCCCATGGCTTTTCACCGAGAATGCCCTTATTGTAGGCTGTCTGTACAGCCCAGAACATAGCATTAAGACTGGAGTTTCCGAAAATAATAACCTCATCATCAGAAACACCTATCATATCAGCAAAAAATTTTTTTGCCTCCGGAATACCGTCGAGCATACCGTAGTTGCGGACATCAACCCCGTTTTCGCTCATAAAGTCACCGTCATCGAAAACATTTAACATACCAAGACTAAGTTCAAGCTGTTCTTTGCAGGGATTTCCTCTTGACATATTAAGACTAAGTCCCAGTGCCTTAAAATTATTGTACTGAGCTTCAGTTTTATTCTTGAAAACTTCAAGCTCATTTTTGTTCATCTGAAATAAATTCATTCTCAGAAACTCTCCTTTACAAAAAAATTCAGATTGTCCAATTACAAGTATATCACAGTCAAACAATTTTTGCAAGTGACAACATAACAAATATTAAACACCAAAAACTGTTTTTTTTGTGAATTTCTACATCATATTC
>CAMWQI010000075.1 GCA_947176345.1 uncultured Ruminococcus sp.
AGCCTACTCCTGTATTCTATGGTGATTCAAATCGTTATTTTGGTGTGGAGCTTGAAATTGACGGAGCAGGAAAGGATGATGACTACGCCGATGAAATACTTGATATTGCCAATTCAGGTGATGATTGTATTTACATAAAATCCGACAGTTCACTTGACGACGGCATGGAGATAGTTACACACCCGATGTCATTAGATTACCATAAAGGCTTCTGCTGGGAGAAAATAATACATCATGCAGTATTTCTCGGCTACCGTTCTCACCAGACTTCAACCTGTGGTTTGCATATTCACGTAAACCGTGACAGTCTTGGTCTTGACCGTGAGGAGCAGGACGAAGTTATAAGTCGCATACTTTACTTTGTTGAACATCACTGGAACGAAATGCTGAAATTTTCAAGACGCTCTGAATATGCTATGAACAGATGGGCGGCGAGATACGGCTATGAAAATTCACCCAAAGCAATCATGGACAAGGCAAAGAAAAACTACGGTCGATATGTTGCTATCAATCTCTGCAACTACCATACCATTGAGTTCAGACTTTTCAGAGGTACGCTCAAACACAACACTCTTATCGCAACGCTGGAGCTGGTGAATAAGATTTGTGAACTTGCCGTTCTTATGGACGATGATGAAATAGCAAAATTATCATGGTCTGAATTTGTGGCAGGAATTACCGAACCCGAACTTATTCAGTACCTCAAAGAACGCAGTCTTTACATCAATGAAAAAGTTGAAGAAACGGAGGAATTTTAATTATGTGTGCATTATACGGCTGGCTTGACTACGGTAAAAAATTACCGCACAGACTTTTGAAGAAACTTACACAGGCTCTCGCAAATGCTGCGGAAGAGCGTGGCACTGATGCAGCAGGAATATCTTATGTGAAAAACGGTCATGTCACAATCTACAAACGTCCAAAGCCTGCTCATAAAATCAAATTTAACATACCAGAAAATACAGTTGCTGTTATGGGTCACACAAGACTTGCTACTCAGGGCGACAAAGAAAATAACTACAACAATCACCCGTTCTATGGCAAAACCGACAAGTCTTTTGCATTTGCTCATAATGGGGTATTATACAATGACACAGCACTCAGCAAGTCATATAATCTTCCGAAAACAAAGATTGAAACTGACAGCTATGTTGCGGTGCAGCTTATTGAAAAATACGGAAAACTTGACTTTGATTCACTGAAAAGTATGGCAGAAGATGTAATGGGAAACTTTGTGTTTACGATACTTGACGAAAACAACACACTTTATTTCATTAAAGGCAATAATCCGCTTTATCTGGTTTACTTTGAGCGTTTCGGACTTTATGTGTACGCTTCAACAAAGTCAATCATGGACAAGACACTTAAAGCCGTCGGATTGCATACTGAAAAATATACTATTATACAGACTTGTGAGGGCGACATAATCTCAATCAATGCAAACGGAGAAATTGACAGCAGTTTCTTTACTCCCGAAAATTATTTGTTTTTCAATACGAAAAGAACACGTTACAGCTTTGACTGGTACGACTGGAAAGACGAAAGCGATTACTGCGGATACACCGACGAAGAAGAACTTATTCTTGATATGTGCAACTGCTACGGTATTGATGAAGATGATGTTCTCCTTCTCCTTGACTACGGCTATACTGCTATGGAAATCGAGGATATGTTTATGGATACCGACCTGCTCCGCTCGGCTATACAGGAGGTAAAGCGCAATAGTTTCTACAACGATTTTGTTTAATTCACAAGCAATTAAAATAGGACTAAAATAGTCTTAAAAATTCAAACTGTCTGAAAAGGTAAACTTTTTCAGACAGTCTTTTTTTGTATCAAAACACGTACAAAAAAGTCCGTTTCTGACTTTTTAAACGTCCGAAAAGTAAAACTACTTTTTTAAACATTTTGGAGGTAATTTTTATGGAAAACAGAATTTACGGTTATGCAAGAGTTTCAAGCAGAGACCAGAACGAGGACAGGCAGATTGATTCGCTGAGAACGTTGGGTGTTGCCGACGAAAATATCATTATTGATAAGTGTTCTGGCAAAGATACCCAGCGTGATGGTTATCAGTATCTGAAAAGGCAGATTCTACGAAGCGGCGATACCCTTGTAATCAAGGAACTCGACCGACTCAGCAGAAACAAGTCCGACATCAAGCACGAACTGGAATATTTCAAGGAACATAATATTCACATCAGAATACTTGATATTCCCACAACGCTGACTGATTTTCCAAAAGAACAAATGTGGATAATGGATATGATAAATTCGATTCTGATTGAAGTTCTCGGCAGTATTGCAGAAAACGAACGTCTCAAAATCAAACGTCGTCAGAAAGAGGGTATTGAAGCAGCCAAAAAGAGAAAAGTCAGATTTGGCAGACCAGAAATCCCCAAACCTGAGAACTGGGACTTTGTTATTTCAGAAGTAAAATCGGGACAGCTACGCCCTGTTGATGCAATGAAACATCTTGGACTTTCACACTCGCAGTATTACTATATGTGTAAAAAGTTTAATATCTGAATCAGATTATAACGTGCTGCTTTGTAGATTTTTACACTTTTTTAAACTGGTATTTAAAAATAATTTTCAGGAGGTAACTATTATGTCAAAGACAAAAAGAGGTCACAACGAGGGCAGTATTAGAGAACGCTCTGACGGCAGATTCGAGGTGCGTGTTACGGCAGGAATCGACTTTAAAACTGGCAAGGCAAAACGTATTTCACACTATGCTAAAACAAAAGCGGAAGCTGTAAAACTTCTGCACGAGGTTGAGTACAATATTCACATCAACGAAATGGTTGACCCGACTTCAACCAAGCTCATAGACTGGCTCAGGATATGGCTTGAAGTCTATATGAGAAACAGCCTGAAACAGTCCACCTATACAAGCTATGCTGGATATATCAACAATCATTTTGCACCTGCATTTCCTATGCTCAAACTCAAAGACCTTACTTCAAAGCTGTTACAGGAGTTCTATAACTACAAACTCACGGAAGAAGGTCTGTCCCCGAAAACAATCGCAAATATGCACCGCTGCCTGCATAAGGCTTTAAAACAGGCGGTGCTTGAACATCATATCAGTTTTAATCCATGCGATGCTGTCAATCTTCCCCGAAATGAGAAACCGCAAATCGAAATTCTTACCCGTGAGGAGCAAGAACGTCTTATGTACACGAGCTACAAATTCAGATACGGAGTTTTCATAAGGCTTACCCTTGCCACTGGTATCAGACTTGGCGAACTTCTCGGCTTACGCTGGGAGGATATTGACACAAGAAAAAGTATGCTGAATATCCGTCGTACTCTCAACCGTCTGCCGAAAATTGACTACAACGGTATCGGAAATTCGACCGAGATAGTCATACAAGAACCCAAAACTAAAAATTCAATACGTTCCATTCCACTTATGCAGGTAATAATTAACGAGTTACAACAATGGAGAAACGTTCAGTTTTCGGATTCACGTACAGCAGGAGCAGCGTATAATGATTCGGGATTTATAGTGACGAATCCTCTCGGCGGATATATTGAACCACGTACTTTCGCAGATTACTATAACAAAATACTTGAAGCTTCTGGTCTGGGTCACTACACTTTTCATGCTCTCCGTCATACTTTCGCAACAAGAGCTACAGAGCAGGGCATGGATGCTAAAACTATATCCACACTTCTCGGACATTATTCAGTTTCATTCACACTTGATACATATACTCATGTTCTTGATAGTCAGAAGCATGAAGAAATGAAGCTCATGGAGGATTTGTTTTCAATGCCCACTGTTCCTCAGCATCAGTCATATCCTGTTGTTGTAACACCTGCTCCGAACGGTTTTATACTCAATCCTGTAGACTTTGAAGATTTTACCATCGAAGCCGAAAATATACAGAATGGAATATCATGTATTCAATCGGCTATCGCTCAGAAACTTACAACAGTATATCCGCCATCACCTACCCCTGCCAATGAACTTGTTGTAAATCCTAACGAATTTGTTATTATGATTAACATATAAAACTTTAAGTGCAACCGTAATGGTTGCACTTTTTTGCTTTTATTTATAATTTTGTCCACGATTTTTTATTTTCTAACTTTCAAATATGCAATTATCTTATCTTTTATTCAATTTCAAAGTATATTTAAAAAATATCGTGGACGTTTCAGTTTATTTGATAGGAGAAATACTTATTTTTAACGGCATATCATTAGTTATGCTTCCATCAGCACATTCAATCCCACTGTATACAAGCGCCTGTCCCCTTATCATTTTTTCAAGCACATTCTTGTAATATTCATATTTTTTTATAAATATTGACTTGGATACTCCTGTTGAAGAATAGCTGTTCAGATGCATGACCAGCTTTGTTCCGCTTTGGTTAAATAATTGTGCTTTTTTTCTTGAATTTTTATTCACAAGAAACTGTGTTGCTGAAAGCAGATTCAATCCGATACCTCTGCCCTGTCTGAAAATTACTTCCGCAATTGACTGTGGATTTTCAATTGAAAACGGTTCATCAAAGTTCAGAGAATTGATTTCATCAAGCACGGCATATATATCATTATCACGGTTTTTATTATTTTTGTCAAGATATATAAACAAATCTTTCAAAATTGCAGCCGTATGAATAGGGGTACATCTTAAAATATACACTCCCCTGCGTTCACTTAACATATCATCTATGAAATCATCTTTTGAAAAATAAAAATCATTGTTATCATAGAGTACATTGTCTATACCACGATAAATAAGATATTCATATCTGCCGCATTTATTTTTGACAGTATAATAAATAAATTTGTCCTCGGTCAAATCACCTTCATAAATTGATTTTCCCGTAGAGCGAATGAGCGACTCGTCCTTTTTCCTTATCTCCGATTCGGAACAACTTGTTTTTTCAGCAAAATCAAAAATAATAACATTCTTTCCTGCATTGTACAGACGCTGTGCAAGAAGTATCAATGCGGTTGTTTTTCCACCGCCCGTATCAGCCTGTATATACAAATGCTGATTTGTAAGCATATCGTGTCCTATGCTCCAATATACAGGCTGTCCTGTATCAATTGTAGTTCCAAGGAGTATGCGTTCTATGCCGTCATTGTTATCGGGCGGTTTATATCCCAATGCGGAAACTGTATTTTTATTTGCCACTGGTACAAGCCTTTGTGCTTCTTCTGTCAGAATATTTTTCTTTATCGCAACATAATTCATTCTGTCGGTTGAATTGTCTGAAATACTTGTCTTATACAGCATTTTATCGCCGTTATTGGTTACAAGATAACCTTTTTCACACAATATACTCCTCAGCCTTATTCCGTTGCTTTTCGGAGTTTTGTCTATAAGTCCGAACGGTATCATCTGTTCAAGCCTTGCAAAATCGTTTACATTTGTAAGAAGCAAATCACCTTTAACATGAATTACTGGAAGATTTTCTGTCAAATCTGTATTTCCAAAAGCGATTTTACCCTGCTCAACGGTCTTGCTGAGAACAACTCCAAACTGTTCTGTTATGTGGTTTTCATCATAAAACAGCTCTGAATTTCTTAAATACCATGATATATCCGAAATAATTTTCTCCGACTGCGAACCTATATCAATACCTGTTTTAAGCATTTTATCGCATACTGTTTCCACCATATGCAGTGTACTCAAAAACGAATCCTCTCCGCACTCAGATGTATATTCACTTGTATCAAAGAACATGGGCAGTAATTTTTTTGTTTCAGCAATCTGAATCACTGCATTTCTTATTCTGTGTTTAAGTCTGACAACAGCACCAAAACAGTCCTTTAATTCACACATATCAGATACATCAATCCATATTATGTCGTCAGAATATTCTTCAAACACACTGACAGTCTGAGCCTTACTGCATATAACCATGCAGTTACACTCAGCAATTTCACCATCGTCCGTTCTCCGCCGTACAAAACAGTTATACAGAAACCTCGTGTTTTCCGACAGACGATTTTTTGTTGAAGCATCGTCTTCAAGAATAATCATTTCATCTTTTCGGGAAAATACAGTATTTCTGAGTTCTTTAATCCTGACATCAAGCGACATATCTTCATTACAGTTATGCTCATATACTTTAAAAAAGTTTCTGAGCATCTGCTTTTTTTCCTTTGTGTCACAACCTGTTACAGCTACAATTTTGTTAAAAATATGACCGCTGTCTTTCAGCAGAGTATACATAAATGACGATATATCCAGCATCATAAGCATATTCAGAATTCTGTGATTCTGAATTGCAGACCTGACAACCTGACAGTCTGTATCATGCTCCGATATTTCCGCTGTTTCAAATTTCGCCTGTCTTACTGCATCTGTTTCGTACTCCTCATTTCCGTCTTTGTGGGCAATAAAGTTGTAAGATTCATTTTTCAGGTAAAACCCAGGTTTATCAGCTATTTCAATCCTTTTCTCCTTCATCACACTTTTTATATAGTTAAAAAGTAATCCGTTCATTTTGGAAGCCTTTATATCTGCTGAAAATATTGCATTACCTGACTGTTTTTCAAATTCTGATTTAATGTGAAAATTAATAAAATCTTCATATTTGATTATCACATTAAATCTTTCGCAATATATATTCTCGCACTCTATCATTACAGTATCGGAATATGTCCTGTCGTGTGCATGATATATCTTTCTCACTGCACGGGCTATACAGAAATTTGTTACGTTTTTTCCATAAAAACTGTTATTAAGCTTTACCGAATTATCTGGAATCTGCAACCCTCCCGATGAAATTGTTATTTTCTGGTTTGTCATCTTACTCCTGTCTGTCATAAGCTGCATTTTCCTGTTCTGTGTGTCATTGTTCAGCCAGCTCATTTCATCTGCCTGAATTGTATTCGACTCTGCAAATGTCATTTTATAACCCCATAATTTCATTGACAATAATATAATTTTATGTTAAAATATCAGTATAAACCTCGATAAAAAAGGAGAATTTCACATGAATGATGACAACACAATGATAGCTGATTATATGAATAACTTAAAAAGAGAAGCGGGCATAGACGAACCTGATGCTGATACAGCAGAAACTAAACTCAGCAAAAATATCCGTGAACCTGATGAAGTACCTGTTACAACTTCTGTTTCCGTAAGTGACCAGCAATACCAGTCTGAACCAACAATTATAGTGAATGTGTTAGGTGGATTAACCAGATGTTTCAATAAGCATGTTCAGATACCAAATTATACTGCATACGCCCATACATACTTTGACAGCAGCGGCAATGCATATCTGTGTACAATGGATTTCAATAATAAATTTGTACCGTTTGCTAATGTTAAATTGGAAAATTCTGAATTTGTTGTATATCAGAACCATCAAAGAATAGGTATTCTTTATGGAAATGACAATGAACAGATATGGCAGTTTATTCCTAATAATATGCCAATACCCAATCAGCATTCACAGTGCATTCAATCCAGCACACCTAACAATCCGACATATAATTATGTTTTCAATAATGTACCATGTGAGCAGGCAACTGAAATCATAGATTCAATTACAAAAAACAATCCGTCCAATAACATTGAACTCAATTTTGCCTCTCCAACAGCAAAAACATCACCAGTCACAGAAGAGTATGTCGATGTACTTGATATCCCTCCTGAAAATTATAACACAAATTAAAGAATAAATCAATAGAAAGGAGCAGGTTTTAATAACCTGCTCCATATCTTTATCCGCTTGTTAACTAAGGTTAACGCAAATTTTTATTATCAATTAATACTCAATATCACACAGCACACAAGTCTCGCACTTTTGGGGTCATTTTGGGGTCAAGCTCAAAATAACGGACAAAAAAATCACCACGTAATATAGGTTTTTGCCTATATTACGTGGTTTGTTTGGTTGCGGCGGCTGGATTTGAACCAACGACCTTCGGGTTATGAGAATCCAAAAACTCGTATCATTCAGTACTAAACTAACGAAATATCTCTAAAAATAGGCGTTTTATTTCACGTAAAATCGCATTATTTTCATTGTTTTCAGGGTAATTTCATTGCCGTAAGGGTACTGATAAGGGTATGCAAATTTGATTATACTATTGCCTCAACAATAGTTTTATCACCGATTTCAATAGTCTGCAATCCGATTTTCTTATTTTTATTAAAATTAAAACTCAGCAGATAGCCTTTATTGATATGATAGTATTCAAGATAATCAGCAATTTGCTGCTCTCCCCTGCTGTTGTACTCATCTCCGTGCCAAATTTTTAATTCAATTATATAACGCTGACCAAGATAATCTACTATAATATCAGTGCGTTTGTGGTCACGTGTCTGAGCTTCGATGTAATAATTGCCTACACCATTTATAATCGGACGTAGATAAAGCAAAAAATACTTTCTGCCATCATCTTCAATAAACTTATCAGGATTATTGCCATATATGTCATTGAAGTGAATAATGAAACGTTCCAATATGAGTTCCATATCAAGCTGACCATTTTTTATAAATTCAGGCTTGTCACAATAACCCGCTTTAAAAATAGGAGTATTTTTCATTTCATCAGATGTCAGCAATAAATTATACAGACGTGTTTCAAAGATTCTGTTTGATATAACGAGTTCATTATTCTGAACTTTGACAAATCCATATCTCATAAGACTTTTTACTGATTCATTATCAGGACTGTATGGCATTTTTTCACCTTTAATAAGAATCCTGTAAAGATTATCCTTAATATTAGGATAATCTTCTATTTTATTTATAAGAGATTCAAACAACGGATTTGTTTCTCCAAGAATAATTCCTACTGCTTTTACAATTCCGTCTTTTGTCCATAATTTAACTTCCTCATCAATATACTTACAGATTTTTGTTACAAGTACAGGATAACCCGAAGTATAATCATAAATAAGCTGAGATATTTCTTCAATATTCATATCAGTATGGTTATCGGTTTCATATTCTTCAAGCATTCCTGATATATCAGATACAGAAAAACTCATATCAATATCAAATTTTGCAGCTATATTCCATGGACTGTTATGTTTATGCTCACTGTCAGGGCGTATATTCTGCTTCAGATTTCTTATATCATGAACTCCAGCAAGTATTACAGACTGAAATGTTGGATTTATATCTCTGTTAATATAACAGGCTCTCAGCAATCCCAAAAAGTCCAGAAATACCCTTTTATCAGAAGCACTGTCTACTTCGTCAATCATAAGTACCAGCGGTCTTGTAACAGTACTACACCATTTGGTAATTATTCTGAACAGTACAGCCATTCTTACTGCTTTACCGTCTGCTATTTCTTCAAGCTGTTTTCTTTGTTCATCTGGAATCACAATACTTTCATTTACAGAATCCAGTATTTCCTGAGCGAAAGCAATGACAAAGCTTTTTGAATCCATAAAATCCTCATCAGTAAGGTATTGAAAGTCAAGACTTATTACATAATACTCGTCTGTAAGAAACCTCTGTAACGCTTTGAGAGTGGTAGTCTTTCCGAACTGTCTGGCACGATTGATTACAAAATATTCTCCGCTGTCAACCATTGCCTTTATCTTTTCAAGCCTCTGAGTCAGTTCTACCATATAGTGCAGTTTCGGCTTGCAATCCCCTGTTATATTGAAATACCTTCTCATTGTATATCACCTTCTTGCTTTATTTCTTCTATTATATCACAAAAAGAAATGTAAATCAAGTGAAATATAACTTTATCCGACTGTCCTGATACTTACAAATCCATCACTATCAAACTCAAAGAAATAGTTATCAGGATTGAAAAATCTGTTATTACTCATTTTAAGTTCTGTTTTAACTTCAATATCTTCACTATCCTCCGACTTAGTTCCGAATTCACAGTAACCAAGTTTAAGATGTGCTTTAACTCCCCAGTAAGAAATAAGTCTCAATATATAAATTTTATTATCATGCAAGCACGCTTTTACTACAAACTCTCCGTTTGAATAGTGAACCACTTCTTTTTTATCAGTATCCCACACGAAAACTATTCCACCCTATCCCTGTGCGATATACACCCAGCAAACAACATATTTTCCGTACACTTCTGCATAACTATTTTTAAGGTACAGCTCTTTTTTGTCATCATCAAGATAAAAATCATCGCTCCATATGATTTCCAGAACTTTATTGTCTATGACCTGCTTTTCTTCATCAGCATCTATTATGAGCATGATGGGTTCTTCCAAAAAGCAGTCTATTCATTAAAAAAATCAAATTCCTTTACCCGTTATATAGTAATCCTATTTTAAAATGGAATATCAAGGATAGCGAAAAACGTAATGAATAGCATCATCTAAAGAAACATTGATACGTAAAAAAGACTTTATTCTGTGCTGTAATACAAACCAGTATTTTTCAATGGGATTGAATTCAGGAGAGTATGGTG
>CAMWQI010000076.1 GCA_947176345.1 uncultured Ruminococcus sp.
AAAATATACCTTTAAATATACTTTTGATTACTTTCATATTTAAACACTCATTTTACATTGCAGGCATAGATGCAGTATAAAACCCTAATTTATGGAAATTATACCACTCTGATATTTTCTTCTCATCTGCAACGTTTAAAGCAAGTAAAATTTCTTTTGCAAATTCCATAGGAGCTGTTCCGTTTGCTGTTATAATGTTTTTGTCTCTTACTGCCTGTTTAGCAATATATTTTGTTTCGCCTGTATAAACAGAACCTGCCCATTGTTTTAAGTCATTGACATCATTACTTGTATGCATTACATCATTTAAAACTCCGACTGTACCTAAAAAAGCAGAAGCATCACAAATACCACCTAATACCTTACTTTTTTTATAACAATCCTCTACAAGAGTTTTTATCTGTTGTGCGTTCTGATTTCTCCATGTCATTCCGCCGATTAAAATTAATGCTTCATAATCTTCCGGAACAGATAATAAATCATAATCCGGCAATACCCTAAATCCACCTATTGACTGCACATAATCCTTTGATAATGACACTGTTTTTATATCATACTGTCCTTGACCTAACAGGGTTATTGCAGATGTTATATATGAAGCTTCCCAATCTGCATACTGCTGTAAAATTACAAATAAAATTGTTTTATTCATTTCATCTTCTCCTTGATAAACTTAAATTTATCTTGATTTTAACCAATATCCAAAACCGGCATAATTTTTTTGCAACAAGGACAACAATATGTTTCCGTTTTTGCTCCCGATAAAATAATTTTATCCTTTGATTTTCGGGTAAAAAATCCTTTTTTAGCTTCTTCGTCTGAAGTATAGGATAACATTATCTGTGCAATTCCCTGTAACGTCATAAAAGATGCTGTGCCTTTTTCCATTTCCTTTTCACAATATGGACAATTCATATTAATATTCTCCTTTTCAAAGTTTATGTTTCAAACTCCTTTTTCAATATAGCATAGACATAGAAATCATCAAAAATGTTATTATTTTCTTTTCGCGGAAAAAGTTCTTTATGTTCAGCTTCTTTCCGCATTTTAAGACGTTCTGCCAAATTTACGTATTTTGTATTCCTTGAATTTATTTCTGCAAATATGCGACGGACACCAAGAAACGAAAAAGCATATTTTATCATACCATATACACTTTCATAAGCATATCCTTTGCCCTGAAATTTACTATTAAAGGTATATCCTATCTCATAGTTACCAGAACCCTTATCAGAAAAATATATTTTGCCAATAACTTTATTATCTAAGACAACAGCAAAAAATTCCTCACTTTCTGAAAAATTTATTGCCTCCTGAATACACGCATCTCTCGTAAAAGTTTCATAAGGTTCAAAATATGTAACTTCAGTATCTGTCAAAATATCAGCTAAATCTTCATAATCATCTGATATAAATTTCCTGATTTTCAAGCGTTCAGTTGTAAATAATACAGACATATATACACCTCCGTAATTTCTAATTTATCCCGATTTTAAAGTACAACAGGCAGGAGTTACCCTGCCCGTGCAAATTATTATATAAACCGGATTAAATTACTTGTTGTTTCTTTTCTGGTCAAGTTTAGCCTTAACATGAATCGGAAGTCCAAAGAGATTAATAAAGCCTGTAGCATCAGCCTGATTGTAAACTTCATCAGCGTCGAAAGTAGCAACTTCCTCATCATAGAGAGTGTAAGGAGAAGTAACACCAGCGTTAATGATATTGCCCTTGTAAAGTTTGAGTTTAACATCACCTGTAACTGTCTTCTGAGTTTCAGTAACAAATGCACTCATAGCCTCACGAAGTGGTGTGAACCACTGACCATTATATACAATATCAGCAAACTTTATGCTGAGATACTGTTTAACTCTTGCTGTTTCCTTGTCGAGACAGATTGTTTCAAGAACTTCATGTGCATGATAAAGAATAGCACCACCAGGAGTTTCATAAACACCTCTTGACTTCATGCCGACAAGACGGTTTTCAACCAAATCAGCAAGACCGATACCATTTTCACCACCAAGTTTGTTAAGTGTGGTAACAATTTCTGTACCATTCATTTCCTTGCCATCGATAGCTGTCGGAACACCCTTTTCAAAGTGAATTGTCACATATGTGGGCTTGTCTGGAGCAACAATAGGTGAAACGCCTAATTCAAGGAAACCTTCCTTTTCGTACTGCGGTTCATTAGCCGGGTCTTCAAGGTCAAGACCTTCATGTGAGAGATGCCAGATATTCTTATCCTTTGAATAGTTTGTCTCTCTGTTAATCTTCAGCGGAATGTCATGTGCTTCTGCATAGTCAATTTCTTCGTCTCTTGACTTGATGTTCCATTCTCTCCATGGTGCAATGATAGCCATATCCGGAGCAAATGCCTTTATAGCAAGTTCAAAACGAACCTGGTCATTACCCTTACCCGTACAGCCGTGACAGATTGCGTCTGCACCCTCTGCAATAGCGATTTCTGCAATTTTCTTTGCAATAATCGGACGTGCAAAAGATGTACCAAGCAAATATCTGTTTTCATAGACTGCACCAGCCTGAACAGTCGGGAAAACATAATCCTGTATAAATTCTTCCTTTAAGTCAAGAACGATAAGTTTTGAAGCGCCTGTCTTCTTTGCCTTTTCGTCAAGACCATCAAGTTCTGTACCCTGTCCGACATCAGCAGATACAGCGATAACCTCACAGTTATTGTAATTTTCCTTGAGCCACGGAATGATGATTGATGTATCAAGACCGCCGGAATAAGCAAGAACGACTTTTTTAATTTCCTTAGCCATTTTAAAAACCTCCTGTTTTAATCAATGCCCCATATGGAGCGACTATTTTTATTCAATAACTATATTATACACTTATTGCTGGCAATGTCAAGTAGTTTTGGATAAATATTCATTTTTTTTGAAAATATTCATATTATTGCGTATATTATACATAAATTTCCTGAAAAATTTTTAAAGCAAAAAAGTTTTAACATGATAATATGGAAAATCGCACATTAAAACATATTCTGTTTTGTGCGTTTTTACAATTTTTAATAAATTATTATTATTTTACTTGATATTTTCTGTTTTTATGTTATAATAGAATTATGTATAAATTCGTATCTCATGTGCGAAAATTTTAATTTATGGAGGATACTAAGAAATGAAAAATAATAAAGGCAGTAAGATTTCTGTTCTCGGAGCTGGTAATGTAGGTGCTACTATTGCTTATACATTCGCAGTACACGGCACTTGCTCTGACGTTGTTCTTGTTGACATCAACGAGGCTAAGGCTAAGGGTGAGGCTATGGATATACGCCATGGTATTTCTTTCGCTCATAATATCGACATCACCGACGGCACATATGACGATATAGCAGGTTCTGATATCGTCGTTGTAACTCTTGGCATGGGAAGAAAACCTGGTCAGTCAAGACTTGACCTCATGCAGAACAATGTAAATATCATAAAGCAGGTTATGCCGAATGTTGCAAAAATTGCACCTGATGCAATTTATGTAGTAGTCAGCAATCCTGTTGATATTCTTACATACGCTATTTTACAATGTACAGACCTTAAACCCTCACAGGTTATAGGCTCAGGAACAATCCTTGACAGTGCAAGACTCCGTTCAGATATTGCCGAAAAGGCTTGTATAAGCCCAAAGAGCATTCATGCCTATATGTTCGGTGAACACGGTGACACATCTTTCGTTCCGTGGTCAACAACCAATATCGGTGGTATGAATATGTTCGATTACTGGAAGGCAACCGGTCGCTCACTCGAAGAACTCAATACAGATGAAATTGAAAATAGCGTACGTGCAGCAGGCGGTGAGGTTATCAAGAGAAAGGGTGCTACTTTCTATGCTATTGCTCTTTCTGTAAACAAGATATGTGAAACAATTATCCGCAACGCAAACAATATCCTTACTGTTTCCACCCTCACAAACGGCAGATATGGAATTGATGATGTATGTCTTTCACTCCCATGCATTGTGAACGGTCACGGCATTGTAGGGGAAATAAATCCGCCTCTCCTTGATGAAGAACTTGAAAAGCTCCGCAAGAGTGCCGACACATTAAAGAAGTTTATCGCACAGATTGAATTCTGAAAATAATCACAGCACAGCGGAAAACCGTTTAAAATACGGTTTTTCGCTGTTATTTTTAAGAAAGGAAATAAATTACCAATGAATTATGCTGAAGAATCCCTTAAAAAACACTATGAATGGAAAGGCAAAGTAGAAGTTGTATGCCGTACTCCCCTTGAAACCACAGAAGACTTGTCACTTGCATATACCCCCGGAGTTGCACAGCCATGCCTCGAAATTCAAAAAGATGTACTCAAAAGTTATGACCTCACACGTCGTTCAAATCTTGTTGCAGTTGTTACCGACGGAACTGCTGTACTCGGTCTCGGCGATATAGGTGCGGAAGCCGGTATGCCTGTTATGGAGGGCAAATGTGCCTTATTCAAGGCTTTCGGTGACGTTGATGCAATACCACTTTGCATACGTTCAAAGTCGGTAGACGATATTGTAAATACTGTCAGATTACTTGCCGGTTCTTTCGGTGGCGTAAATCTTGAGGATATTTCTGCACCGCGTTGCTTTGAAATCGAAAAAAAATTAAAGGAATGCTGTGACATTCCGATTTTCCACGATGACCAGCACGGAACAGCAGTTGTTACACTTGCCGCTATGCTGAATGCTTTGAAACTTACCGGAAAACACATTGATGATATCCGTGTTGTAACAAGCGGAGCAGGTGCAGCAGGCATTGCAATTATAAAACTCCTCATTTCTATGGGTCTGAAAGATGTTGTACTTTGCGACCGTAAAGGTGCAATCTATAAAGGACGTACCGAAGATATGAATCCCGTAAAGGACGAAATGGCTGAAATAACTAATAAACAAATGCGTAAAGGTTCTCTTGCGGACGTTATCAAAGGTGCAGATGTATTTATAGGTGTATCAGCACCTAACTGTCTTACTAAAGAAATGGTAAAATCTATGGCTAAAGACCCAATTATTTTCCCTATGGCTAATCCTACTCCGGAAATCATGCCGGAAGATGCCATTGAAGCAGGTGCGGCTGTAGTCGGTACTGGCAGAAGCGATTATCCTAATCAGATTAATAACGTTCTTGCATTCCCTGGAATTTTCAGGGGTGCGTTAGATGTTCGTGCAAGCGATATAAACGATGCTATGAAAATTGCCGCTGCTAAGGCTATTGCATCTTTTGTGACTGAGGACAAACTCGCTCCGGATTATATTATACCAAGCGTTCTTGACAAATCAGTTGCACAGGCTGTAGCTGAAGCAGTTGCACAGGCTGCACGTGATACGGGTGTTGCACGTATATAACTATAATTAATATTCCGGACAGTCATATAAAAGGCTGTCCGGATTTTACAGGAGGAGTTTTTTTTATGAGTCTTAATGATACGCCGTCCGGTGAAAGAGTTCATATAGGATTTTTCGGTAAAAGAAATGTCGGTAAATCAAGCCTTGTAAATGCCGTGACCGGTCAGGAACTTTCTGTAGTATCGGATATAAAAGGTACTACTACAGACCCTGTCTCAAAGGCTATGGAGTTACTGCCGTTAGGTGCGGTGGTGATTACTGATACGGCTGGTTACGACGATACCGGAAAACTCGGTGAAATGCGTGTCCGGAAAACTAAACAAATTCTTAACAGAACTGATATAGCCGTACTCGTAGTGGACAGCACAACGGGTATTTCAGATTCCGACAATGAACTTATCGAACTATTTAAAATTAAAAATATTCCGTATGTAATCGCTTACAATAAATCTGATATTAAAAATGTTCCACGTGGAACAAATGAAATTTCTGTAAGTGCTCTGAATAAACATAACATTCATGAACTGAAAGAAAAAATTGCATCACTTGCCGTCCGTGAAACTGAAAAACACATAATCGGGGATTTGGTTCAGGCAAATGATGTCATCATTCTTGTAACTCCCATAGACGACTCTGCACCTAAAGGAAGACTTATTCTGCCACAGCAACAAACTATTCGTGATATTCTTGACTCAAATGCAATAGCAGTTGTGACGAAAGAATTTCAGCTTGCGGAAACTTTAAGAAAATTCCTCACACCTAAAATGGTAATAACAGACAGTCAGGCATTTGGTTATGTGAGTAAAATAGTTCCGGATAATATTCCGCTTACATCGTTTTCCATTTTAATGGCAAGATATAAAGGGTTTCTTGATACTGCCGTGAAAGGTGCGTCTGCTTTACATTCACTTAATGACGGTGACACAGTTCTTATTTCGGAAGGCTGTACGCACCACAGGCAGTGCGGTGATATTGGCAGTGTGAAACTTCCGGCACTTCTGAAAAAATTTACCGGAAAAAATCTAAATATAAAACTGTCATCAGGACGGGAATTTCCGGAAAATTTATCAGAATATAAACTAATTATCCATTGCGGTGGCTGTATGCTGAATGAACGTGAAGTCACATACCGCATGAAATCGGCGATTGACCAAAATATACCATTTACAAATTATGGAATTGCAATAGCTATGATGAATGGCATTCTTAAACGCAGTATAGAAATTTTTCCCGATTTGGTGAAACTGCTATGAAAAAACGTATTCCATATATAACAGGATTTTTTCTGCTTTTAATTGTTGAGGTTTTAATAGCACTTTTTATCCATGGCGGATTCATAAGAAATTACATGGGTGATGTCATTGTAGTATGGGTTGTATACTGTTTTGTGAAAATGTTTCTTATAAATGCAAATAATTATCTTACCGCCATAGGTGTGATGATATTTGCATTTTTAGTGGAATTTCTGCAATATATCCATATAGTTGACATACTCGGTCTGGGTGATATAACATTTTTCCGCGTGCTGATAGGAACAAGCTTTTCTGTAATAGATTTAGTGTGCTATTCGGTCGGAACTGCTGTAACTTTAACAGTAATATTCTTACACGCCAAATACAAAAAACTAACACGCAAAACACAAAAAAATCAGGATAAATAAATCCTGATTTTTTTATTTCACAAACCATTTCTTTCCTGATTACATATAATGAAAATAAGCGTATAATCATACTTAACCGGTTAATAATATTATCAGCTTATGCTGAAAATCTAATATCAGGAGTGAAATATCATGCCAGTAAAAAGAGGCGAAATTTATTATGCCGACCTTAGTCCAGTTGTTGGCTCGGAGCAGGGCGGTATAAGACCAGTACTTATTGTTCAGAACGATGTCGGAAACAAACACAGTCCGACGGTCATTGCGGCGGCTATTACAAGTCAACGTGACAAGACACATCTTCCAACACATATTGAGGTTCAGGCTGACAAGTGTGGTCTCGCAAAGGACAGCATTGTACTACTTGAACAAATTCGTACAATAGACAAGAAACGTCTTAAAGACAAAATGGGTGAACTTGACCTCGGTGCTATGAATAAGGTAAATACCGCATTATCTATTAGTTTCGGTCTCGGTATAACATGAAAAAAAGTTCTGCAATGCATATTGTATTGCAGGACTTTTTTTATCTGATACAAGACGAAAAGTTTATGTATTTCAGTGATATGCATATTTGTCCGAAAAGTCTCATATTCTGTAATGACGAAATAACAACATCTGAAAGGGTGATATTATGGGACTTACGGAAAAAGAGGCTTCGGCAAGGCTTAAAGAAGATGGTGAAAACGTCCTTGACAGCGGAAAGAAAACCAGTCCGGTGACAATATTCTTTAATCAATTCAAGGACGTAATGGTAATGATTCTTTTAGGGGCTACAGTTATATCGGTACTCCTCGGCGAAATTTCTGATGCTGTGACAATAATTCTTATAGTATTGCTGAATTCAATTCTCGGATTTATTCAGGAATACAGAACAGAACATACTCTTGAATCCCTGAAAGCTATGACTTCCCCGACAGCAAAGTGCTACCGTGACGGAGTACTTAAAGAAATTGACGCATCAAAACTTGTCGTTGATGACGTTATAGAAATTGAAGCGGGTGACAGAGTACCGGCAGACTGCGTTGTACTGAAATCTTTCGGCTTTTTCGCTGATGAAGCTATGCTTACCGGAGAATCAGAAGCAGTCGCAAAAATTGCAGGACTTACAAATGATACTGATAACTCATTAAACAAGGATAATATAGTTTATTGTGGAACGTCTGCCACTAAAGGCGTGTGCCGTGCCAAAGTAATTGCTACCGGAAAACGTACACAAATGGGCAGAATTTCTGAAATGCTCACTGACATTGACAAGGAAATGACTCCTCTGCAAAAAAGACTTGCGGAACTCGGAAAAGTTGTTGCTATAATATGTCTTGTGGTATGTGTGGCGGTTTTCGTTGCTGGTGTACTGCGTGGAGAAGATGTATTTGAAATGCTCATGACGGGTATTACCATAGCTATAGCCGCAATTCCGGAGGGTCTGCCGGCTACCGTCACTATAGCACTTGCACTTGCCGTAAACCGTATGCTGAAACAAAAAGCCCTTGTAAATAAACTTCACAGTGTAGAAACTTTAGGTTGTGCGTCTGTGATATGCTCCGACAAGACCGGAACTATCACTGAAAATAAAATGACTGTCACTGAATTAAGTACAGTCGGAGAGAGTTATTATTTTAGTGGTATGGGTTACAAAATAAACGGCGGACTTACAAAAGGCAAGGAAAATATTTCAGTAAACCCACAAAATGAAAAATCACTTATGGAAGCGTTAAGATGTGGCGTTATATGCTCAACCGCTACAATAAGTACTTTGAAACAGCCTAAAAATCGAAACAGAGGAAATCTTACCGGAAAAGGTGAATGGCAAGTCACCGGTGACCCTACTGAAGTAGCCTTGCTTATTGCGGGGGCAAAAGCCGGTATAACAAAACAGTCACTTGAAATGAATTTCCGGAAACTTGACGAATATCCATTTGACAGTGAAACACGTTTTATGGCTGTACACTGTTCTGTGAACTCCGAAAAAAGAATTTATTTTAAGGGTGCAGAAGAAGTTATCGTGCCACGCTGTACACAGTATATGGACGAAAACGGCACAATAAATCCGCTTACGCCGAAAATACGCCGTGAAATTTCTGACAAAGTCATAGAAATGTCAGACAAGGCTTTGAGGGTTCTGGCACTGGCTTACTGCATTTCTGATACATTAGACCCACAAAAAACTAATCTTGTATTTTTAGGACTTTCCGGCATGATTGACCCACCTCGTGAAGAGGCTAAAACCGCTATACGAAAGTGTTCCAACGCCTCAATAAAAACAGTCATGATTACCGGCGACCACATAAATACGGCTGTGGCAGTTGCAAAAAAAGCTGGTCTTCTTAAAGGCGGTAAGGCTATGACTGGTGCAGAACTTGACCATCTGACTGATGAGGAACTTGACAGGGAAATACATAAATATACGGTTTTTGCAAGAGTAGAACCAGTCCATAAATTAAGAATCGTAAGGAGTTTCAAGCGTCGTGGAGAAATTGTCACGATGACTGGTGATGGCGTAAATGACGCTCCGGCTATAAAGGAAGCCGACGTCGGTGTAGCTATGGGCGTTACCGGCACGGACGTGACCAAACAAGCTGCTGATGTTATACTTCTTGACGACAATTTAGCAACTCTTGTAAATGCAGTTGAACAGGGACGTTGTGTTTATTCAAATATCAGAAAATTTGTAAGATATCTGCTTTCATGCAATATAGGTGAAGTGCTTACAATGTTTTTAGGAATTTTAATGGGTATGCCTATTGTACTATTACCAGTGCAGATACTTCTTGTAAATCTTGTAACAGACGGTTTGCCGGCTATTGCATTAGGTCTTGAGCCTCCCGAAAACGATATAATGACAAAACCACCACGAAAATCCACAGAGGGATTTTTTTCAGATGGTCTTATGGGAAAAATAATTTTCAGGGGTATATTCATAGGACTTTCAACGCTTGCTTCATTTGCAGTAACTCTCCGCATGGGTGGAACTATTGAAGCTGGTCGTACATCTGCACTGATTACTCTTGTAATGTCACAACTCATACACGTTTTTGAGTGCAAATCTGAAACAAAATCAATTTTTAAAATAAAATTTTTCAATAACATAAAACTCGTACTTGCTGTGCTTGTATCATTCGGAGCATTGGCATTAGCAATAGCATTTCCGCCATTGCAGACTGTATTTGAAACAGTGACACTTACCTCACATCAAATGCTTATTGCATTGGGATTCAGTGCTGTGATACCCATTATAAGTGCAATTTTTCAGTAACGTAACTTCTTGTGGATTGTTCCACGTGGAACATTTTGTATCTATCTGTGCGAATTGTTCCACGTGGAACATTTTGCGTCGGTCTGTATGAATTGTTCCACGTGGA
>CAMWQI010000077.1 GCA_947176345.1 uncultured Ruminococcus sp.
TAGTTACTATGGCTATGATTTTTGATGCCATTTTTTATGTTAACACGCTCTAATTTATTAAATACTAAGTCTGTCAGTCAGTCGGCAGTGGAATCGACAGCCGGACGGACGAGTGTTTTAGATTCAAAGGAAAATCATTCTGATACTGTTTCACAGGTTACTGAAATCAGAGAGCTGGAAATCATGTTTTCTGGAATGACAGGCTTTGCAGAAGAAGTGAAACAGTATCTGGCTGAAATGATTTCCACAGGAAGAATCAGCAGTAAAAGAATGGTGGATTCTGATAAACTGTTACAGAATCTCTGGACAGTCTATACAGCAAACGGACTGCCTGTATTCTTGAAAAGCCTGGAAGCAGAATGTACAAAAAGTCTGAAGAAGCTGAAATATGTGAAAGCAAGGGACAGCTATCTGAAATCCGTGATAGCTGAATTTACCCTAAAATACACTTCACAGAACAGTGCAGACAAAAAAGATAAGCCGAAAAAGGAACGTTCTGAAACAGAACATTCTGAACCTGTAAAAGTTCTTGGTTTCAGGGAAATGCTGAAAGAAATGCACTATCCTGGATATAATCTGGATTCTGAAATTTTTGACAGCGAAGAAAATTACTATAGTTATTTTGGTGATTATGATGATGACCTGAAAGACTGCATCATTCCTGATTCATTCATGGATAATCAGGAGACAATGGAAAACGCATTGAAATTTCTCGGACGGTATCATTGTATTGATTCTGACGAATACAGGACTTTTGCTGATGAAACGTTCAGAAGTCTTGCAAGGATTATTTGTACAAGCAAAGCAGGAAGAAAAACTGTTTCCAGAAGTCGATTGATTCACCGCCTGAATGAAATCCATGCGGACAAATATGGCATTGATGACAGCATTTTTGAGTTCGTTCAAAGTTTCCGCACGCATTCGGAAAACAAGTCAGCGGAATATTCTGATGTCACAAACAAAAAAGCGTACAAGGAAGCTATGCTTGTATCTTTCCTTGACGGTGAATATCAGGAAATGAATCTCACGGTTCAGCATAAAATTGCAGTGATGGACAGGCATCTTGCAGAAGCGGAAGAAAAAAGAAGAAAAGCAAAAGAACAGCATGAAGAATGGGTGAACTGGATGAAAGAAAATAATTTTGATTTACCTGCTGAAGAAACATCCGCAGAACCAGAAACAGCTGTGGAAGAATCAAAGCAGATTGTTCCGGCAGTTGAAGAATCCGTTCCGCAGGAATCTGCTGATACTGTGACAGATATTGCGGAAACAGTTTCAGATGGTAATCAAACAGAGGAAACAGAAGAAGTGATTCAGGTTGCAGAAGATACAACAGCTCCTGAAGCGGAAGAAACAACGGAAAAAACGGAATCAGTCTGCCCTGCCGACAAACATGAGAATCAGAAGTCTGGTGCTGTTTCTGAAGACGGAACTTTCACTGTCACAGACGAAATGCGGAATCGTGTGCAGAACGCTTTGTACGGTGAAAATAAGGAAGAAATATGCCGTTTTACAGAAGATACAACAGTTCCGGAAATGGAAGAACCAGTAGAAAAACGGAAATCAGTATCGCTTCCTGCCACTTTCAGATGTGCTGAAAGGTATCGGAGCATATGGTTTCCTGATTATGCCTGATGAAAACATCATTTTTGCGTAAATAAATTGACAGACTGCTGAAAATATGGTATAATATTATCAGAGTTTTTCGCCTGATAATGCGTAAAAATGAAAGGAGTAGGAATATAATGCAGTACTATATTATGCACAGAAATGATGTCATTGCGGAAGCTGATGAAAATCAAATAATCAAAATATTAAATCAGGATTTATGTCCTGCCTGTTTTGCAGTCGGTATGCCTTTAAACCGCTGGCTTGATGACAGAACGGTAGATGTACACCGTTCACATTCAAGACGGCTGTTCAAGGCTCTGAGACTGAAATCCTATGCTGATACAGACCAGATGATAAATGTCGGTCACGGCATTACTATTACAGATAACTGGTGGATTCAGAAAGCAGACGAAAATCTTGATTATCGTTCTTTGAAAAAGTACAATGAGGAACTGGCAGATATTGCTTTTTATGGTTCATCTGATTCGCACAGCGGAGATATATCAGGCTACAGGGAAATGGGAACAGTCGGCAGTTTTGAAAAAGCATGGCGGTTTATGGATAATGCGTGGTATATGTTCAAGCAGGGAAATACGCAGGAACTTATTTCGGAATATTATGCTTATCTTTTTCTGAAAGCTATGGAAGTCCCTGTTGCTGAATATATGATTCAGAAAAGCATTTCAGAAGCAACAGGTCTTGAATCGGTCTGCATTATCACAAAGGATTTTACTGATAATGCCGGAATGGATTTTGAACCGTTCTGCAATTACTATTCTGATAATGAAGAACCTGAATATATTCTCTCACGAATAAACAATGACTTGCTCCAGCCTTATGTTATGATGCTGTTTTATGATGCACTTCTGCACAACGGAGACAGGCATAATCAGAATGTTGGATTTCTCCGTGACAGCAGTACAGGTGAAATAACAGGGTTAGCACCTTATTTTGATTATAATATGTGCCTGATAGCTTCTGGAATCCCAAGAATTGATATGGAAAGAGGAAATCTGTTCACGGAAGATATTCTGAATCAAAGTTTGTGCTGTCGTGTTCTGAACGATAGTCTGCCGGAAAGAGATAAGATTGTCAATGCTGTCATGTATGCTTCTGAAGAAACACGGAAAGTCTTTGAACTGCCTGATTTCAATTATTCACTGCTCGAAGACTATATTACAGATACTTATGATTATTTTGTTTCCCAGGAACAGAGAATACAGCAGAAAGCAGAACAAATCAGTTTGAACGGGTAAAAAGGAGAATTTTTATGAGAAAGATATTGTATCATGGCAGTGATGTGATTTTAAAAAAGCCAATGTTTGGAATCGGAAAGGAAGATAATGATTACGGAAGTGGATTCTATACAACTGAAGATATTTAAAAAGCCAGAGAATGGGCGTGGATTAATGGTTCACCGAAATCAGCTGTATGTAATCAGTATGAACTTGATATGTCCGGTCTTGATGTTATGAATCTTGATGATTATGGAACACTTGCATGGCTTGCCGAAGTTATCTGTCATCGTGGAACACAAACAGAAATAACTGCTGAAATGGGCGGGTTGAAAAATATAAGATAAATACTTCAGAAACAGATATAATTATCAGCTACCGTGCTGATGACAGCTATATCAGTATTGTAGAATCTTTTCTCAATAATCAGCTTTCTGTTGATGAAGTAGACAGAATGTTCCGAAAAGGGAATCTGGGTCAGCAGGTTTTCATCAAAAGTCAGAAAGCTTTTGATAGTCTTGTGTTTACTGATTATGAAGAAGTAAATCCTGTGCTTGCCGGAAAGTATGGTGATGCTGATACCTGTGCAAGACGTGAAGTCCATAAATTTCTTACCAGCAGAATGAGAGCAATTCAGATTGAAAGTTTTTCGCCGTTTGGTATTACAGCAAGGGAAGCTGTCAAAGAAGACTTTTATTATGACAAGGATTATTGCTGCTATCTTCCTGTGGAAGAACAGAATAATCAGATTACAAAGAAAGGAAAAAATAATTATGAAATGGAATTTTGAAAACACAGCATATGATGAATTGTATCTTGACGGAGTAATGAAAGTTCATGAATCTTTATTTCGGAAACTTGCTGAAATTAAGGAATATGATATATTTTCTATGATTGATGTGTATATGCAGCATTCAGAAATCCGTCATAAAATGGATAAAGGCAACTGGAGTGCGTTAAACAAAGGCTACAGACAGCTTATGAATGATGTTGATTATTCATTATGCAGTCCGAAACAAACAGAATCTGATGATATTCTTTTAGGCTGGATTGCTGATATGTATGTGTTGCTGCAATGGATATATAACCTTCCGTCTGCATATATCAACATGAAACTGTCTTCGTCAGAGCTTGCAGGAGCATATAATCCGCTGCATGAAACATCATATAAGAATGCCTGTGAAAAATTATATCATAAATATTTGAGGTAATGAGAAAAAACGATGAAAAAGAAGAAAAAATATAAAGGATATAAAAGGGAAGTACCGGAAAATATCAGGGTTGTTACGGTTGAAGTTCCTGCTGAATTTACAACAGAAACAAGATATGTTATTATCAACAGTGATACAGGAGAAGTCTTTGATGATGCTCAGGGATATGGCTACAGGACACCGCAGAAAGCCTATGCTGCTTTTAACTGGAAAAAGAAAAGTCCTGAAGAACATGCTGAACAGGAATTAAAAAAGAAAGAAGTGCAGGAATGGTGCAGAAAATATAAATCTGTTGCAAGGCAGATTGAAGATATTATATTTATTTCTGTAAAAGAAAGAGTGCCTTATACTGTTCAGGAAATCCTTGAAGTCATACCAGAAGAAGCAAAGGCGGAAATGACTTTTACAATCAGGGAATTACTGAAATATTTTTAAACAAATCAGAAAGGAAATGAACAGTTATGAATACAGAACAGCTGGAAAAATTACAGGAGATTATTTCTCATGCGAAACAGGCAGTATTCTTTGGCGGAGCTGGTGTTTCTACAGAAAGCGGTATTCCTGATTTCAGGAGTGTGGACGGCTTGTATCATCTGAAATATGATGTTCCGCCGGAGCAGATTTTAAGCCACAGCTATTTTATGGAGCATACAGAAAAATTCTTTGATTTCTACCATGATAAAATGCTTTATCTCAATGCAAAACCTAATCCGGCACACCTGAAACTTGCAGAACTTGAAGAAAAGGGTATTCTTTCGGCAGTTGTCACACAGAATATTGACGGATTGCATCAGCTTGCAGGAAGTCAGAAAGTCTATGAATTACACGGCAGTGTGCATAGAAATTACTGTATGCACTGTGGCAGAGCATTTGACGTAAAATTTATTCTGGAATCAGAGAATATCCCTCGCTGTGACTGCGGCGGAATCGTAAAGCCTGATGTTGTACTCTATGAAGAATCATTGCCGGATAAAACCGTTGAACAGGCTGTAAAGGCTATTGCAGATGCAGATGTACTGATTATTGGTGGAACGTCTCTAAATGTCTATCCGGCTGCCGGATTTTTAAGATATTTTCACGGCAATCATCTGATTATTTTAAACCGTGATGCGACACAGGCTGATAGTATGGCGGAGCTTTGTATTCGGGATAATATTGCTGAAGTACTGGAGAAAGTTAAATTATAAAAATATAATAAACAGAAGAATGGAGAATTGATATGGCAGAATATGATTTTGATACAAAAAACAGACAGGTTCAAATCAGTGATGGAGAGAGTACAATAAATATCAGTTTTAACGAACTGGAACAAATCAGAAAGGAATATGATAAAATTATTCTGAAGGAAGATGTAAAAAGTGAAATCAGTTCCATGATTGAAAACGGTGAACTTCCCAAAGATGCAGCTTCAAATGAAGGTTTCATTGATGCTGTGACCGATACTTATGCAGAAAACAGGGAATCATTAGGATATGAATATGGCTATACAAACTGGTATGACTGTCTTGAAGATGCTTTTGAAATGACCCAGTACGGCGATTTTTCAAAAGAAGAATACAGCAGATAAATTATATTTAACAGATAAAAATTGCTATGACAAAGTACGAAAAAGCGGTTGCATTATGGCAGCATAAGCATATTACTACAGATGCGGAATTATCGGAAGCACTGAATGCATTCAGTGTATTGTATGCTTATCATTCAGGCAAAATCAGAAATGACAATATCACTTATCATGATACCAGAGAAATTTTTGAGCATGACATGGTAACTGACTACACAGGTGATTTGCGTACCCTGTTTGAAATTCATGATGCAAAAAATGCTTATGAACTGTTTCTGACAGCATTCGGTGAAAATCGTCTGTTTGATGAAAATTTTATCATGGAACTGCATGGCTGTCTTACGGAAAATACTTGCAAATACAGCAATCATGCAGACAAAAATTTTTCCGGACTGCTGGAAAAAATGCAGAGTACAGAAGATAACAACGTTCTTGTTATGACTGCTTATTTTCACGCTGAATTTGAGCGTATTCACCCATTCGCTGACGGCAACGGCAGAACCGGACGGCTTGCCATGAATTATTTTCTTGTCCTGCACAATCATCCGCCTGTTATCATCTATGAAGAAGACCGCAGGGCTTATTATGATGCTTTGGAAGTATGGAAAGTGGAGCAGGATTTAAATCCTCTATGTGATTTTCTGAAATGGCAGACAGAAAAAACGTGGAATAAACAACTGCAAAGATTTGAAAGGAAAAACGGCAATGTATACAATAGAGGAAATCAGACAGAAGATAAAACCGGTTGCTGAAGCACATAATCTGAAAGCGGTCTGGCTTATTGGCTCATATGCAAGAGGTGAAGCGACAGAAAACAGCGATATTGATTTTCTTTTTGATGGTGAAGGCTCTGATATTACTTCTCTAGTAAAAGCCAGCTCCATGTATGCTGATATAAAGGAGCTGTTTGATATGTGGATTTAGTCAGCATATCTGCCTTGCAGAATCCACGGACACAGAAGACATCATTTATATTTATAAGAAACATTGAAAGGGATAAAATAAAAATATATGACAGAAAAAAGAGGTGAAAAATATGGATTTTATCAGAAAATATCGTCTGATGAATAAAGATAGTCTTGTGGCAGTATTTCAGACTTGCAGGGAACGGCTTTCTGATGGCAGTACACAGTTTGAACTTTGTGAAGTGTGCGGAAAAATGCCTTTTGATTCCGATAATTTTACAGAATGGATTTCAGACAGAAAAGCGGCAAAGCATCAGAAACATCTTAAAACAATTATGGAAAATTTAGGCTGTTATGACAATGAGGGATTTATCAATATAACTCATATTGCGAGTATCAATGACACTTTCTGGGCAAAACCTGCTGAAAGCAGTCTGACATGGAATGATGTTTCATTGTACCAGAATAAATTTACGGAAATTGTTTCGCAGATTGTTTTTGAAGGATTGAAACGTCATGATACGATTTTTTCCTCCACGTCACCGGAGCATTCACCGGAGCTGGCTGTTGAAGGTTCATACCCGAAATGTTTCCGTAAGGAACGACAGACCGGAGAATATCAGTCTGATATATTTATTTACAAAAGAGGACATAAAGATAACGGATTTGAGCCGTACTGTGAACATATGGCATCTGAGATAGCAAAAGTTATCAGTCCTGACAATGCAGTTTCCTATCAGCTGGTTTCCCTGCATGGCAGAAGGGCTTCCAGATGCAATCTTTTTACTGATGAACAGTACGGTTATGCTCCATACTGTGATTTTGTAAGCACGAAAAAAAGCCTGACAGATATGCTGAGTTTTTTTGAAAAGGTTGGTTCAGGACAGGAATTTCTTGAAATGCTGATGATAGACGCAGTGTGTTTCAATGAGGACAGACACGCAGGAAACTATGGTGTTCTGTTTGATAATGACACTATGGAACTCAAAAAAATGTCACCTGTGTTTGACCTGAATCTTTCTCTTATGGTTGATGCAGAAACAGAAGAATTTGATGATATAGGTTATTATTTTCATCAAGATTCACACAAGCCGAAAGTAGGGGTTGATTTCACGGAACTGGGACAGTGGGTTCTTGCACATGATACGGATAATATTTTAAGAGAACGTCTAGAGACACTGGAAAACTTTTCGTTCAGTTTTCGTGGAGACAGCATTTTTACTGAAAAGCGTGTGCGGAGTATTGAGGGTGCAGTCAGGAAACAGGCAGAAGCCATTTTATCCGGAAAAGCACTGACGATTCATGATGTATTCCCATCAAAAAAGTTACAGGCAGAAATGGAAGAAATGCAAAGAGAAAGAGCAGTTATGGAAGCAATAAAAAATCAGAGAGATGATTTTATATCCTTTATGGAAAATCAGGAATTTGATTATGGAACTGCTTTTCAGAGTGAATCGGAATTTTCAAAATACATAATAGAAGATATTGACTATATCATGACTTTGGATTTTGAAAACGGCAGTATTATTATAAATGACTTTTCAGGGAAGGAATATTCTTTTCTGGAATTGCAGAAAAAGAACAGTGAGTTTTCCGAAATATGCAGAAATGTTGTGGAACAGCTGAAGAAATTTACAGATATTCTGAATAATGATGTATTCAGAGATTATCTGGAAGATGCATTTTTACAGTTTGAAGAAATGAGTTGTAGTATTAAAGATAATAAGCAAGCGGAACGAAAGGAATGATAATATGGCAAAATCAATGACATTTGAACTGCTTTATGACAAGCTTGGAAAACAGCCTTACAGAAATATGCACGGAACAGTAACACTGAAAATCAGTGCAGAACATCTGAAAAATCTTATGCACGGCTCTGATACGGAACTCCGTGTACCGCTGACATTGAAGTTCGGCGAAGACGGAAAGCCTTATTTTTCGGCAGAATAAAAATAAATCATAATCAAAAGCAGGACGGACTGAATTTTCTGTCCTGCTTTTTAATTGCAAAAAATAATTAAAAATATTAAAATACTATTGACAAATCAGTGATGTTATGATTATAATAAATAGGAACAAACAAAAAAATGTTTGCATAACAGAAAGGAGTAAATTTTGATGGAACAGATTATGATTGTGGAAATGGCATACAATGAATTTTATGAAGCATATCCGTTTCTGGCTGAGGTGGTTTCCTTTGAAAATCAGACGGATATGGAAATGCTCATGACAGAAAATCCGGTGCTGAGGGCGGTAATCCGTGAAAAGACAGGCACGATGCTGTTTCACCAGCTCCGTTCCGGACAGGAGTGGCAGATTCCATTGCCGACAGATGCGGACTTTGATGAAAAAATGAATCGTCTGTTTACATACGGCATTGAGAGAGCAGACAGATAGAATCTGCACAGTTAGGAAAGAAGTGATAAATCTTGAAACGTGGAGTAGATGAAGTATTCTATGTGCTTGATACGGAAATAACAGGCGTAAATGCAAACCTTGCAGACATAATTGAAATTGCAGTCCTGAAAGTTGCGAAAGAAAGCAGGAACAGATTCAGGATTCTTGACAGATTCGACCAGTATATCAATCCACAGTACCCACTCCCGAAAAGTATTGTGGAGTTCAATGCAAAGAACAAGACAGGCATTACAGATAAACTATTATCGGAAGCTCCCACTGCTGATATTGTTCTCGGAACTGGAAAACTTTCTGCAAAAGCAAAATCCGTTCATTGTCGGGCATAACATCATCACATATGACCATAAAATCCTGAACAGGACATATCAGAAATATACAGGCAGGGAATATCAGTGCAGACTGTTTGATACGCTTGTTCTTGCAAGACAATATAAGCCGTATCATCATGCAGAAAGCAATAAACTTGAAATATTGTTCGGACTTTCAGAAAAACGGCACAGCAAGGCAAATCCGAATTTCCATACAGCAATTGCTGACTGCTGTGCCAATCTGGACGTACTGGAATATCTTCTGGACATAGAAGAGCTGTCTGGTATTCCGCACTGGGACAAGGCAGACAGATTTCTGCATTGTCTGAAAGTCAGGTGAGAGGAGAAAAAAATGAAAGCAAGAACAAATTATCAGTATCAGAAGTATGACAGGCGTTATGCGTATATCCGTACCCTGACAATGACGCAGTTTGCAAGGGAATATCCGGAAGAAGTTCCGGCACTGGAAAAGCAGTTCAATATTTCTTTTGCAGTTCTTCTTCTGAATGAAAATTATACCGCAAGACTTCTGCATCACAACAAAAAGCTGGTGAAGGAAATCGGACTGCCGACAGATAAAGGCTACCGTATTCCGCTGACTGAAGATATTCCGGAAGATGTCATTGTGGAGCATGTGGACGGCACAACCGTTGCAGTTAAAAAGGAGTATGCGGCAGGTATTCTGAAACAGATACCCATGAGGAAGTGAATGATATGGCATTTATGGGAATTATGGCAAAGTATTTTCTTGCAGGATTTATCGGGTTTCTGATAGGTGTGGTACTGTCCTGTGTTCTGCTTGCAAAGAAGAATCTGGACAAGGCTCATGCAATAGAAGACAGTATTGAATCCAGTTTCAAATCAGCAAGGAAGAACTACAAATAAATGACCGGAAAGAATGAAAGAACATATTCTGAAGATACGTTCACGACTGCGGAACTGGAAGAATTTCAGAAGCAGTACAGCAAAGAATAAGCAGAAAAGACCTCTGAATCAGTCAGCGGTCTTTTATTTTATTGTATCAGTTAAAGTTTTAAAGGCTCAGGGTGATACTTTAAACGATACCTTTCTCTTATAAACATCTCACGCTGCCGACGATCTTACGCGTGTAG
>CAMWQI010000078.1 GCA_947176345.1 uncultured Ruminococcus sp.
TGACGTTGATGATACTTGGTTGGCGACGACCTGGGAAAGTAGAACAATGCCGGCACAATAATAGAAACTCTCTTTGTTTATAAAGAGAGTTTTTTATATTTTTGGAGGAAATATGGATATATTTTATTTTCAGAACAATGGTGTCATTGAGCGTATTTCAGTTGATAAGGAACTAAAAATATTTATAGAAACAAATAATCAAAAACACTATAATATTACTTTTAATAATTATAGAGATATTTATATCAGAAATCATATTTCTGCTGAAACATGGGAAGCCGAAATAGGCGAAATAGAGTTATTTCGGGAGGCTAAATTGGAAAAATCAAAAGTTTTGGCATATCTTTTAATTCGTAATCAATGGGACGAAGAAATAATATTTTCTGCATATGTAGGAAATTATATTATAGAGGAAATATAATTATGTATAATAAAATTAGTTTGGATAAAGGTTATATTTTAATTGATAATATAAACTTAAATTCGATATTTGAGGAAATACAAGGAAGTAATAATTTTTTCGAGTGGCTTGTGCCATCCGTTTGTATGGAAAATTCCGCTGAAAAGCGTTATATACATGACCTTGTAAAAAGAAAAATTTCCTGTAATTTTCCGGTTTTGGTATGTGATAGTGATTTGGATTTCAGTTGTGTAGTAGTCGTGGTGAAGACCGTATGGACAGAAAATGCGGTTATATGGACAAAATTTGGTACTGTAAGAAAAGATGTAAATTACTTGGAAAATTACAATAAATCCGGAATTTTACGGGTTGAAGACTGGACAGAATCAGACTGGAATAAATATGGTTTAATAGCATACGACCTTATTTATGATGAACATTTTTTCGATGAATGGTATTATAATAATTGGTATGAAGAAAAATATCGGCGTACATGGGGATATTATCATAAATATTTCAATGATGATAAAAACATTGAATGGATAGGAGAAGTAAATTTCCGGTTTGATGTCGAAAATTATTTAAAAACTTTCGATAAAATGTATAATTTTAATTGACATTTTATTAAAAAAATGTTAATATATAGTTATACTAATCAGGGAGGTTTTTCCGATGAAAAAATTTTTACAAAAATTCACGGCACTTGCTTTGTCGCTTAGTGTAATTCCGGTTACAAACTTGACGGCAAAGGCTGATGACTACGCAGTGCGTGACCCGTTCTATAATTTTGAAAAAGGATATAATTATTATACTTCCGAACATTTCCAGTTTATATGGGGAAATTCCGATGATGCGTCGAAAGTCACACAGGAATTTTTAACCGAAAACTCAAAGAATTTTGAGGCTTGCTGGGACGTTTATATGAATGACCTGTCCATGAAAGAGCCGTCCGAAGCGGTTGAAGAAAATCTCCGTGATGGAAAAAAATACAAGACAAATATCTATATTTCCGGCACAGGTCTTGAAAATATGGTTGATGACTGGGCGTATATGTCATGGGACAGTGGTGGCTTTGCATATATGTTCTGTTGTGTTGACTCAATGCAGTATAATCCGCCGTCATGGGTTTTTCCGCACGAGTTCGGACACGTAATGACCGCACATCAAGGTGCGTGGAATAATAATAAATACTCATATGCGTGGTGGGAGACTATCGGAAACTGGTACAGAGAACAGTATCTTTACAGTGACTATTCCACCGATGATACCGGTCATGGCACGGATTTTTTTGAAACATACTTGAAAAATCTTTCATTTACATTCCCGTGCGGACGTGATTATTATGCATCATGGGCATTCTTCCAGTATCTAACCGAAAATCCTGATAATCTGGAGGGTTATGGTGCAGATTTTGTCAAGAAGTTGTTGCAGGAGGGTCAGCCGGATGAATTTCCATTTGACCAGATAGAAAGACTTGCACCGGCAGACCTCAAAGAAACTTTAGGTCTTTACGCCGGACACATTGCCGGACTGGATTTCAAAAATGGCGACGCTTACCGTGCAAGACTTAATGAATTACTTGATTCGGGTTCGTGGAACTGGCAACAAATTTATACAATGCTTGAAAAAGTTTCAGGAAAAAGTAACACATATTCCGTCCCTACTGAAAAAGCCCCGCAGTTTGCCGGAATAAATGTAATTCCGATTAAGTCGGAAATTGGTGAACGTTCAGTCACACTCAATGCCGGAACTAACATTGACGGTGCAGACTGGAGAGCCTGTATAGTTCAGCAGTCGGCGGACGGTAGCTGTAAATATTCAAAACTTTTCAGTGCCGGTGAAACTGTAACATGGAACTCAATCGGCGGTACAGAATATCTTGCTGTAGTCGCCACGCCAGACCTTGACAAAATAACAAAGTGCGGACTTCCTGGAATTTATGATGATAATTCAGAATTTTCAGAAAGTAATATACCATTCAGCAGTAAGGAACGCTACCCCTATTCCGTAACATTCAGCGATGGTGTTTCAATGGTTGAAAGAACTGTCAAAAATAATCCGTGGGAAAGTTACCATACTCATTCAAACGGTGGTGGTCTTGTTTCTGACAATGCAAATGTTGCAGATAGTGTATACGTCGGAAAAAATGCCAAAGTCATGGGCAATGCGACAGTTTCCGGAAATGCACGTATAGAAGACTATGCAGTTGTTCAGGACAGTGCGACAGTTCAAGACAACGCTGTTATAAGCGGATATGCGATAGTTGCCGAAAATGCCGTAATATCGGGAAATGCCCGTGTTGATGATACAGGTCTTGTAATGGGACGTTCACAGGTAGGTGGAAATGCTAAAGTCATTGAGAGTGCCTGTGTTTATGGTAATACGAAAATGTCTGATAACGCCGTTGCTAAGGGAATTTCTTTTGTCATGTCGGAAGGTGTAATTTCCGGACAGGGTGTTGTTGATGGTGACTATTACGACGACAGCGGAAAAACTATCTCAAAGGGAACATCTTACGGCTGGACCAGTACACAGTCCTATGCCGACAGCAGACCTTATACTGATAAACTTATGTACGCTTATGATTTTGATACCGACAGCACATTGAGTTTTAATGACAGGTATAATTCTACATATGGCATGAATTATGGTGCGGAGTGGGAAGATAACCGGACATCTGCAAAAGGCGTGCTTACATTTAATGGTCATGATTTTGCGGAAATTGATAAGGGTGTACTTTACACTGAAAATATAGACATTCAGACGGCTATTCTTAACAGAGGCGACGGAACAGTTTTATTTTTCGGTGATGATAATTCACATATAAAGCTGACAGCAGACGGAAATAATTTTATAGCGGAGTTTATGCTTGACGGAAAATCAGAAAAACTTACAGCAGAAAATGCAGTTGCTGGTACAATGTGGGCGAAAGTCCGTTTAATTCTTGATGGTGACAAGGGAAAAATCATGGTTGACGGAGAAACAGTCGCCAAAGGTGAAATAACAATAAATCCGTGTGACATTGCGGACGCTGTTGAAAATGGTGCTTACAGAATAGGTGCGGACAATAACGGCAAGGATAATTTTAATGGCTCTGTGGATTTCGTGCGGATTTTCAGCAGTGAGGCTGAAGAACCAACTGAAACTTATACCGGTGGGGAAGACGTGGACACAAGTATACTTGTGGGTGATGTTTATTCAGATATGCAGATAGATGTATTTGACCTTGTACGCATCAGACAGCTTGCTGTAAACAATGAAACTCTCACAAGAAAAGACAAGGCTTCCGCTGACGTTAATGGTGATGGTACTGTAAGCATTGCAGACGCTGTAACAATGCAAAATTATCTTTTAGGCAGAATAAATGAATTTCCGGCAGGAACGGTAAAATATTATTAAAAATAAAAAGCAACTGTTTTATACAGTTGCTTTTTTATGACACATGAAAGCACATAATATCATGAAAAATTTTTCACTTCATGCTATAATATAATCACACTCAGGGAGGAAATTAATATGAACTGGATAAATGGCATACAGAATGCATTGGATTACATTGAAAATCATATGACAGATAATCTTGACTATGCGGAAATTGCTAAACAAGCATATTGTTCAGTGTTTTATTTTCAGAGGATTTTTAATGCACTATGTGGTATGACTATAGGTGAATATATCCGTAAACGAAGGCTTACACTTGCCGGCAGTGAATTATATTCCGAAAAATCAAAAGTAATTGATGTTGCTTTAAAATATGGCTATGAATCACCGGAAAGTTTCACAAGGGCATTTGTAAAATTTCATGGTATAACTCCGTCGGAGGCAAGGCGTAACGGTTCAAGTCTGAAATCGTTTTCACGACTGAGTGTAAAAATTATTCTGAAAGGCGGTAATACAATGAATTATAGTATTGTCGAAAAAAAGTCATTCAAAGTTTTAAGCAAAACTGAAACCCACTCTGTTATCGGAGAACAGAACATCAACACAATTCCGGATTTCTGGGACAAGGCACACAAAACCGGAATTATTGAAACTCTTTTGAAAAATGCGTCCGATAAAACGTATATTTTCGGCATTTGCTACGGAAATACACATACAAATCAGATGACTTTTGATTACTCAATAGCCGTTGAGTGTGGTGAAAATGTAATCATTCCGGAGGGCTATACTGTCAGCGAAATTCCATCACGCACATGGATTGTTGCAGAATGTACCGGAGCAATGCCGGAAGCCATTCAGAAATTATGGCATGAACTTTGTGCGGAATTTTTCCCAACATCTGAATATAAACCCACTTACGAAATGGATATTGAAGCATATCCGGAAGGAAATATGATTAGTCCCGACTATAAATGTCAAATATGGATACCCATTGAAAAAAATTAATCTCATGAAAAAAGCAACTGTTTTATACAGTTGCTTTTTTGGACTTATTTTGTATTTCCAACTGGAAGACGTGAAAAATAATTTTCAGCGTATTTTTTATATTCGTCATGGAAAGTCTCATCGTTTTCCTTGACATCATTCAGGTAAGTATGGAAATCTGTTTTTTCGTCGGTCTGAATAACGATGCAGGCAATATTTGAGCAATGGTCGGAAATTCTTTCAAGGTTTGTAAGAATATCCTGAAAAATATATCCTAACTCAACAGTACATTCATCGTTCTGTAAACGTCTTATATGACGGTTTTTCAGTTCAATGCTGAGATTATCAACGACTTCTTCCAGTGGCTCAACTTTATGTGCTATTCTTAGGTCATTATTATTATAAGCCTCAAAAGCGTGGTCGATATTTTCCGTGATAGCATCTGTGATTATTTTTATTTCATTTATACATTCATCGGAAAAACTTATTTTTTTGTCATGTATTTCCTGTGCAGACTCAACAAGATTTACAGCATGGTCAGAAATTCTCTCAAAATTTCCTATACAGTGCATCATTTTTGAAACAATACGGCTGTCACTGCCGGTTATACTGCTTTTTGAGATTTTAAGAAGATAATTATTTATAGTATCTTCGAATCTATCAACAATATCCTCATTTTCAATGATAGTCTGTGCCGATTCCGGATTATAATTAAGAATAATATCAATAGCCTTATGGATAGTTTCTTTTGTAAGGTCGGACATTTCAATAGTAGCAGTCCGGCAAGCCTGAACGGCTACACTCGGAGTTTTGAGAAGTCTTTCGTCAAGACCGGTCAATGTTCTTTCGGAATCATTTTCAGAATCTTTTTCTTTGCCGTCACGGATAACAAGCTTAGAGAGTGCAACAAGTTGTTTTGTAAATGGCAGGAACATTACAGTAGTAGCAACATTGAATATAGTATGCATTGTAGCAATGCCCACATAGCCGACAGTTTCATTGAATATACTTAGATTGAGAGCAGACTGGAGAATCATTATAATAGGAAGTAATATTATAGTACCGATAATTTTAACAAGAATATGTGTCCATGCCACACGTTTTGCATCTTTGCTTACTCCGAAAGTAGACAGAAGTGCGGTCACACAAGTACCGATATTACAGCCCATTATTATAGGAAGTGACATACCGTAAGTCAATGCACCGGCTTTTGAGAACGCCATAAGAATACCTATAGAACCAGCTGAACTTTGTATTATACCAGTAAATCCAGCTCCGACAAGTACACCAAGTATGGGGTTTTCAAATGCAGTGAGTAATTTTTTGAAATCTTCCGATTGTGCCAACGGGTCAACTGAATCAGACATAAGTGTCATACCGGTCATAAGTACTGCAAATCCCACAAGAATACGTCCTATATCCTTTTTCTTGTTTTTCTTGCAAGCCATAATCATTATTACACCAACAAGTGCCACAAGTGGTGAGAACGACTCCGGTTTCAGCATTTTCAGCATGAACGAAAGTACTCCGCCACTACCGGAAGTCTTTATATCACCAAGACAAAGAATCCATGCAGTGAATGTTGTACCAATATTAGAACCAAAACAGACACCTATAGTCTGTTCAAGGGTCATAAGACCAGAATTTACAAAGCCGACAAGCATTACGGTCATTGCAGATGACGATTGAATGGCAATAGTCACGCCCATACCAAGCAGAATGCTTTTCAGTTTGTTTGAGGTCATTTTTTTCAGTGCGACTTCCAGTTTACCACCGGTAAGTTTTTCAAGACCAGTAGACATTACGTTCATGCCATACAGGAAAAAAGCAAGTCCACCCAACAGTGTGAAGATGTTAAAAATCGAAAACTCTTCCATAAAATTCTCCTTAAAAATTATTTTAAGTAATCCCCTTATTTGTATCTATAATTTAATTATAACTTAAATCCGGAAATAGTCAATAGAATTTAAAGAAGTTTAACAAGAATTTAACATTAATAAGGTAAACGGAATTGTCCCACTCTTATTTTGTTACCGGCAAGAACCATTGAAAAAGTTTCATTTTCTGAATATGGTGTATTAGGATTTTTGTCATTGCCCTCATAATTATTTTCAACCGTAAAGAAAATTTCATCATCTGTCTGTGATTCTATGCCGGTTATTCTTGACATTGAGTAATAGATATTCATTTCACGCTGACCATTCATGGCGTAAACATTTCCCTCAAATTCAAGATAAAGCATTTTCAAATCTTCATTCGGATAACGTTCACTGAAAACCTTGTAATAGTCATTTTCAATATCAGCAAGTGAGTGTATATTTTCGTCAGTAATTTTATAGTAAGTCCAACCGAAACCGTTTTGAATAGTAGACTCCATATCAAGATTATACGGACAGCCCACCGTAAATTTCCATTGTATCTGACAGGCAGACTCAAAAAGTGCCTGTCCGGCTGAAATCAGAAGCTGTTGATTGTCCATTTCGGGTTCTTGCACGAACTGCACAGCACCGTCTTCGTCATAGGAAAATGCACCTGCTCCAAGTGGGTCAGGTTGAGCATCTTCCGGAATGATTTCAGCAGTAGTTGTTGCTGTAGTTTCTGTAGTTGTTTCCGGAATTTCCAGTAAAGTTGTTGTGATAGTTACTGTATCTTCAGTGTTTTTTGGATTTGGCGTGTTAATTTTTTGCGTTGTGCGTGTGACAATTTCGGATTTAGCGCGTGCAATTGTTGTTGTTGTAATGGAATAAGGGTCAGGCTGTAAAGTTTCTTGTTGTATTTCGGAAATATTATTATTTGTTGAAGTTTCATTTTTCGCACAGCCGGTAAGTGCAGTTACCGCAATTAGAATTATAAAAAATTTTTTCATAGTAACTCCTGTTCGTCGTCGTCAAGGACGAAATCAATAATACCATCGCTTACATTCACAGCGGAACATATAACTCTAACTGTCTGTCCCAGTGTATATGAAGTACCACTGAAACGTTCAGTAAGTGATACCGGTTCGGAATAATCATATTCACCCTCCGGAAGTGTACGTATATGAACAAGTCCCTCTATAGTGTCCGGCAACTGTACATAAAATCCGAACTCTGTTACACTTGAAATCCTTGCCGTAAAAGTCTCTCCGATATGTGACTTCATGTATTCAGCTTTGTAGCAGTCTTCACATTCGCGTTCAATGGCAATAGCTCTCAATTCAGCATCGGAGGAACGTTCTGCACTGTTCATCGCAAAACCGGCATAACGTTTGTTAAGCCATTCATTGTTATATCCAGCTAAAATATCGGTTATAATGCGGTGTATAGCCAAATCCGGATAACGTCTTATAGGCGACGTAAAGTGTGCATAATCGTCAAGGACAAGTCCGAAATGTCCCACCGGTTCGGTGGAGTATTTGGCTTTTGACATAGAACGCAGAACCAGTAAATTAACTGCTTCAAATTTATCAGTACCCTTTGCACTTTCAAGGATTTTAGAGGCATGATATGGTTTGAACTCAGTGAAGCGCGGACATTCCAGATTGAATTTAGGTAGAATTTCATGCAGTGCCTCAACTTTTGCTTCCGGTGGTGCTTCATGTATTCTGTATACAAACGGGACTTTTTTTTCACGGGCAAGTTTAGCGGCACACTCATTAGCGGTAAGCATAAATTCTTCAATAATTTTTTCAGCCTTACCGCGTTCACGTGGGATTACTGCACAACATATGCCGTCATCATTGATAACAAGCTTGCTTTCAGTAGTTTCTATTTCCGGAGTGTGACGGCGTTTTTTCTTAGCTATGAGAATGTCTGCCAGTTCGTTCATAAGAAAAATTTCATTTTTCACGACTGAATATTTTTCAGTAATTTCCTGCGTTTCCGAACCGGAAAGAATTTCATTTATTTCAGAATATACACCTTTTACACGTGACCGTATAACGCTTTTACAGAAACGATAAGAAATAATCTGTCCGTCGTTGTCAAGTTTTATGAAACATGACAAAGTAAGTCTGTTTTCGTCGGGATTGAGTGAGCATATGCCGTTTGAGAGTTCTTTAGGAAGCATAGGTACTACTTTGTTGGCATAATAAATACTTGTACCGCGTTTCATAGCTTCTTTGTCAAGATTACTGTTTCCGCGTACATAGTGGGAAACGTCCGCAATGTGTACGCCTAACATATAGCCATAATCAGTCTTTTCAATTGAAACAGCGTCGTCAAGGTCTTTTGATTCTGCACCATCAATAGTAAATATATTCATGTCACAAAGATTTTCGCGGTTATTGAAAGAATATTCCTGAACACCACCTTCAGAAATTTTTCTTGCTTCACTTAGAACTTCTTCCGGAAATTCAAATGGTGCATTATGCATAATAAGAATTGATTTTGCACAAGATGAGGCATATTCAGAACTTCCGAAAACAGAAATAATTTTCACTTTATGTTCAGCGTGACGGCGACCACGATAGACTATTTCAGCAAGTACTTTTTCACCATCGTGAAATTTAACACTGTTTTCCCTTACTATTGTAATATGATTTTTTGTGGCGGAGTCCGGAACTAAATAATATCTTCCATCGACAAATTCTATTTTTCCGGTCATGACAGAACTTCCGAACTTGATAATATCAATAATTTCGCCCTCCGGTTCACCGGAGCGTGATGGAATATCCGAAACAAGTACACGGTCATCAGGCATAGCACCTAACATACACTTTCCGGGGATAAAGTATTCTGTGCCGTCGTCTGTCTTTGCAAAGCCAAAAGTACGGCTTAATCTTGTAACAGTTGCCGGATATATATCAAGTCTTGAACATAAACCGGTTTTCATGCCTTTTTTTACAGTAATAATGCCCTCCGTACGCAGTTCGTCAAAAGCGTTCATAAAATTTTCACGTCCCTGTTTTTTAGTACGGCATTTATTTTCAAGTTCATTTATCGGCATTGTTTTTTTATTGTATGTCTGTAAAAATGTAACTATTTTTTTCTTGTAAGTTTCAATATCGGTTGTTTTTGAATTATTTTTCTTTTTCATAGAATCTCCTTAAAAAAATACTGCCCCATGACTTATTGTGTCACAGGGCGTTATAATTTATTACTTGTCAGTAAATATTGGGATAATATTTACAGCAAGAACAGCAACAAAAAGAATTATAGCTAAAACTCTTGTAATTTTATTAAGAATAGCTTCTTTTGACCTTCCCTGATTCTTGTCATAGAAAGATTCAGCACTTGAACCCGTTAAAGCTGCTGTCATACTGTCCTGTGTTTTCTGTTCTTGTGAAAGACAGATAATGATAGTAACGAGACATACGAGGAGTATAACAATTCCTCCTGCCACTTCCAATGCACTCATTTTAAAACCTCCTGAATTAGATATATTAATTATTATAGCATATATGGAAATTTATTTCAAGTATTTTATGAAAAAAATCTTGAAATTATATATAATTAAAAGTTTTTAGTATAAAAAGCCATGTTGTTAGTGTAAATGCACTGCATAATGC
>CAMWQI010000079.1 GCA_947176345.1 uncultured Ruminococcus sp.
ATTCAAACAGTGCAAATTTACTCAAATATTCTCCCGATTACATAAAAATAGACCGTTCACTCATCAGCGACATTCACAATGACCTGAAAAAACAACAGCTTGTTATGCAGATAGTAGATTTTTGTCATGACAACAAGCTGAAATCAATAGCAGAATGCGTTGAGACCGCACAGGAAATGAAAACGGTAATAAGACTTGGCGTTGATTTGGTTCAGGGTTTTTACATAGCAAAACCGCGACCGGCTTTTCTAAAAGAGATTTCCGCTGAAGTGAAAGACGAAATTATACGGACAAATCTTGAATCACGTCCGGAGGGACTGAAAAAAGTCTACAACGCACAAAACGATACAGAAATAGACCTCCTGAAACTTGCACTTGAAAAATATACTGATATACATATTTACCAAAGCAAGCTAACTATCGTCGGAGACCCCGAAAAACAGATAAAAATGAATATATCGGTCATGGATAATCACAGCTGTGACCTCACACTGAAAAATGTCAGCATTATCAGCGGAAACAGCAGACCCACAATATCTGTCGGAGAATATGCACGGCTTTCGCTGAATGTAGTCAAAACTAACCACATCGGTTATTCCGGCATTTACGTGCCTATGGGTTCACAGTTTGAACTCACTGGAAAAGGAAATCTAATAATTGACTGTCAAGCTCCAGAGGGAATAGGCATAGGCAACGACTATGACCACGGCTATGGCGATATTACTGTTGATATGTCCGGAAATCTTGAAATCGTCTCAAACGGCATAGAAACGCTCTGCATAGGTGGTGGATTTAATGATGATGATTCAGAAATAAATCTTGTTTCCGGAAAAATAAAAATCCGTATGCATACACATAACGGACTTGCGGTGGGAAGTTTCAATGGTGATTCAATCATAAATATTGCCGAAAACTGCTCACTTGACATAAACTGCTCCGGAATAAGAATAGCCGGTATAGGAAGTTTCAGGGGAATAACTTCTGTCACGTCGTCGGCTGATATTGATATTTTCTGTACGGGCGCACAGGCTGTCGGCATGGGTACACTGGAAGACGGCGACGGAAGCGTTATAATAAACAACGGCAGAATATCTATGAAAATGCGTTCCGCTAATAATTCGTGCATAGGTGCGGTTTCCGGAAACGTAAACACGAAAATTGAAAATGCCTTGATAAATATTGATTCTGAAGGCGACGAAGTAACCGGAATAGGCACGGTGACGGGTGCGGGAAAAGTGATAATTTCCGGCTCTGAAATAAAAATGAAAATCCTTGCCGGAAATCCTAATGATATAGGTGCTGGCAATGAAATAAATATAACAAATTCAACAATTGATTCTTTTGTTAATAACAAAAGAATTAATCATAAATTTTAACCGAAAGGACTTTGAAAAAAATATGAAACTTGGTATGGTTGGTCTGCCTAATGTAGGCAAAAGCACACTCTTTAACGCCCTTACGAATGCCGGTGCGGAGTCTGCTAATTATCCGTTCTGCACGATTGACAAGAATGTGGGTATTGTTTCCGTTCCCGACGAACGTCTTGACAAACTCGCTGAAATGTATGACCCCGATAAATTTACTCCGGCAACACTCGAATTTGTTGACATTGCCGGACTGGTAAAAGGTGCATCAAAAGGTGAGGGACTGGGAAATAAATTCCTTGCCGATATACGCGAAGTTGATGCCATTGTACACGTGGTGAGGTGCTTTGAAGACCCTAATATTATCCATGTTGATGGAAATATTAACCCTCTCCGTGACATAGAAACTATAAATCTTGAACTTATTTTTTCGGATATTGAAATGGTTGAAAGGCGTATTGACCGTGCTAAAAAAGCCGTCAAGGGTGATAAAAAATATCTTGCTGAAATAGATTTCCTTGAAAGGCTGAAAGAACATCTTGAAAACGGCAAGTCCGCAAGAGCTTTTGATTTCACCGACGACGAAAGGGAAATGATAAAATCCACTCCCCTACTCTCCGCAAAGCCTGTCATCTATGCCTCAAATCTCAGCGAAGACGATTTTATAAATAATATCGACACAAACGAACATTATAAGAGTGTATGCACTCTTGCTGAATCGGAAAATTCTGCCGTTCTCCCGATATGCGCTCAGACAGAAGCTGAAATATCAGATATGACCGACGACGAAAAGAAAGAATTTCTTGCCGAATTAGGTCTTGAAGTCTCCGGTCTCAACAGAATTATCAAGGAGGGCTATTCACTGCTCGGACTTATTTCATACCTCACAGCTGGTAAACAGGAAGTAAGAGCATGGACTATCACCAAAGGTACTAAAGCCCCACAAGCTGCCGGAAAAATTCACACGGATTTTGAAAAAGGCTTTATCCGTGCGGAAGTCGTTTCTTTTGACGACCTAATTTCTTGTGGTAATATGGCATCTGCCAAAGAAAAAGGGCTTGTTCGTTTGGAGGGAAAGGAATATGTCATGCAAGACGGCGACATTGTTCTTTTCAGGTTTAATGTATGAACGAAAAGTTTTCACGCACTGAAAAATTAATCGGAAAAGACGGACTGGAAATTCTTTCGCGGTCACGGGTGGCAGTTTTCGGAATAGGCGGTGTGGGTGGTCATACCGCTGAAGCACTTGTCCGCTCTGGAATAGGTGCAATTGACCTTATTGATAACGACATTATTTGTGAAAGCAACATAAACAGGCAGATTTTCGCCACAACAAGCACTATAGGTCAACAGAAAACCGCATCGGCTATGTGCCGTCTCCGTGATATAAATCCCGACTGCATTATAAAAACTCATGATATTTTTTTCATGCCCGATACCGCCGGAATGATTGATTTTTCGCAATATGATTACGTCGTTGATGCTATAGACACGATAACCGGAAAAATTGAGATAATTATGCAGGCACAAAAAGCTGGCAAACCTGTGATAAGCTCAATGGGAGCAGGAAACAAGCTTGACCCGACGGCTTTTGAGGTGGCGGACATATATAAAACATCTGTTTGTCCACTTGCAAGAGTCATGCGTCATGAACTTAGAAAACGCGGAGTAAAAAATCTTAAAGTAGTCTACTCAAAAGAACAGCCCGTTGTAAAAAATGCTGATTTTCCGGCATCATGTGCATTTGTACCGTCTGTTGCCGGACTTATCATAGCCGGTGAGGTCATAAAAGACCTATGCCGAACTTCCTATCCCCCGTATGAATTTAGCAAATAAGGCAGAAATCCTCTTTTCCGGCGGAAAAGGGGATTTTCTTGTCAACTATTACCAGATTATGCATAAAAAAATAACACCTCTTATAAAGATGGACGCTCATAAAGAAGTTTTCGCCATAGCACTTATGATTTTCAGTCAAAAGTGCTATGATGTTTCTATTGACAATGTAACGGCTTTGATGTATAATTATTACTAAGATAAATTGGAATTTACTGGAGATGAATTTTATGGATAGCACTGAACAATTCATCGTACTTGATGAAACATATTTACCTCAAATGGCAGAATTGTACAAAAATGCGTTTGAACAAGAACCTTGGAATGATAACTGGAGTAATGAGGAGCAATTGAAAGAATATATAAAAGAAATATCATGTTCTTTTAATTCACTTAATTTTGGGCTACTTATTAACGGTAAGTTATCTGCTATTTCAATCGGCATGATTCGTCATTGGTGGGAAGGAACAAACTATAATATTGAAGAATTTTGTGTTTATCCTGACCTTCAAGGTCAAGGCGTGGGGTCACGCTTTATGAAAATGATTGAAACAGATGTACTAAATCGTGGGCTGGTGGGTATTTTTCTACAAACAGACAGTGATAAGCCATCATATAAATTCTATCAGAAAAACGGATTTAGCGAGCTTGATTCTCATGTAAGTTTTTACAAATATGTGAACAAGTAGCACCTCAATAGTATCACTGGACTAATGAACGATTAACTGCAAATTCTGATTTATGCGAATAATCGAATATTAACAACAAGCCCCGAAGCAGTTATCAATAATTGCTTCAGGACTTAAACTTCTATATGAGTATCGACCTAATAAGAAATGTTATTTTAATTAAATTTGATTTTCAAATTTTTAGGCATTTTTTTATTTCAGCATATGCCATGAGATATGGTGCTATTCCCTTTGCGTCATTGGAGACGACGCGTTCAGACAGATAATATTTTTCCGTACCATCACGATTTTCTGCACCACCAAGTCCAGCCATAAGACATATGTTATTTAGTACCGGAATATTTTCATAAGTAATATATTTTTCCGTCACAGCATTGAAAGCCTTAACTCCTGATTTTATCATATTATTGTCTGAAATGCCAATATCGGCGGACTTTACAGCGGAATATGCAAAAAGCAGTGTACCACTTGTTTCGGGATAATTTCCGGTAACTTGCGGTTTCAAGGGGAGCTGATATAAAACACCATCACTGTCTGTGCAGACTGACAAAGATTTCAGAAGACTGTCAAGCATTTCAGCACATAAACTGTAAAGTTTATTACTCTCCGGAACTGCATCGCATAAATCAGCCAATCCCGCACATAGCCAGCCCATTGACCTAAGCCAGAACTCCTGTGAAAGACCGGTTTTCCTATCCGCCCAACACTGTGAATGTGTCTCATCATATCCATGAAAATAAAGACCCGTTTCGCTGTCACGCATAATACGACGGATATTTTCAAGATGTCTGAATATATCATCATAGATTTCATAATTTCCCGAAAAATTACTATATACAGCCATAAACGGCATTGCCATATATACACCATCAAGCCATATCTGATATGGATATATCGCCTTATGCCAGAAATTTCCGGTTGAAAGACGTGGTTGTTTTTCAAGCTGTGTGCGGATTTTTTCAAAAGCTGTGCGGTAACGTTCAGCATGGGTTTTCCGGAAAAGCCATATAAGATTTCGCCCGCCACATACGTTATCAAGGTTAAAATCAGAAATATTCATAGTCGGAATATCACCGTTTTCGCCTATATATGCATCTATGAATTTTACGGCATAGTCAAAAAAATCAGCTTTTCCGGTAAGTTCATAAAGCATAATAACTGCCCTCATCATGCAGTTATCAATATAATTCCATTTAGGAATTTTTTTAAAGACAAAATTTTCCCTGTTCCATATCGGTGCAAGCGGTTCAGACGGCAGGATAATTTTTTCAATATAGTCTCCAGCGATTTTGTCAGCGAAAGTGTTCATCAGGAAAGCCCTCCAGCAGTTATGCCTATAAATTTTTTCTGTGCCAGTGCAAAAACTGTCACGGACGGAATAAGTCCGATAACTGACATGGCAATTATTTTACACTCCTCATAGCCCTGTCCGGTACTATCAACAGAAGTCCGCAAGGCAAGCGAAAGTGTATATTTTTCAGTTGAATTTATGAATATAAGCGGATTAATAAAATCATTCATAGTCCACAGAAAGTTGAAAACCGCCACCGATATAACAGCCGGTTTTATGCACGGCAAAAGCACATAAACAAGTGTATGGAGACTTCCGCACCCGTCAAGCCGTGATGCCTCATCAAGTTCTTTTGGTATACCCTTGAAAAATTGTATCAATATAAAAACAAACATTCCCTCACAAGCAAAAAGCGATGGCATTGTAAGTGGCACATACGTATCAAGAAAACCTATTTCATGCCAAAACATATACATCGGCATGACCGTGACTATCGCTGGCATGAACATTCCCACCATAAGCAGTGTAAAGAAAAATTTCTTTAGCGGAAAATCAAATCGTGCAAAACCGTATGCCGTAAGCACAGACGATATGACGGAAAATAATGTTTTTGGTATTATAATAGTAAATGTATTTATAAAATAGTGACCCATTGAGTAGCCGGTATTTGTTTTCCATGCATTGAAATATACACTGAAATCAAAATCCATAGGCATAAACCACATGGAGCTGTATATTTCCTGATTGGTTTTAAAGGACGCTCCCACAAGCCACAAAAGCGGATAAAGCATAAACACCGCTATTAAAACAAGAATTATGTATATAGTTATTTTTTTCACGGAATGTCCTTTCTTATTCGTCCGGTGAGCCTGAACATAATACATATCACAACCGCAGTAATCATGAAAAGTACCCATGAAACAGCATTTGCATATCCGGCATTATGATAACTGAACATCTCGTCATAAATCAGCATACCTACTGTATAGGTACTTTTCATGGGATTTCCGCCCGTAATCATATACGGTGCGCTAAATTCCTGTAACGCCGAAATAGTCTGCAAAACGGCATTGACAAAAAGTGTATTTTTCAGCAGTGGAAGTGTTATACTGAAAAAAGCCCTTACCGACCCACAGCCGTCTACTTTTGATGCCTCATAGTATTCACGTGGAATTTCTTTCAGTGCCGTAAGAAATATAATCATAGTAGAGCCAAACTCCCACAGCCTAAGCAGTATTATTATGAAAAGTGCATACCTGTCATCACCATACCAGCTTACGCCGTCAAGTCCGATAAGTTCAAGTGCTTGATTTGCAAGCCCATTCCTTGTAAACAGATACTGCCACATTATTGCTATGGCAAGATTAGAGCCTAATATTGACGGTATATAAAAAATCGTCCGGAAAAAACCTATTCCCTTGATATTTGTACTAAGGAGCAGGGCGGTAAGGAGTGATACTGCAAGTTTCAGTGGGACAAAAATAATTGTATACTTGAATGTAACCCCGACAGCCTTAATGAAATGCCGGTTTGTAAGCATATTTTTATAGTTTTTCAGTCCAGTAAATTCCGGTGAATGTATGCCATCATACTTTGTAAGACCCGTAACAAACGAACATACAAACGGATATATTATAAATAATATACTTCCGATTATAAACGGACTTATCAGCAGTAAACCGGTAAATTTACTCACCCCGACCGGATTGTTATATTTTTTCATTTTATACTCTCCAGATATTCAGTTATGTTATCATAAAGTTCCTGTGCTATTTCGGGTATATCCCCCTTACCATATGAGACTCTTTCTATAGCCATATTGTAAAATTCTTTCATGCGTGACAGTTCCATATATGGACTTATAGTTACAGTGTTCATAGCGTCAAGCATATCGGCATTCTGCTTTGTGAGACCATCAAGTTTTCCGGTTTTTTCAAGTTCTTCCTCCGCATATCGTGATGCCGGTATGCCCCTTGACGTGCCAAGAATATCGGCACATTCCTTGTCATTCAGCAGAAAATCAATAAAAGCTCCGGCTTCGTCGGGATATTTTGTATTTGCAGAAACGGCATATAAAAGCGACGGTTTAACAAACCAGCCGGAATTATTTCCGTTTTCATCACCGATATAGTTTCCGGCTTCTAAAACTCCCTTGTCAAGTACAGATTCATATTTTCCGACAGCGCTGTTCCATTCAAGAACACCCGCTATATTTCCCTGAATAAATTCCGGCGACTGATACAATGCTGAATTTCCGTCAGCATCTATACGCTCACGGACAGTACGTGTGACATGATTTTCTTCAAGACGTTTATAAAATTCAAGTACCGTTTCCATATCCTCAACAGTAAAGCCGAGATTTCCATTCATATCAAGAAACTCTCTACCCGTTTTCTGCTGAACATAAACCACTGAAATATACCATGCTGTACCACCAGACTGTATATCAAGGTCAATCGGATAACAGCCGTTTTCATAAAATATCTCACCGGTAGTCATAAGCTCGTCCCATGTTTCCGGATAGGAAATGCCTAATTTTTCAAATACTTCTGAATTATAGAAAAATCCCCGTCCGGTCAGCGAAACCGGCACGGCATTTAGATGACCATTTACAGTGCCGAAAGAAAGAATATCCTCATTAAATCCCGATAAATCAAGAAATTTATTTAATTCATTTAAATCATAAAAGTCCTCGCCGTCATTGGAAAGAGTAACAAGCCAGTCATAATTTATCTGCATTATATCAGGTTCAGAACCACCACTTATTTGTGTATTGATTTTTTCAGTCCAGCCGTCCCAACCGCCGTATTCGGCTTTTATCTCAATATTCGGGTGTCGAGCATTCCAGAGAGTTATAGCTTTCATAGTAGCGTTATGGCGGTCATCTCCGCCCCACCATGAAAAGCGTAGTGTGCATTTGTTAAGTTTGTTATCAGGAGGTGTTTTCTGTACTCTTTCATTTCCGCATGAAAAAAGTATCAGGGTACAGACAACAGACAATAATATTTTTTTCATACTCCAGTTCTCCCCGAAAAATTTATACAACATTATTATAATACATTTTTCCGGAAAAATCAACCCCTTGTGAAATAATTCACGGAAATCAATTTTTTATGATTAAATAATTTTAATTATAAGAATAAAATTTTGTGCAATGTAACACGCCAAATCCAAAAAGTCACAAGCGAAACGCAAAAAATTTTAGAAATTTATTTCCATAGAAATAATTACAGAAATATTACAGTTTATGCCGGAATATTGCATAATACGGCAGAATATGATATGATATAATACAGGAAAGGAGCGTGATTTTATGGATATAATCATATGGGCGGTGGCTGTGGTAATTTTCATAATTTTTGAAATAATCACTGTACAGCTTGTTTCTGTGTGGTTTGCGGTCGGGGCGTTTATTACCATGCTTGCGGTCGGATTTTCCGATATTTCATTTACAGGACAGCTTGTTCTTTTTATAGCTGTTTCAGCCGTGCTTGTCGCCGTGACATTTCCGCTTACAAAAAAATTCCGGAAACGTGAATATATCCCCACAAACGCTGAACTGAATACCGGAAAACAGGCAATTGTTACTGAAGAAATAAATACACGTTCCGGAACTGGCAGAGTTTCCCTGAATGGAGTATACTGGAAAGCCGTTTCAGATGAAATAATTCCTATGGATAGCATTGTAACTGTTCAGGCGGTTGACGGTGCAAAACTAATAGTTAAATATTCTGAATAATTATACATAAACGGAGGTTTTATATGAAAGAAACAATCATTGCAGTAGTTATTTTATTTATACTTATTGTAATAATTAGGTGCATAAGAATTGTACCACAGGCACACGTCCTTGTTATCGAAAGATTAGGTGCTTTCTATGCCGAATGGGAAACAGGAATACATATGCTGTTTCCATTTATTGACAGAATAGCCGGAAAAGTTTCACTCAAAGAAAAAGTTGTCGATTTCAAGCCGCAATCTGTCATTACCAAAGACAATGTAACTATGCAGATAGATACAGTAGTATTTTATCAGATAACAAATCCTAAACAATATGTATACGGCGTGGAAAATCCCCTACAGGCAATAGAAAATTTTTCTGCTACTACTCTCCGTAATATTATCGGTGAGCTTGAACTTGATTCAACACTTACATCAAGAGATGTCATAAATACAAAGATAACTGAAATTTTAGACCAAGCCACAGACCGATGGGGAATAAAAGTAAACCGCGTGGAACTGAAAAATATTCTTCCTCCGCGTGAAATTCAGGACGCTATGGAAAAACAAATGAAGGCTGAACGTGAACGCCGTGAAAAAATCTTACAGGCTGAAGGCGACAAAAAATCACAGATACTTGTTGCAGAAGGTGAAAAAGAGTCACAGATATTAAGGGCTCAGGCAAAAAAAGAATCCGCTATACTGGAGGCAGAAGCCGAAAAACAAGCTATGATACTCCGTGCAGATGCCGTCCGCGAAAAACAGATACTTGAGGCGAAAGGTGAGGCGGAGGCTATAGCTCTTGTTCAGCAGGCACTAGCTGATAGTCTTGTTAAATTAAATAACTCATCACCTAATGAACAGGTTCTCCGGCTTAAAGCACTTGAGGCTTTTGAAAAAATCTCAGACGGTAAGGCAACAAAAATCATTATTCCAAGTGAAATTCAAGGGCTTGCGGGTCTTGCCACCAGTATAAAAGCCATTTCAGAAGATTAAATAAATATATCACTTTTTGTGCAAAATCCACAAAATATTTTTATTTTTTCATCTATTATGTCAATAGAAATATTTGTAAATTTGTGATATAATATAGTATAAAAA
>CAMWQI010000080.1 GCA_947176345.1 uncultured Ruminococcus sp.
AACTGCAAAAATATAATTTTTTTGCAGTAATGGATAAATATTTTAATTTTAAGAAATTATTTCCCTAATGACTTCCGTATCTTACGTGCTGTTGACTTACGCTTGTTTTCTTCAATTTTATCACGCAAAACCATAATATTTTCAGATGCAAGTTTTTCATCATAAACGCACGACAGTGATATATCGTCTTCCGTTCCGAAATGCGTTCTTTTGGTTATATTTTTCACTACCGACGACTCAAAACCCTGCATATCATAAAGCTGTCCGGCAATAATCGTGTGATAGTCAAGAAAATCATAGTCACTGCCGAAAGACGTATAAAGACCGTCCGTTGAGACAAACAGGGCAAGAATTTTTTTCCGGTTCGTATAGAAATGATTGAAAAGATACGGAGCATTTTTGTTGCACATTGAGGCGGTAATATTTGCCGGACTTGATTCTTCATAGTCCATAATCATAACGGTTTCCCCGTCTTCAAATACGGCTACAAGACTTCCATCACCTATCTGAAAACCTAAAGTAAAATCTTTTCCCACTACAGCCGAAACAAGTGTAGTACCATAATACGATTCAATCGGAATTTTGGAAAATTCTTCTTCTGTAAACTGTTTCTTTTCCTCCGGTCTTACAGGGTTTTCAGAAAAATGTTTCATTATCTTCTTACGCCACCGTGCAATGACCTGTTTTTCAATATTTTTCAGTATAAGGTCATGATTTTCGGGAAGTTCATTGGCAATTCTTTCATAATCAGAAAAGAAATTCTGCACTGTTTCTATAGCGGACTCAACAGCAAGCTGTGAACCTGTATTACTCCTGAAATGCTTTTTACTGCCGTGACCGTCCGCCACAACAGCCACCGCATAATTTTCATGAAGTTCATAACCTGAACTATCCTGACATACAATTCCTTTTTTGACATGACTTGCACCGATTATTGAACAGTTAAATCCTCTGAACATACACACACCCTCTTTTTATCCATAATTTTACAGGCTTGCCTTTACCTTACCAAAATCTATTTTAAGACCCTGCCATACCGGAAATCCCATGCCAGCAGTAACATCATGATACATACCGTCAGGCATTCTTACGCTCCATTTTTGGTCGGAATAACTCTTTATGCCCATAAGCCCTTTCTGTAATTTATTTTCGACAAGTTCACCGGAAACAGTAAGAAAATCTTCTGTTGACGGGTCAATTTCACATTCAAAAATCTTACAGCCTATATAAAGAGGCATACGGTAAACCCTGTTAGTGAATTTCATTGAAGCATATTTCAGACAGCACGCCGGACAAACAAATACATCATCTTCAGGCTTTGCCGTCATTGAAATAAAGTGGCTTTTTCCGCATATGCACGAGAGAATTTCAGAACGGAGACGTATAAATAAATTCTGCCATTCATCGAAAGTAAGTCTCTTTTCGGGATTATGTACACCCTCCGTGAAAGACTGCACAAAAGCGTCTTTTATATATTCCGGATAATCCCTCCAGAATTTCAGTACATTGTCATGTATGCCTTTCAAAGCCCTGTTTGAGTTATTATCAGGGTCGTATATAAATACAGTGTCCGTGCTGTAATGCCGTGCAAGTTCCTTTTCACTAAGACATACGTCCATGATAGTTTTTTCCCCCTCGAAAGGGTCACCCCTGAAAAGCAGTCGGAAAAGAATAAGTGCCAGCGAATACATATCAGATTTTTCATCGGGAAATCCGCCCATAATGACCTCCGGTGCTTTATATACAGTTCTTATCTGAATATCAAGATTAGTGCCGTGTGGTGCTATTGTGTCGCAGTCGCTTACAAGAACCGCACCCGTATCGATATTAACAAAAAAACTGCCCTCACTCAGTCCCTGATAGCTTTTACCGGCAGAATTAATCTGACGAAAAGAATTGACTATATTTATTACTGCCGTAATCATGGCATAAAGACTTGAAAACCGTACTTTTTTCTTTACTATATTTCCGGTGTTAAAGTCGGTAACAAACTTATAGCCATTCATGATGTCAACAAAATACTCAAAGCTATCGGGTTTTAACTCCATGAAATAACCAAAAGCACCAGTTGCCTTGTCAATTTTAGTCATATATTTAGGCCATAGGAATTTATTATTAGGCTCACCGTCCTTTATATTACGACGGATATTTTCGCGTATCTTGTCAAGATTTTTTACCTTTGATGTATCGTAATATTTCAAAGCTTTCTGCTGACTGTTTGATTTCACAAGATAGACAGTACTTTGTTTTCCTTTACCGATAATGCCAGTTACTTTAACTGTTCCGCCAAATTCCGTTTCAATTCCCTGCCCTATCTGAATTTCTGACATTTAACTCCCCTTCCCTGTTTTTACAGAAAACAATTTAACTTATTATAATATTTTTATTTTATCATATCTGCACTGATTTGTCAACATATTTATTGGTAATTCATTTCTTATTTTAAATTCTGTTGACAAAATTTTTTCTTAATGGTATAATTAAGAAAAAAATAACAATATGAGGTGATTTATATGTCAATGAGGGAAAATATCATTGAAAAACTAAATACATCCGAAAAAATGGAAAATATAAAAATTCTCCATGCAGTAGAGTCTGGAAGTCGTGCGTGGGGTTTTGCCTCACCTGACAGCGACTATGATGTGAGATTTATTTATGTACGTCCGGAAAATTATTATCTCCGTCTTGATAAGACCCGTGATGTAATTGAATTTGAATTAAATGATACATATGATATAAACGGATGGGATATTTCAAAAACACTCCGCCTGCTCCATAATTCAAATCCTACTGTCTTTGAATGGATTCATTCTCCAATAGTTTACAATACGCATAATATTATAAAGAAACTTACTCCGGAAATTGACAGTTTCTTTTCGTGCAAATCCGGAATTTATCATTATGTAAGTACAGCGATTTCCACCAGTAGTAAACATCTTAAACAGGAATATATAAAATATAAAAAATATTTATATGTGATACGTCCGGTTATGGCTTGTCTTTGGATTCTTGAAAATAAAACACCACCGCCGGTACTTTTCAGTGAACTTGTCAATACTATGGCAGACGAAAATATAAAACCTGTTATTTCCGAACTTATACGCATAAAAACTGAAACTCCTGAAACTGCAACAGGAAAACATATTCCTGAACTGGACAGATACATAGAAAAAAACATCACTGATATAAGAAAATATGCCAGCTCAATGCCCGACGACCGAAAGAATAACTGGTCTGAAATAAATGAAATGTTCCTGAAATTCCTTGATATTTAGCTGAAAACTCCCCGTCATTAGACGAGGAGTTTTTTGGATTTCGCGTGTTAAAATAAACCGAGTTCGTATTTTTTATTTAAAATACGTGTTACACTTTCGTCAATTCTATCTTCCGAAATAGAGCCGTTATTTACTGCATCGCATACAGCGTCAACAGCCTCCTGTAAGTTTTCCGGCATAAGAATAATATCAATTCCAGCCTGTATTGACATTACAGAAGCCTCACCGGACGAATAAACAGTTGAAATAGTGTTCATCTGCTGTGCATCTGTAATGGCTATTCCGTCAAAACCAAGCTCATTACGCAGATATTCCGTAACGGCTGTATACGACAGGTCGGCAGGGAGATTATCACCGAATCCCGTTACAATTTGGTGACTTACCATTATAAAATCAACACCGTTTTCTATTCCGGAACGGAACGGAACAAATTCACTTTCACGGAGTTCGTCAACTGTTCTGTCTATGACAACGAATGAGTCTTCATGGGTGTTTCCGTCTTCAGCCCCTAATCCTGGAAAGTGCTTTAATGTAGCGGAAACTCCCGCGTCCTGTAAGCCATTTGCCACAGCTGTAGCCATATTTGCAACTATAGATGGGTCACTGCTGAAAATACGGCTACCAAGTTCGTTATTACTGTTTATATTCACATCAGCTACTGGTGCAAAATCAAGATTGAAACCAAGATAACGCAAATCAGAACCAATTGTATATCCTATACTGTAACCCTCATCGTAATCGTTATTATTGCCATAATATTCCATATTATAGAAAGACGTTGTGCCTAATTTCTGTGCGGCACGTGCAACAGTACCACCCTCCTCATCTATAGCTGTGAAAATGCCTACACCACTTGATTCCTTTGCATACTGCTGAACGTTTTCAAGCATACTTTGTGTCTGTGGCACTGAAACAAGATTATCAGCAAAGTATATTATGCCACCCACAGGATATTCAGCAATGGCATTTTTTGTAGCATCTCCGGAGGCGGTGGTAGGATATACTCCGGTAATCTGTTCGGGCTTTACCATGAACATCTGATATACTTTTTCTTCAAGTGACATCTGTTCAATAAGTTCCTGTGGATTATCAGGCTTTTTTGTAGTGGTAGTGGTTGTAGTTGTCATCATTGTTGTGGTAGTCGTTGTAGTGGTTGTTGTAGTCGTGGAAGTGATTTTAGGGGAAGCTTTTGTAGTGGTAGTTGTTTTAGCGATAGTAGTTTTAGTGTTGCCAGCGGAAGTAGTTGTGGTGGTGGTTGTTTTAGATGTGGTGGTTCTTGTAGTAAGACCGGAAGTGTCCAAATTAGGATTTACCGGCACTACATGGGTAGTTCCATACTGTATATCAGGATTACTATTATGTACCGCCCGTATAGTTCCGGCAACATGGGCTGTAACTTTCGGCACAGCTGTAGTAACAACTGTAGGTGCAACCGTATTTCTTCCGGCTACATAACCGGAAGTAGCAGTCACATATGGCGTTTCGGAGACCTCACCTGAAGCGACGGCAGTAGTAACAACAACTCCGGCTGTATAGCCTGTTTTGGTAGTTTCAGCGGTCTGCATTTCAGTAGGAGTTTCGGTATTATTTTTGCTTATTACTGGTACGTCCTGCATATTCTGAACCATCTGTCCACAGCCCGTCAACATCATACAAGCAAGCATAACAGCTGATATTTTTTTCTTAAAATTTTTCATGTTTCCTTCCCCTTTTATCTTTTTAGTTAAAAATTATCTGTTGTCTATATTTTCAGGATATAAGTCATGGTGCGAAAGTCTCTCCCATGCAAGCTTTTCCCATTTTGTATCGGGTCTTCCGTAATTGCAGTAAGGGTCAATTGATATTCCACCGCGTGGAAGGAATTTTCCCCATACTTCAATATATTTAGGGTTCATGAGTTTGATAAGGTCATTCATGATTATATTTACACAGTCTTCATGGAAATCTCCGTGATTGCGGAAACTGAAAAGATAAAGTTTAAGAGATTTGCTTTCAACCATTTTTTTATCCGGAATGTACGAAATATAAATTGTTGCAAAATCCGGCTGTCCTGTAATCGGACAAAGACTTGTGAACTCTGGACAGTTGAATTTTACAAAGTAGTCATGATTGGGGTGCTTATTATCGAAAGTTTCGAGTACTTCCGGTGTATAGTTGGTGGCATACTTTGTATTTTTGTTGCCAAGATTATTTAATCCCTCACTGGCACGCGTAATGTCATTTTTAATTTCCGTAACAGTTTCTTTCTTGTCGTCGAAAAAATCAGCAGTACCTGATTTTATTTCTTTTACTACCTCCTCAAACATTTTTTTCATTTCGTCATGGAAATTCATATCCATAATAATCTCCTCCTGTTTAATTATTTTCTGCTGTTATTCTTTTTAATTCCTGTTACAACAAGCATCAATCCGAATATACAGCTTATTATACCTGATATTGTCATTATAGTTTCACGCATAGAATTAACTTCCTCTATTAATTTTTCTGTACATTTCGGCACAGTCTTCAATATAGTCATGAACTACAAACCATTCAAATTTCGGTGACACAACATAAAAATCCTGTAACCAGCAATCAGTTTCAGATAACACTTTGATAATTTCGCTTAAATATCCCTCGTAAACCCACCCTTCCGACAGAATAAGATATAGTTTTCCGTCAGTAGATATTTCATGGCGGATTTTTTCAAGGTAGTCCAGCCAGTCAGCAGACTGAAAAAATCCGGCTATTATATAATTTTCCAGATTTTTCCGAAGATGCAGACCGTGATATTCAAGCCTTATCTTGTCAGTAACGAAATTTCTATAGTCACAGAACGTATACCAGAACTTATTTATTATATCCTGATACCTGAACTTTGAGAACTCATAGAAACGTTTCCGGTCAATATTTTCCTCTTTAATGATTTCCTCGATTTCGTCGCGAATCCAGAACCGCATAGGTTTTCTAAAGGCTTTTTCCTGCCACTGAGTATCTTTCCAGTCGTCAAGTCCAAAAGTCACTCCATCTAAAGTAAGTTTTCCATACTGTTTTTCCATAACAATTTACTCTTTCTAAAAAACAATGGTTTACTTCATAAGAGGGTCTGTAACCCCGTTAGACTCAAAAGCCTTTATCCTGTCACGACAAGTTCCGCACGTACCGCAAGGCTTATCACCACCCTCATAACAACTCCATGTCATTTCATAGGGTACGCCTAATTCAAGACCTTTTTTCACGACGTCGGCTTTAGTGAGATTTACAAATGGTGCAATAATTTCAAGCTGTCCGCCACTGCCGATATTTATAGCACGATTCATAGCGTTGTTGAAATCGTCGGAGCAGTCCGGATAGGCGTTTCCGGCGGAGTCGTCGCTATGTGCGCCGTAATAAATTACTGAACAGTCATTAGAAAGTGCTATACTTGAGGCAGATGACAGAAACAACCCATTCCGGAACGGAACGTATGTAGATACAGGCTTGCCGTTGGTTTTTTCAAGCTGTTCAGCGTAAGTTTCTTTAGGGATTTCAGCTTCCGAACCCCTTAAAAGCGAACAGTCCGAATCTGCAAATATAAGTGCAAGGTCAAGAGTTTTGAGCTTTACACCGTAATAATCGGCTATTTTTCGGGAACATTCAATTTCCTTATTGTGTTTCTGTCCATAGTAAATTGAAAGTGCTATTACATTTTCTTCTCCGTATTTGTCAACCGCCATAGCAAGACAAGTTGTGCTGTCTACGCCACCGCTGAAAAGTACAAGTGATTTCATAAAAATTCCTCCTTTTTAGTACCATATTCCACATTCAAGAAGCATAATGGAATTGTCTTTTATTGAAATAAATGTACTGTCACAACCATAAAAACCGCCTATTTCAATATTTTCAGTTCCGGTCAGGTATGGTATAACCGAATTTACTTCATTTTCCGGAATGGAATATTTATCAGCATGAAGTTTTATTTCATTGATAAGATAATCTTCTGTAACTGGTTTCATATGATATTCTTTATAAGTCATATAATCTGAATAAAGGCTATTAGCCTGCGTCATATATTCCAAACGTTCAGAAGACGTAATTTTCCAAAAATCCTGCTCCCATTCCTCCTGATATGCCATGTTACACAAAACAGCCTGTACATATGCCTGTTCAGAATTTTCTTTTACATAGTTTTTCGGAAAATCGCATACAGTGACTATCATTCCATGAGGGTATTCATACCAGTTGTAAAACTTTGAATTAAATTCAACCCATTCAAGATTTACCGCAATTTTTTTATAGCGTTCATAATTATTTACAATTTGTTTCAGAATATCAATATACATAAAGAATACACTCCGTTTAGTCCCATATTCCGCATTCAATAAGCATAATCGAATTGTCTTTTATTGAAATAAATGTGTGGTCTTCGCAATAGCTACCACCGATTTCAATATTCTCTGCTCCCATTACGTATGTTATAACTGAATTTATATCACTTTCCGGAATATCATTCTCTCCGGCGTGCCATTTTATTTGCTGAATCAAATAATCTTCTGTGATAGATTTCATGCGGAGTTCATCATAAGACATATAACATACATAAGAATATTCATACTGAGTCATGTATTTCAGGAGTTCAGAAGACGGAATATTCCGGAAATCGTTTTCAAATTCTTCTGAATAAGCCATCTGTGACAAAACTGTTTGTACGTATGCCAGCTCAAAATTATCTTTTATATAACCCTCCGGAAATTCACATATAATGCCATATATGCCCACAGGGTACTTTTTATACCAGTTATACCCACTGGACTGTATTTCAACCCATTCAAGATTTACTGCAATGTTTTTATAGCGTTCATAATTATTTACAATTTGTTTCAGAATGTCAATATACATCAGTCAAGTAACTCCTGTAAGTCTCTTTTTTCCCTGAACGCACCGCAATAAGTTCTTGTTTCGGTTTTCGATGATGCATTTCTTATGCCTCTTGCGGTCATACAACTATGAGAGCCGATTATTTTTACTCCCACATCTTCCGAACCGGTAGCCTCTGAAATAATTTCCGCAATATCACGCCCTAAACGCTCCTGTAATTGTAGTCTCTTTGATGCCATATCGCATATACGGGCAATTTTACTAAGTCCAAGTACACGACCTTTCGGAACGTATGCGACATTTATGGTCATATCGTACATTAAAGCAAGATGATGTTCACAATAACTGAAAACCGTTATATCTTTCATGACAACCGCCGTCTGTGAGTTATTTTCCTCTGCTTCGAAAGTTTTTCCGAACATTTCAGCTATTTCATGATTGGAATATCCTATCCCCTCAAAAACTTCTTCATACATTCCGGCTACTCTTTCGGGAGTTTCTTTCAGTCCCTCACGGTCAGGGTCTTCACCGATAGCCTCCAGCAAACCTCTTATATGATATTTTATTTTTTCCTTGTCCATAAATTATACTCCTCTCTCGTCCGGATTCCATATAAATTTATGTAACTGCAATTGCAGACGGACTTTATTAAGATGTTTAAGTTTCATAAATTCCACTATTCCGTCCGGATTGATTTTATTGAAAACCGGACTTATATAAACAAGGCACTTTTCAGTGAGTGAGAATTTTTCTATAATTTCAGCAGTTTTTTTGAGGTCAACAAGACTTCCGGCAACGAATTTTACAACATCACTTTTTGTTAAATAGTTATAATTTTCAGTAAGCATAAAATTTTCCATATCACTGGATGGCAGTTTATAATCAATTGTAAAATCCGGTCTGTAACTGCTTTGACTTAATTCTTTTATTGAAATACTTCCATTAGTTTCGATTTCAACATTATGATTATTTTTCATGAGACTTTCAACAAGTACATTAATATTTTTTTGTAAAAGCGGTTCACCACCTGTAAGAGTTACATTTGTCACGCCCTCTCCATTTATGTACTCAACAATATCTTCCACCGACATCATTTCTGACGGACAGTCACTGGAATTTGCCCACATTGTATCGCAATAGGAACATTTCAGATTACACCCCCTGAAACGTATAAATACAGCGAGTTCACCGGCACGTTTTCCTTCACCGTTTATGCTGACGAATTTTTCAGCCACCGGAAACATTTACGCACCCCTCCTGTAAACTGCACAATTATCAGGTGTTTCATAAACTGTAACATCTGCCAACTCAAATCCGTCACCGGAAAGAATATCATAAAAATAACGTGCGAAATTTTCAGCAGTAGGACGGAACGGAACTTCAATAAGCCGGAAATCTTCGTCTTTCAGTGTCTGAATCGTTGTCGGTTTAAGAGAATTTTCCTCATATATAAATGCATGGTCAAAATTTTCTGCAAGGTCACGGACAATCTTTTTCAGATTTCCGAAATCGGTAAGCATACCCTTTTCAGTTCCGGAGTTTTTCAGTTCCTTACCTTGTATTCTTACTTCAATAATCCACCTGTGACCATGGATATTTTTACATTTGCCGTCATATCCGGACAGAAAATGTGCCGAATCAAACGACGACGAAGTTTTCAGATAATACATATATACTCCCCTTAAAAAAAATACAGCCGTAAAAAAACCGGCTGTATTATATAGTTAAATTAAAATATAAAATACAATGCCCATAGTTTTATTTACAGACAGGATGGTGCAAACGAACTGTCCTGAATGACATTATATCATAT
>CAMWQI010000081.1 GCA_947176345.1 uncultured Ruminococcus sp.
CTTTAATTCACTTTGTAATGTCATAATACACATCACCTTTCACTCAAATATGTAATACTTAGGCAATTCTACTAATATTTTTGTAAAATTCAAACAACACTTTGTTGTGGTTAACATATTGACATATACAACAAAATGTGGTATGATATACTTATCAAATATCACATTGATAAGAAATATGGATTGCTGGAAGCCTCTTGTTAGTACGGTTCAATTCCGTACCAGTCCAACCAAAATAAATATGTGAGTTTTTAAGAGCAAGAAAGTTTCTCCTAAAAAAACATAGGGTGTGAGTAGCCGACGCTATAAAATACTCGGCTTTTCCGTGTTATATCCTGAAATACGGAAAAAGCAGGAGAGGGAACTTTAATGCAATAAACCCTCAATAAACAAAGAGCATGGAGGACATCCGCATGAGGAAATGCAACGGCTTATAAAAAGAACACGGGGCGGAATGTGTTAAGTTTACATATTTTCATATGTAACAACTGTTGTAACGGCTGTAATGTCGTGCTGTCAGGATACCATGAAGTAACTGCGTCCGAATGTGGGGCATGAAGGTACAGTTTTTTATTTTTGTTTCGGCAAGGGGAAAACTGTGCCAATCGTTCAACGAACCGATGCAAAGCATAAATCCCGATTTCTTTATAAATTTATTATAGCACTTTTAAAAAGATTTGTCAAGCAAAAAAAGAACGGACATTAAAAAATATCCGTTCCTTAATTTTATTTTATTACGCTGAATGCGTTTTCTACTACTTTTTCGTCTGGTGCTTTTGTGAAACTGCTTACAACAGGAACAACAATAAGCGACACAATCATTGCAAACGCTCCGGCATTGATAGGCGACAGGAGATTTATTTTAAGTCCCATATCAATTACAGACTGTTTCAGTCCGTCGAATGCACTTATATTCATGCTGAATAAAAGCATATGTACAATGCTTATTCCGATGCCCGTGCAGAAACTTGTCCAGCAGGCAGTTTTTGTGGCTTTTTTCATGAATAAACCATAAAGAAAAGGTCCTAAAAATGCTCCCGACAATGCACCCCATGAATATGACATAAGCGTTGAAATAGAGGCATTCTTGTTGCAGGCAATAATTACGGAAATAAGCAGGAAAACAGCTATAAATACACGCATTACTGTAAGTTGTTTCTTTTCGGTAAAATCTTTCACGTGTGGTTTGATTAAATCGTTTGTCAGCGTGGAACTTGATGTAAGAACCAGTGAAGAAAGTGTTGATAATGATGCGGAAAGTACAAGCACAACAACCAGTCCGATTAATACGCTTGGCAAGGCTTTCTGGAGCAGGGCGGGTACCATTGTATCATATACAGGTCTGCCGTTTACAGTTTCAATGAAATCTTTTCCGGTTTCGTCGGGATTAGTAGTACAATAAAGTCTTACAAATCCACCCATGAAATAAGAACCTCCAGCAACGACAAGTGCAAAGAATGTTGAAATTACTGCACCTTTTTTGATAGCCTGTTCGTCTTTTATAGCATAAAATTTCTGTACCATCTGCGGAAGTCCCCATGTACCCAGTGATGTAAGTATCACAACACCTAAAAGATTTATCGGGTCTGGTCCGAAAAGAGAGCCGAGTTTTTCAGTTTCTACGATTTCTGAAAGCTGGTCTATTGCACTTGAAAATCCGCCTTTCGTCTTGACAGTAAGTGCAACAACTGTTGAAATTCCGATAAGCATGATAATTCCCTGAAAAAAGTCATTCAGGGCTGTGGCTTTGTAACCGCCTAACATTACGTACACGGCTGAAAGTACAGCCATAGCAATAATTATCACTGTAGAGCCGTTTTCACCGAAATCAAAGACCATTCCGAAAAGTCTTGACAGACCATTATAAACTGATGCGGTATACGGTATGAGGAATACAAATACTATAACAGCAGATGCAGTTTTCAGGGATTTGGAGTCAAAACGATGTTCAAAAAATTCCGGCATTGTTTTTGCGTTCAGGTGATTTGACATGAGACGGGTTCTTTTTCCCATAAGGAAAAACGGTATCAGACTACCTATTATGGCGTTGCCGATTCCGACCCATGATGCAGATACACCATACATCCAGCCGAACTGTCCGGCATAGCCTATGAATACTACCGCCGAAAAATAAGTAGTACCATAGGAAAAAGCTGTAAGCCAGCCACCTACACTTCGTCCGCCTAACATGAAATCATCTGTTGATTTCGTAAGCCGTGAAGTGTAGAAACCTATTCCCACCATAATTAAAACATATACGGCAAGAATAATAAGAGTTGCGGTTTTCATTTTAAAACTTCTCCATTCTGTAAAAATTCACTGCTTTAAAGCCTTAATAGTTTAAAACAATGTAATTTTATTATAATATATGCCACCTGTTTTGTCAATCATTAAATTTACACTTGCATTTATTTCTGATATGTGGTAGAATATTACTATGACTAAAAAATTTACAGAACTGGAGGAAATATATGTTATCTGATATAGAAATTGCTCAGAACGCAAAAATGAAGTATATTAATGAAATTGCTGAATTTATCGGCATAGAATATGATGACCTTGAACCATACGGACACTACAAAGCTAAAGTTTCGGAGGCACTCTATTCCAAACTTGCGGACAAGAAAGACGGAAAATTAATTCTTGTTACGGCTATAAATCCCACTCCGGCAGGTGAGGGAAAAACTACTGTAAGTGCCGGACTTGCTGAGGCTATGGGCAAAATCGGCAAAAATGCAGTTCTTGCACTCCGTGAACCATCTTTAGGTCCAGTTTTTGGCATAAAAGGTGGTGCTGCCGGTGGTGGTTATGCACAGGTAGTGCCTATGGAGGATATAAACTTACACTTCACAGGAGATATGCACGCTATAACATCTGCTAATAATCTTCTTTGCGCTGTAATTGATAATCACATTCAGCAGGGAAATGAACTCCGCATTGACCAGAGGCGTATTATGTTCAAACGCTGTATGGATATGAACGACCGTGCATTAAGAAATATTATAATAGGTCTTGGCGGTAAAGTCAACGGTGTACCGCGTGAGGACGGTTTCAATATAACTGTTGCATCTGAAATAATGGCTATATTATGCCTTGCTTCTGATATTGCGGACTTAAAGAAAAGGCTTGGTAATATTCTTGTGGCATATAACCTTGACGGCGAACCCGTTTTCGCTGAACAGTTAGGCGTATGTGGTGCTATGACAGCACTTTTAAAAGACGCTTTAAAGCCTAATCTTGTACAGACACTTGAAAATAATCCGGCATTCATTCATGGTGGACCTTTCGCAAATATAGCACATGGTTGTAACTCTTTACGTGCCACTAAACTTGCCCTTAAACTTGGCGACTACTGCATTACAGAAGCTGGTTTCGGTTCTGATTTAGGTGCGGAAAAATTCTTTGATATAAAGTGCCGTTACGGAAATTTAAAACCGTCATGTGTTGTACTTGTTGCCACAATACGTGCCTTGAAATATAACGGCGGTGTGGCAAGAGCTGATTTATCTGCTGAAAATCTTCCGGCACTTGAAAATGGTGTTGTAAACCTCAAAACTCATATTGAGAATATGCAGAAATATAACGTGCCTGTTGTAGTTGCAATAAACAGGTTCGGAACTGATACAGACAATGAAGTTAAATTCATTGAGAATTTCTGTGCAGAAATGGGCGTTGAAGTTTCCATGTGTGAGGTTTTCGCCAAAGGCGGTGAGGGTGGCATTGACCTTGCGGAAAAAGTATGTACTGTAATTAATTCGGAAACAGAAAATAAATTCACACCGATTTATGACGAAAAACTTTCCATAAAGGAAAAAATAGAAACTATTGCCCGTGAAATTTACCGTGCAGACGGAGTTATATATACCGCACAGGCTGAAAAGGCTATAAAAGAAATTGAAAATATAGGTTTCGGACACTTACCTGTATGTGTCGCAAAGACACAATATTCACTTTCTGATAATCCGGCACTTCTTGGCAAGCCGGAAAACTTTAAAATAACAGTTCGTGATGCTAAATTATCTTCCGGAGCAGGATTTATTGTAATCTATACCGGAGATATTCTCACAATGCCGGGTCTGCCTAAAAAGCCCTCCGCATTCAATATAGACTGCGACGAAAACGGCAATATTACAGGGCTATTCTGATGAGTATGAGAATTATAACACACTCTCCGGAGGAAACTATAAAAACCGCTGAAAAAATTGGCTCACAGCTAAGGGCAGGGGATATGATTGTGTACAAAGGCGGTTTGGGTGCTGGAAAAACTACTTTCACACGGGGAATAGCCACAGGTCTTGGACTGGGTGATTGTGTATCGTCGCCGACTTTTGTACTCGTCAATGAGTATCAGGGGAAAAATATAACTCTGTATCACTTTGATATGTACCGCATACAGACGGAAGACGGTCTTGAATCAACGGGATTTTTTGACTATCCTTTTGAGGAAAATATAGCTGTCATTGAGTGGTCGGAAAATATAATTGATTTTCTGCCGGAAAATACTATAAATATAACAATAAATGTCATAAATGAAAACGACAGGGAAATTATTATTGAAGGTGGTGAAAGATTTTGCTGATACTCGGAATTGATACCTCCGGAAAAACTGCATCTTCTGCCCTGTTCGATACGGAAATGGAAACTTTTCTTGCTGAAAGTACGCTGTACACGCAGAAGACGCATTCACAGGTAATAATGCCCATGATAAAAAACATGATATATGATGCCGGAAAAACTCTCGCTGATATTGACAGAATAGCAGTCGCAAATGGTCCGGGGTCATATACCGGATTGAGAATAGGTGTAGCTGGTGTAAAGGCTATGTGCTTTGCACTCGGTTGTAAGTGTACCGGAGTTTCAACTCTCAAAGGACTTGCATATAATAATGTTGCTTTTCATGGAATGATATGTTCTGTAATGAAAGCTCGCGGCGAACTGGTCTATACCTGTTCATATAAAAGTGATGGCTATTCACTGGAAAATATATGTGATGAATCAATTATAAGTCGTGACGAATTAGCGGAAATTCTTGCATTCAACGGTACAGATGTACTTCTTTGCGGTGACGGAGCAGGGGACTTTTTCACGGACTATAAATCATCTAAATTATTCATAGCACCACCGCAAAGCAGACTACAGAACGCTTGCGGAGTATGTATTGCATCACTTTCAGAAAATGAAATTTCCCCTGATGAACTGGAAGTATCTTATTTGCAGAAAGTCAAGGCTGAAAAGGATTTGGAAAATAAAATAAATGGAGGTTCATAAAATGATTGCAATAGGTTGTGACCACGCAGGCGTGGAAATGAAAAAGGCTGTTATTGAGGCTCTTTCGGAAAAAGGTTTTGAATTTAAGGATATGGGAACGGACGGTCAGCCTTGTGATTATCCTGTTATCGCAAAAGCAGTATGCGATGAAATAATTTCCGGAAACTGTGAAAAAGGAATATTAATCTGTGGTACTGGCATAGGTATGTCAATGGCTTCAAACAAGATAAAAGGCATAAGGTCTGCACTTTGTTCTGATTCGTTTTCTGCAAAATTCACCCGTCTGCACAACGACGCTAATGTTATGTGCATGGGTGCAAGGGTTATAGGAAACGGTCTTGCCACTGAACTCGCTGAAATTTTCCTTACCACCGGTTTTGAGGGCGGAAGACATCAGCGGAGAATTGATCTTATCACTGATATAGAAAATAATAATCTGTAATATTCAGGTTAAAATATAAAGGAGGTACTGAATTATGGGAGCGTTACACATTATTGACCACCCACTTGTTCAGCATAAAATTTCACTCATGAGAGACAAGAACACCGGTTCTAAGGAGTTCAGGGAGCTTGTTTCGGAAACTGCTATGTTCATATGCTATGAGGCTACACGTGATTTGCCGTTAAAGGAAATTGAACTTGAAACACCAATAGCAGTTGCAAAGACGAAAGTTATTTCAGGCAGAAAACTTGCATTTGTGCCTATACTCCGTGCTGGTCTCGGAATGATTGAGGGCGTTACTGCACTTGTTCCGGCTGCAAAAATCGGACATATTGGGCTTTTCCGTGACCCTGAAACACATCAGGCTGTCAAGTACTATGCAAAACTTCCGGACGATATAGCAGAAAGAGACTGCATAATCATTGACCCTATGCTTGCAACTGGTTATTCTGCTTGTGTGGCTATTGATGAACTTAAGAAACTTGGTGTTAAAAACATCAAGTTTATGTGTATCATCTGTTCACCGGAGGGCGTTGAGGCTGTACAGAATGCTCACCCTGACGTTGAAATTTATGCAGGTGCGGAGGACAAATGCCTGAACGAAAATAAATTTATCGTTCCAGGAATTGGCGATGCTGGTGACAGAATGTTCGGTACAAAGTAAATTAATAAGGAGTGTTTAAATTATGTCAAATGAATGCAATAACGACTGTTCAAGCTGTGCAAGTGCAGGAAACTGTAACCAGCCACAGAGTTTTCTTGAAAAACCAAACGCAATGAGCAATATCGGAAAAGTTATCGGTATTGTCAGCGGTAAGGGCGGTGTCGGCAAAACTATGATTTCCTCACTTCTTGCCGTAAGTATGCAGAGACGCAACAAGAATGTAGGTATTCTTGATGCTGATATAACAGGTCCTTCAGTGCCTAAGGCTTTCGGCGTACACGGGCAGGCTGAGGCTTGTGAAAGTGGTATTTTCCCGAAAAAAAGCAAAATGGGCATTGACGTTATGTCAATAAACGTTTTACTTGAAAACGAAACTGACCCCGTTGTATGGCGTGGTCCTGTAATTGCCGGCGTGGTAAAGCAGTTCTGGACAGACGTTATCTGGAAAGATACTGAATATCTCTTTGTTGATATGCCCCCCGGAACTGGCGATGTACCACTTACGGTTTTCCAGTCGTTTCCAGTAGACGGAATTGTAATTGTCACATCTCCACAGGAACTTGTTTCAATGATTGTCGGAAAAGCCGTTAAAATGGCACAAATGATGAATATTCCCATTATTGGAATAATTGAGAATATGAGTTATTATGAATGTCCAGACTGTGGCAAGAAAATAAATGTATTCGGTGAAAGTCATGTTGATGAAGTAGCTGAAAAATATGGTATTCCGGTGCTTGCAAAACTTCCTATCTGCACAGACCTTGCTAAACTCTGCGACAACGGAACTATTGAACTCTTTGAGGGTGACTGGCTTGAAAACGCCGTTGATGCAATAGAAAAACTTTAATTATACAAAAACTGTACGGATTTTTTCGTACAGTTTTTTATTTTTTAGTGACACTAAATACAACAAATTTTAATTTGGTGCAATTAAATTTCTGGAAAATAAAAAATATCAATCTGCATTTCAATAATAAAATATTTTTAAAACAGGGGACAACAGAAAATTTATTATTCAGGAGTTCGGAACTGAAATAATTTCCGACTCCTGAATAAAAAAGTAACACGCTTTATCCAAAAAATATCATGAATATTTATATATAGGTGCTGTCTCAAAACCGTCAAGCAGATACTTCATTTTTCCGAATGCAAGCCCTGTACCTTTGGCGACACAGTTCATGGCATCTTTTGCGACGTTGCATTTTATACCAAGTGTACGGTTTATCAAGTGGGAAAGTCCGCCTAATAACGCACCTCCGCCTGTAAGTAACAAGCCGTTGTCGTATATATCACCTACAAGTTCCGGAGGTGACTCCTCAAGGACTTTCCGAACAGCTTCCATTATTGCAAAAGTATCATCTTCAATGGCTTTAAAAAGTTCCGTTTCACTTAAAAGCACCTGAGATGGCAGACCTTTTATAAGACTGCGACCTTTTACAATGAATGTCACGTCGTCAGAGGGGTCATATAGATTGCAAAGACCTATTTTTACTTTTTCTGCTGTGCGTTCACCGATAAGGAGCTTATAGCGGTTCTGCATATATCTTATTATGGATTGGTCAATGGAGTTTCCAGCTGTCTTTATTGTATGCGACGTAACAACACCATTCATGGAAACTATAGCTATATCAGTAGTGCCTCCGCCTATATCGACTATCATATGACCTTTTGCCTTTGTAATATCAACTTCCGCACCTATCATAGCCGCAACAGGTTCTTGTATAAGGTAAACCTGCCGTGAACCCGCACACTGTGCAGCTTCAACTACCGCACGGCTTTCAATGTCCGTGACGAATGCCGGTACACATATTATTATGCGTGGTTTAATCAACTGATGTCCGGAAATTTTCATAATAAATTCACGTACCATACTTTTTGCAAGGTCGTCATCAGATATAACGCCATCACTTACCGGACGTGAAACACATATATAATCCGGATTTCTGCCTATCATTTCATAGGCTTCCTTACCGACAGCAAGAACACGCTCCGTGCGTGTATTGTAGGCTATGACTGACGGTTCATTCAGCACAACTCCCTTGTTGCCCATAGTGATAACAATATTTGATGTTCCTAAATCTATTCCTATATCATTATTTGACATTTTCTTCATTCCTTTCAAGTATGCTTTTCAGGCTGGTATAACGTTCCGTACCGCGTTTATTGTCAATCATTCTGTATATAACCTGCTCACTTCCTATAAGTATAAGTAGCTTTCTGGCACGTGTAACCGCCGTATAAAGTAAATTCCTGTGATTCAGCATATCAAAGCCGTCCTGAACCGGAACTATGACCGCCTCAAATTCACAGCCCTGACTTTTATGCACCGTTATAGCATATGCAAGCTCAATCTGTATGAGCAGTTCAAACGGATATTCAGCTATTCTGCCGTCAAAATCAATAACTACAATTTTCTTTGATAAATTTATACTTTTTATTCTTCCTATATCTCCGTTAAAAATGCCCTTACCGGTTTCACTGTTTTTTTCCCATTCAATTTCATAGTTATTGACATTCTGCATAACTTTGTCACCCTGTCTGAAAATACCGTTTATGCTTTTACATTCAGTTTTAAGACCATTCTGTGAATTAATTTCATTCTGTAAAATTTTGTTAAGTTCATTCGTTCCGGCAATTCCCTTGCGTGATGGTGCAATTATCTGTATATCATCAAAAGGGGAGTAATTATATGCATCAGGGAGTCTTTTTTTCATAAGTTCAACTACAAGTTTAATGGCATTTTCACTGTTGTAACGCCTTAAAAAGAAAAAATCATTTTTATTTTCTGACAAATCCGGATATTCTCCGTTTACTATCTTATGTGCATTTGTGACTATACAGCTTTGCTGTGCCTGTCTGAAAACTTCTTCAAGCCTTATAACTTTCACAGCCTGTCCGTCTATGAGGTCATGCAGAAGATTTCCTGCATTGACCGATGGGAGCTGGTCAGAGTCTCCGGTGAGTATAAGTTTGCAATTAGGTTTCATAGCCCTTAAAAGTGCTTCAAATAAGAGAACATCAACCATTGAGGCTTCATCTACTATGACTACATCACAGTTAAGGGGATTTTTTTCATTACGTGAAAATTTTTCTGATTCAGACCGCATTTCAAGAAGTCGGTGAATAGTCTTTGCATTATGTCCCGTAATTTCTTCCAGACGTTTTGTTGCACGTCCTGTTGGTGCGGAAAGCATTACATTCATGCCCGTTTTTTTCAGGATTGATATTATAGCATTGAGAGTAGTCGTCTTGCCCGTTCCTGGACCACCGGTGAGAATGAATATTTTTTCTGACATGGCATTTGCAATAGCTTTACGCTGTAATGATTCATATTTTATATTGTTTCTTTTTTCCTCATCGTCAATGAATAATTCGCAGTTTATATTCCGTTTTTTTGCACTCATTGATTTAATTTTTTCAGCAATATATTTTTCTGCTTTATAGTATTTAGGTAATGCAA
>CAMWQI010000082.1 GCA_947176345.1 uncultured Ruminococcus sp.
TACCTATTATATCATATCTTTATTGATTTGTCTATAATGGAATTGCTGTAAAACGCTCCTTTCTGAAGCGTTTTTTGATACTGTCATTTTACAGACTTCTAAGCAAATTGAACATAACCCAAGTTGCTCCAGATGCAAAAAAACTTATAACAAGCGAAATAATCAACAGATTTATATCGACACTCTTTTTATCTTTATCATTGTTCTCCTCAGTACCAGAATTCTGTTTGTCATTATTATTGTCCGAATGCGTATTGTTACCAGATATGCATTCTGTACTATATTCCGTTTTAGATTCTGTATTATATTCAAAAGATGTCACAACCGTTTCACTGCTGGTAAATCCAGCAGTCATCAATTCCGTAGTTGACTCCTGCTCCAGTACTTCTATAGATACATAACCATTTTCAATAATAATTTTACAATTGGAATTATAAGGAATATTATTTATTTCTTGTGGTACTTTAATAATATTATCAAGAACCTTGCCATTATGAATATATATATTATTTTCAAAAATATTTTTAGGTGACACACCTATTATTCTTCCTAGTGATGGTCTATCTCTGTTTTCGCACCAGTCATATACTGCATCTTCACCCATATCTTCACGAAGTTTAAGGACAACGCATTCTCTTTCACCATTCTTAAGATAATTCAGATTTTCAATAATGCCCTTTGTTGAAAGATACAATGTTTCAAAGTATTCAGATTCATTTTTTTTCTTTGCATCTCTGCTGTCATCAAAATGATACTTTTCATTTTTCTTATCATAAACCACAGCGAAATCTTTATCACTTTTTGATTTATTTGCTTTTTTTATCAACTCATCAAAATCTGCATTTTCAAAAATATCTTTTGTAAGGCACATATATGTTTTTACTGATGAAGAGTCGTACTCCTGCCAGAAGTTGCCTTTTCCGTCATCTGAAATAAGAACGAATCCGTCAATAGTATTGGTTACAACGATATTACTGACAACCTCCAAATCAGAAACCATTTCATATGCCTCATTGTCACCATTATATACCAGAACAGTATTCCATAAATTACTTCTCAGACTTTGTACTTCCTGTGGTGTTAGTTCAATTGTATTTTCATATGCATATGCAGTCAGATATGAACTGAAAACACCTGATATAACTGCAAATATAGCAAAAGTCACTGCCGCCAATTTTTTTATATTCATATGCGTCTACGTTCCTTTCTTCTTAATCATAATCCATAATACTACATCAAAAATAACAATAATCAGAAGAATTACTGCTGAAATTACAACGGATACCAAAGGACTGAAAAGAAATATAATAACTGAAATAACAGGAATAAGAACCATTATGACGATTTGTATTATCTTATTCTCAGATGAGGTTTTTGTGGTATTGTCAACTGCTACCGGCTTAGGCTCTTGAACCTTGAACATCTCTTTAAGTTCCGGATTGTCTACACTTTTTATAATATTGTAAAATTTTTTCTGATATTCTGTATCAAGCCGTGTTTTAATCACGCTATAAATATTCTGGAACTTTGTCGAAAGCAGTGTCTGGATTCTGCTTTCACTCATATTTTTAAGACTTCTCTCAAATCCGTCAGAAAATTCCTTTATATATTTTGAATCCACATTACTCAGCTTAAAAAGGTAATTCATAGCATAAAGAATCATAACCGAAGAGTAATAGTCATTACCTGCATCCATATGAAGAACATCACTGTAACTTTTACTTATATTATTATTTCTTGATTTTGAAAATACCTTGACAAATGCAAGCAATGCACGCTTTTCTGCGATAATGCTTTCCGGTTCTATACAATTATCTTTTACTATATTTATTCTGTCAGTGCATTGCTCAATTATAGTACCTGTTTCACTATCATACCTCATACTATCAAGCAGATTTATAAAATACATAGTGTCTGCATCTTCGCCAATATCGATATTACTACATATTTCAATAGTCTTTCTGATTCTGGAAGATATATTAACAGTTTTATCCCAGCCATATTTTTTGATACCATCGACAATGAACAGCAGTTCTTCTGATTTTAGACTTATAATATTTGAGGGAGTACTGAAAATCGATTGTACAGATTCGCCTAACTTTTCCATAATTTCAGTACAATATGCTTTTTTGGACAATGATTTTTCTGTTCCCATAAGTCTTTTGATTTTTGTACCAATATCAACATTCCGGAAGTCCGGATTAACCTGTTCCCATATATATTTATAGGCAGCAGAAATATTGTCCAATAAAGATTCGTTTTCTGCAACTTCAATAATTTTGTCAAGTGTATATTTGTCTTTGCTGATATATTTTTCAAAAATTTCTATTGTAGCATCGTTTTCAGAAAAACTGAATAAAAACAGTCCATACATTTTCGTGGTATTATAAGACAGCTGAATAAAGTCCTCAAACTCGTCTTCTGAAATATTATACTTGTTAAGATTGATAATATATGACAAACATTCATATTTTTTCTTTGTTTCTTCTTTTGAAAAACCTTCAATAATGCTATTGATATTATTCCAGTTAGATTTATACTTTTTTGAACTGATTCTGGCAACTTCTATGTAAAAAAGTGAATATGCCTTTTCAATACCACTGAAACTGCTCAAATATTCTTCCGGTCTGAAATAAACAGACGAAACTGAATACTTTTCAAGAATACTGCTATACTGACTATACCATACATCTTTTACATAGTCAGTGAAATTAATAACACAAACAAGAATCCTAACAAATATCGGGAAAAATCCTTCGTCTTCAGCAAGAGGTGACTCTTTTTCTTCACCAAAAAGCACCTTTGCAATTTCCAAAATCTTATAACTGTTTCCGCTGTTTCTGTCGATATATTCTAATATTTTTTTAATAATCGACATTCTATTGTCAGGAGTAATATATCTGATAAGATTGCTTACTCTGCTAAGGAGCTGTTTTATTTCATCATCATTTTTTGCATTGTCAAGCTGACGAAGCAGAATATCCACACAGAGGCTGAACTTTTTATCAGTATAGAGTTTCTGATAAATATTTTCAATGACAATTCCCAAATCATATCTGTAATTCGCATAAGTTTCTCCTCTGTTATAAACCTCAATAAAAAGTTTTATAACTGAATCACTTGGAACTGTTTCAATATTCCCCTTAAATTGACTCAATATATGCTGAAATCTTCCATAATACTCATTACCGGAATTTGTTGAATCAATAATATTTTCCGTTATAAATAATATGCTTTCATCTTTTGCATTGCCGATAAGGATATTTTTAAAAATAAGATATATATATGTTTCGTAACAATTACTGAGATTTTTGGAATCCTTGTTTTTAAGCAAAGTAACAATTGAGGTTTCAAGGTTTTCTGGAATTTTTCCATTGCTGTTTTTGAGATTGACAAGTTGTTCAGAAATATTTCTGTATATTTTCGGAAAAACAGGAAGTGAAACTCCTACCATAAGTGTAAATATGCTGATTGCGTTGGTAACATCATAATCATCAGACTTACTTTTTAGATAAAGTTCTGTGACTGCATCCATAATGACCGGAAGTTTTACTATTTTATCGACATTTTCCCCGAACAGACCGGATATATATAAATGAAATGCCCGAATTTCATCATGATTGTTCCTGTTGTCCCAAAGATAATTACCAAATGTGCTTTCTGAAGCTGATGAAAATATTCTGCCTGTACGCATATCAAAAACAGACGTTCCGTTTCTTGTAAGATTATCCGAATACCTGCCGGAAAGAATACGGAGTTTATATTCATTTATTGTATCGTCAAACGGGTCTTCGTTCCAGTACGAAACACCGCTGAAAAATCTGGTGATACAGTTTGGAAGCAATGAAATAAGTCCGCAAATAAACTTTTCACCTTTTTCGCTTCCGCCATAATTGTCCCATTCCTTTTCACTACAGTCAAAAGGAATTACAGCGACACTGCCCTTTGAAAAAATATGCGTACATAAATCAGAAATAAGTTTTGAAAAACTGCTTTTATCAAATCCGCATTCTTCAAATATTCCTCCTTGCAGTTTCAAAGATTTGTCCGGCATAACAATTTTACCGGAAATCAGAATTTCTTTACCATTGCTGAGTCCTCCGCACCTGCTGTCAATATCGGCATAATCATCATATCCGGAGAGATTACAGAGACTTTCAGGGTTTTCAAGTATAAAAGTACGTTCATCACCCACAAATATATATGTATGTGTAAAGGAAACATCTCCTCTGTTGTCGCAGAGGTCACATACTCTAAACGTCCTTAATGCCAAAAGCATAGCTTTTTTCTGAATGATACGCAGAATACCCCTGTTTTCTATTATACCGCCTTTGCTTATGTCCGGAAAAAGAGCGTATTTAGAAATGATTTTTTCAATTTCTTTCTGTTTAACTGACGGAAGATTTTTTATGCCTTCTGAAACAGAGGCAGTTTTAAGTCCGGCAGAAAGTGACTGGTCATATTCACCCTTTTTACATCTGAGTATAAGATGCTGTTCAATCATTATATCATCTCCATATTATTTATTCTATTTATGCTTTCTGAATAATAATCCGACTACTTTCTCCAACGTAGGCACAGACGATTTTTTACCGAAATTATATTGCGGCGGAAGCTCATTTGCAAAAGATTTCTCAGAAACCGCATCATTTGTCATAGCACATTTCTGATACCATATATCGAAGTTTGCATCAAGATTATTATTGTACTCATTAAGATACATTGGCGGAATAAAGCCGAACTGCATAAGAAACGTCAACATAGGCAGTTCAATAAACCGTGGTTTTATAGAGTCTGGTGAAATCTTTGTGTTCATAATATTTTCTATCATTTCTTTTCTGTTTTTATCATCATCATATTTTATATATTCCTTCCATTGATTCACAGTAACTAATCTCTTTATTGTGTCTATTTCCTCTTTCTTTGTTGTGTCTGTTTCCTTTTCGGTCTTTTTTGGGAGTTCAAGGATTTTTACTTCTGAACCAATTGAAGAAACCGGAATATGTATAGCATCTGTAAAATACTGATTGACAGTATTCATCCAGTTGCCGCCTTTATCAAGATGAGTCAGGATTTTTTTTGAACTTCTGCTTAGACTTTCATACACATTAACAGCCCAGTTTTTATCTTTGTCCGCAAAATATTCTGATTTCATATCTTCTGCAAGAGCAGGCTCAGCAGTATCAATCATAAGGTTGTTATTATTAAACAGAATATCATCAATCTTTGCAAGCAGACATATTGTAGGTTGTGAAACAGCTCCGCCTATAATATCAAAAAGGTTTGTAAGTTTTTTTATCATTTCATCAATCGTTCCATCATTGACACCGAATGCTTTGAGTACATGCTCAGGAAGATTCTGCCTTGAAAATTCAAGTGCATAAGGGTCATTAACAATAATAAATGCATCTGCTTTCTTACAAATATTTGCAACTTTCATATATTCTTCTGCGTTGGGATTATCGTTTGTAAGAAGTTCACCGATAATATCATGAAAACACAGAATACAGGTTGTTACATCTTCATTAGAAAATTCACCGTTTTCTTTTTTAAGACGATAGCTTATTCTCAGACAATGAGGGTCAGGGTTCTTCTGCGTTGTCCCAGGTATCTCACCACTTGTCTTGAAGCTGTTTACCTTTGCAAAAATAACATCATTGCTGACAATATCAAGATGAGAATCAACGTGTTCAATAAACAGCTCACCCTTATGGATTTTCCTGTTGAATTTTTGTTTAATAGCTGAATAATACTGCATAACAAGAAAAACAGTTTTTCCGGCAGATGAGTGACCAAGCATTCCAATATTTAGTATAGGCACTTGCCCCGCCTCTTTGAGGAGACGTTTTTTACAGTGCGGACAATATCTCTTTTTTAAAGTACCAGTATATAATTTGCCATCGATATTAATATTATTCACTTGACAGCCTACAGATAACCTGCCGCCGATAATTCCTCTGTCTTCGTAAAAATATTTTGGTATTTTCAATTTTGTCGGATATATTTCTGTTACACTGCCTGAAATCGCTTTCATTTCATTAATTGTCATGAACATTTCGGAAGAATTTGCATGTATGTTTGAGAAAAAATCATCTTCTTCAATCACTCCAAGCATTACATTCGTTTCTTCATCTTCTTTCTTTTTATAGTTGATAGAAGAAGAAACGTCTGTTATTTCAGTAAATCCTTGTTCAAAATCTTCTGTACTCACTTTATAGATTACATCTGCCAACTCTATTGTCTGCATACAATATACACACTTGATACGAAAATAACTCAAAATAAACTCACTCCTTATTTTTTTTATTAAGAATAAGAAACACCTTTTTAATAAACGACTTGATATTTCCATTATTGTCCTGTTCTTCCTTCTGAGGAATAATTGACGTTCCGGGCATTTCAAGATTTACTTCTATAGCTTCCAGAGGCAGATAGAACTTCACACAATGATTCATAGTTTTACTTTTAGGAATCGTTTTATAAATTCTAAATAAAAATTTAACGCCATAATATTTATATGAATAACATAAGAAACCATTTGGAATATCAAATGACGACTGCAAGGATATGCTTAAAGTATTATCTTTTTCATTCATTGAAGATTTCCACTTTATAGTACCCGAACCACTGAAGCCCATACATGTAATTTTCTGAATATCAGTCTGTCTGCATAGATTATTGAATACATTTGGAGTAATCAACTCACTTGTATCAAGTTTAGAAATTCCAGCAACGATAAAACGATGAATATCTCCCTCATATCTTTGTTTGTATTCAATTTTATTCCTTTTACTTGCGTCTATACATGTAAAGTTTTCATATTTAACAGATAAATCTCCGCTTATATCTATTTCTGCAACTACTATTTTCTGGACATTCCGCAGACCTTCACCTTTCCACGATATAGTAAAAAATCCTTTATTTCCATCATACTTACATTCCACGTTTTCAAGAACAACTATTTTCATAAGCTTATAACCTCCAAATCAGGTTAAATTTTTACAGTTGCAAAACATAATATTTCAATCCTGTCATCCATTTTCTCAAATATATGAATCTCTGAAGACAACTCTCCGTGTCTTTTAGCAAGGGCAGTAAAAAGAGCCGATTCCGGACTATTGTAAGAAAAATGCCATTCTGCACCAACGGGCAGCACATTCATTGGTAAAACAGACTGAACTTTTTCCATACAACTTTCAACGATTTCTAATTTCTTTTCGTCGTTAATACAAATATTTTCAAGTTCTTGAAGATACTGCTTTTTACTTTTATTAAAGTTTCTTCTTGCAATTTTCCAGACTTTTTCTATAAACTCTTTTCCGTCTATATTATCTGTTTCACCCTTGAGAACTTTTATATAGAAATCTATAAGCACCCTCAGCATTTCATCAGTCACTTCAAAATCATCTGAAACTCCTGCAATGCTTATATTTTCAAATTCAGTTTCGATGCCTTTCCACTTTGAAATCTCATCAGATACAACAACTTGAAAGTCTTCAATAAATTCTCTGAATTTTTTATGCCTTGATTTGGCATCTGATATAAATTCTTTGCTGTCATTCATTATAACAAAATAAACTTCCTTAATACGGTTGGAAATTGTTGCTGCAAGTTTCTTTGCCTCTGTAATTATCTCATATTTGATACCTTCCGGAATTGAAGTCGGAATACTGACCTCCAAATCAGTAATATATTTTTCAATAAAATCACTTACTTTTCCATCAGAAAATATCTCATCAATTCCTGCTGTTCCGCATCCGTAACATTCTTTGTATGATAAACAGAACATTTCAATCAAACTTCCCATATTTCTTCTGACCAGTTCCTCGTTTACAGGAATATGTGAAAGATAATACTCATTTATAAACTTTTCTGTTTCCTCTTTGCCGCCCTCATTGTTAAAGCTGTATATTGGAGAAATACTTATTCTTTTTGAATCGTCTATCGAAAGTTTTTCATTAAAGCCACACCACAAAATATTCTTTATCTTGCTTGAAATAATATTTCCAAACTTTGTCATTCTTTCTTCATGGTCAGACGGTATATCAGTGAATTTACAGAGAAGTTTCTGGATATTCCTAAGAAATGTTATATGAACCGGCATAGATAAAGCCAAGATTCCGGCAGAAAAATGTGCTCCGTTATTGCTTTTTATCATAGAATTTTTGCTTTCTGAAAGCATCATCGCAGATAATACAAATGTTTTGACAAGTGATTCTTTTTTTATAACATATCCTTTACTGTCATGGTCTTTAAAAATCATAGTTGACTTTACTTTGTCACTGCATACATACATATATTCAGAAAACATCACGGCTGTCGGAATCAAGAATATATTATAGCCCATTTCTTTGAGCCTGTTTTCCTCTTCATTGTACTGACAATAAAACTTTTCGGAAATATCATCAAGAACATTCACATTACTTGTATCTTGAAAGAATAAAGGCATAACAAATAACTCATTTGCATTAGCAACAGCTTTTTTTTCTGAGGCACGTTTAATAACCATAGAAATATTATTCCGCAGAGAATCATTATCTTTATTATCTTCAAATACTATACATGTAACACTGCCATCTTTCATAATCTTTCTGGAATATTCTATTATACTTTCAGCATATTCACTTGAAAGTCTGCTACTGCCTATTGTAATAAAAATAATAACTCTATGCGGAACGGCATTGATGGTACTGAAATTAAAAATATCTGCTGATTCATTGAATTTATTTTCAAGTTGCTGTATCAGTTCATTTTTCATGATTACAATTCTCTCTTTCATAATTTTTTATAATATCCGTACTCTTCCGCATATAATCACGGAAAAAGCACGGATAAGAATAATTTTTGAGATTTCAAAGCAACAGCAGACGCTTTACTGAATATGGTTATACAGCATACTCATTGAATCAAAGCAGGACTGATAGAAATCGGAAATACTCTGAATCTTTTTCTTTTGAATTAAATCAATCTGTCTTTCAGCCTGTTTCCGATATTCTTCCTGGAAGTACTTGAAAATATTTCCATACTTAAATATAATATTCTGGATTCTTACTTTTTCGTTTGGGTCACCGACAAACTGCTTAGTTATCATTTTCCATGTATCTTGAATAAGTTCAACCCACTTTCTGCTATTGTCAACCATTTCTTCAAAATAAGGACAAATTGCATTATATACTACATAATAGTAATCAGGGTCATTTTCATTATGGCTTTCCACATTGCCATTAATCAGCACAACCGGCGGCTGCGGGTCACCAACTTTCTGACGTTTCAGAATTATATCACCGATATACTGTTTACGTTCAATAAGTTCACAGAGAAGAGCGATTGCAAAGTATTGAGGGTATTTGATTTCATTGGTGAAGTCATTAATCTTATCCAGCTTTTTGCACTGTTCGGCGATAATACTGCACATTTCATAGTCACGGACAATATTTTCCTTGATATTTTTTAATATAGCATCCTTGTCCGGATTGCTGCCCTTTGCGTAACTGCCCATACCATACAGATTAATTGTCTTGCATGTATTGTGCCATACTTGTTGTTTAAGACTTTCAAGCTGGAGTGTCTTCTCCTTGAGAGAGCCATAGAGTTTTGAATTTTCAAGGTTTACAGATTCATCAGCAAGAGTAAGAGTAGCAAATGAATCACCGTCGTTGATAGTTATATTTCCTGCATTGTAACAGCGGTCAAAATAAGCCCTGTTACGTTTATTTGTTTCAACTGTTCTTCTTGAAGTATGCGGTTTCTGCCATGATACTTCAACATTCGGACTTGGCATTTTGTCTATCCATTCCGGTCTGAGATGCAAATAAATACTTGTATTCT
>CAMWQI010000083.1 GCA_947176345.1 uncultured Ruminococcus sp.
GAAAAAATGATAGTTATATCAAGTCAAAAAACTACTATAGTTGATTGCAATAATTGTATAATTGAGGATTGCAATATTGTTTTTGATGAAAATGAATTAATAGCTTATTGTGATAAACTTCCAAATGAGGCATTATGTATTGCCGGTGAATATGGCGGAACACTTCCGAGTTTGTCCGGTAAAGGTGAAAAAGTAGATATTATTACAACAAATAATCATATAATGCGTATATTATTTAGTATAAACCAGATTGATGAAACACTAATTTACCATTCCTATGATGCATATATCTGTGGCTTTAGTTATAACGGCGATTATTTTGTCCTTGCAGATGATGGAGGTATTTTAATACTTAAAAGACAGTAAATTCTGATGTATGCGAATAAACCAATAATTAAAATAAGCCCGAAAGCAGTTCTAAAAACTACTTTCGGGCATTACTTCTATATGCGTATTCGTCTTATGCTGTCATTTAAGACCGTCTAACAGCATAGCTATTCCGCCGACTATAAAAAGCATACTGCCCAGAATAAGATGTCTGCGGTTTTGGGAACTGTTGTTGTCAATATATTTGTGGCTTGTACCTCTGCCCATTTCTCTCATAAATTTGACAGTAAACACTTTCTTAGGATTTCCGGCATACGTCATAACACGTACTTTTAAATTGACTTCGGGCATATCTTCAAAATCAGGAACATGATGACTTGTTGAATAAAATATCTCATTTGCCTTATAAATCACGGTTATATCTCTTGTTTCGGGATTGACAGAAGTTACTTCGCCGTCATAAAAATCAAAATTTCCTATTTTCTGACGTGTTGTGATGATACCAAAAGCAAACAGACCAATGCCGAATAATATACACATTATTCCTTGAAAAATATCTTCAAACATTTAAATTACCCTTTTTATATTATATTCAGACCGTCTAACAGCATAGCTATTCCACCAACTATAAATAATAGACCTCCTCGGAAACTAATAATTTTTCAAATCATTCCACACTGGTTGATATGGAATTTTGAAATTTCAAGATGTAAACAAATGTTTCATAGCTGAGTTTCCGATGAAGTCTATTATATTGCACTTAATTTGCGTTCAATATAGAAATACATATTAAGTGCAATTATAACTTTAGAGAATACCTATGATAAACACAACACCAGTTGCAATAAAAAATGCACTTATTGACAATAAAGTTAACGGCATCCTCCATATGTAGTTGTTGGAATAAGTACCATCCTTTGAAAATGAAGTCAGTTTTGTTTGAAGTGTAAGATGTATTGATACTACTTTATAAGGATTATCTTTTCTTACCTTCAGAACAATTCTTAAACCAACATCAGGTGGACCGAGCATAAAATAATAACTGTATCTTGAACAAGACACTTCATGATAAGTATTAGCCTTTATTTTATATCTTATATGAACATCATGAGTATCTGGATCTTCACCGATCACTATTCCATTAACTGATTTGACTCCACGGATTGCATCTCGAATCCAAAAATGTATTAATATAAAGAGCAATATCAGACCCATTATAAGATCAAACCATCCTAATTTTACGTCACCGTCCATATTGAACATCCTTTCCAAAGTCGAAAATTAGTTATTATTTTAACCTAATATACTGCCCAGAATAATATGTCTGCGGTTTTTGGAACTGTTGTTGTCAATATATTTGTGGCTTGTACCTCTGCCCATTGCCCTCTTAAATTGTACAGTAAATACTATCTGAGGATTTTTTGCATAAGTTATAACAACTACCTGTAAATCGACTTCAGGCATATCCTGAAATTTCAGCATATTGTAACTGAATAAATATGATGTTTCGCCGACGGTGTACACTACATCTATATTTTGGATATCAGGGTTTACAGAAGTAACAATACCATCATATAACTTGTAATTTCCGATTTTCCGCCCGTTTTTGGTTACTATGGCAAGGGCTATTGAAACAATGCCGAATAATATAAACATTATCCCCTGAAAAATATCTTCAAACATTGAAATCTTCTTTTATAGTCCATATTGCATGAAGTTGTTGTTTTTTGTAAATCCAAAATTACTGTATAAAAGTACTCCAGTATCAGACGCAGTAATCTGAATAGTTCCGCATTTTTGTTCTTTTGCTTCATTTACAATCCGTGAAAGTAAAGCTGTTGCAATTCCTTTTCTTCTGTAGCATTTGTCAGTAAACATACTTGAAAGCAAGGCTATTTTACCAGTCGGACAACTGAAATATGGTGGCTTTTCAACTATGGAAATTCCGCTTGTTCCAACGATTTTCCCGTTATCTGCATCAAAAGCCAACCACGAAATAAAAGTACCATCTGCCATATGACGCTTATAATAGTTTTTTAATTCGGGCGTAAGGTCAATATCTTCTGTTGCACCTTCTTCACGCAGTTGAGTGATTCTCATTTTGATAAATATATCAAGTTCTTTGTCAGTAAGTTTTTTGTATATTATGTTCATGAATAATCACCCTTGTTATTTTATTACGGAAAATGCCTGTTTGAGAGTAGATGCCGGAATAATATTTATATTATATTTTGTGGGATTTATTGAGTTTGCCGACTGTTTCGGGATTATGCACGTTGTAAAGCCCATTCTTTCGGCTTCTTTGATACGCTGTTCTATATGTGAGACGGAACGTATTTCACCACCCAAACCGATTTCGCCAAAAGCAATAAGTCCCTCATCAATCTGCTTGTCCATTATGCCGGAGTACAAAGCCATTGCAACGGGCAAATCTCCGGCGGGTTCGTCGAGCCGGAAACCGCCTACTATATTTAAATAAACATCAAGCGAACCCATATATATACCCAATCTTTTTTCGAGGACAGCAATAATTATATTCAGTCTGTTGAAGTCAAAGCCCGTTACCATACGTCGAGGTGCGGAATAGCTTGTCTTTGAGGCGAGTGCCTGAACTTCCGCAAGAATAGGGCGTGTTCCCTCCATTACACAAGCCACGCAAGTACCAGAAACATTCAGTGGTCTGCCGTCAAGCAACATCTGTGATGGATTTGCGACTTCCTGTAAGCCCTTATCAAGCATTTCAAAGACACCTATTTCATTGGTTGAGCCGAAACGGTTTTTTACAGCACGTAAAAGCCTGTAACTTTGGTGACGTTCTCCCTCAAAGTACAGTACAGCATCAACAATATGTTCCATTACCTTAGGACCTGCAATAGCACCATCCTTATTGACGTGACCGACAATAATAACCGGAATTTCAAGATTTTTTGCGGTATGCATGAAAAGATTTGTACATTCACGGACTTGTGTTATACTTCCGGGGCTTGACGATATACGGCTTATGCTTACCGTCTGAATTGAGTCTACAATAGCAATATCCGGTGTACATGATGATATAGTTTCAGCAATTGCCTCAGCGTCAGTGGAAGTGAGTATATAAAGATTTTCCGTATCAACTCCCAGTCTTTTAGCACGGAGTTTAATTTGTCTTGCCGATTCCTCACCGGAAATATACAATACAGAGTGTTCTTTTCCTAAAAACTGACATATCTGCAATAATATAGTACTCTTTCCAATTCCTGGCTCACCGCCTAAAAGTACCAGTGAACCTTTTACCAGTCCGCCACCAAGTACGCGGTTAAGTTCTCCTATTCCGGTATCATAGCGGACATCACTTTCAATTCCTATCTGTTCGAGTTCAAGAATTTGTTCCGACAAATCAGGTGCGGACTGTGAGGATTTTCCGGAACTTGTTGTGGTCTGTGAAATATCTTCCTCAAAACTGTTCCATGCATTGCATGATGGACATTTTCCATTCCATTTAGAGCTTTCATATCCGCACTGATTGCAGATATAGACATATTTAGATTTAGCCATAGTCAGTTCATTGAAGCATCTATATTCTCTGCATTGAGAATATATTTCCGTCCGCATTCCATATGACTTCTTGAAACATTGAAACTGGAAATATTATTATTTGTTATAGACCAGCAGGCATTACCGGAGTCCGCACCGGAAGTGTAGAATACAAGTTGTTCATTGTCATAGTTTAGTTTGCCTTTGTAGCCGTATTCGCCTTCAAGCTCAAGGAGTACATTATTTGAGATATAGTATATTCTGCACAAATCACCAGTTGAAGTGCCTTCCGAGATAATAAGTTCCGGTACGTCGTCACCTGTAATATCGCAAAATTCAAAAGATGCATCTTTTCCGAGTTCATTAGCTACAGCAAGATTACTTGTGAGTTGTTCCTTGAAAAGTGCCTTTTCTGTCGGAGTAAGAACAGCCCCCCAGCTTTCCGAACAATGCAGTGCATAATCTATTGACGCTGTACCGAAAGTGTATTTTCTGCCTATAGATATGGTACGGGCGTTTCTGTACATTTCCATTGCCTCATCGTATTCCGGCAGTGAAAGAGACTGACCGTTTATTTCATGCTTTATAGATGCGCCTTTGGAGGCTGAACCGCTGTTATCGCTGTATGAAAAATAATCCGTAAGAGTTTTGCCGTCAAAGCTTATGAATTTTCCGACTACAAATCCGGTTCCGGAGTATTCATCATTAATCAGCCTGAAATCAGGATAGTACGTAAAAGCACCATATTCGCCGATAATTCCGGCACTTACTACCTGACCGTCCGAAATGGTAAATATTTCGCACTGAGTTTTATGGTCATTATTGGCGGATATAAAGAGTTCCGGTGTACCGTCATTATTCAGGTCAAAGATGTCAAACCTTGATTCTTCAAGACCTTTTTGTGCTACTTCTGAAAATTTATCAGATGACATAAATTCATTAAGTTTCTGTTCATATAGGGACTGCCATTCAAAGACGATACTGCGTGGAGAAACATTGAGTATACCGGCATTTTCAGAACCGGAGTTTTTTTTACCTGAACAGCCAACGGCGGTTGCGGTCGTTGCGAATGCGAGAAATGCGGTAGTAAGCTTTTTTAAATTCACTTGAAAATCCTCCCAAAAAATTTTATCATTATTATATATTTTACCATATATGACAGAATATGTCAATTAAGATAATATTACGAAAATACTACATATTTTTGTCAGAAAATATCCTCTGCAATATCATTATATACTTTCGTGTCAATAATATCATCAAGTTCATACTCAAAGTCATCAAGAGTTTCCTCATCAAAGACAATTTTCCAGCCCTCATCTTTGAGTTTAGCAGAATAAAGCCATACTTTCATGGTTTTTTCCTCATCTTTTCCTTTAAGGGTGATTTCAGTCTTAAGTTTGTAAGCTTTTTTTATATTGCATTCCATATCAATGGATTCGCAGTATTCCTCAATACTTCTTTGTTCACGTTTTTTAGCGTCTTTTGTTTCAATGACTTTAGCGGAAACTTTAAAACGTTTTCCGAAATCGTCTTCAATATATTCTTTAAGTTCCTCTATGCCCTCATTGGTATCTTCACAATATTCTTTCCAGTTTATATTCTCTTCGTCGGTGACTTTTTCTTTGTATTGTTCAAGCATATCTTCAGTCATAAACTGTTCAAGAATAAGTTCAATGTTATTTTTGTTTATGCCCTTAACGGCTTTTTTCAGCGGGATTTTATAGGCATTTCCCATATATGAGTTTATTCCGGAAACAAGAATTAAAATTAAAACAATTAATATAATAACAAAACTTTTTTTGCGTGATAGTTTTTTCTTTTTTGGTGTTTCCGTTGCTTCAACGGAAATATTTTCATTGTCCGGATATGAATTTAAGTCTATATCAGGTTTATATGTTGTTTCAGGTTTGCGACAGTTGCAGATTTCATTTTCTGAAAGTTTCCGTCCGCAGTATTTGCAAAATGCCATAAAAAATCCTCCTTTTTTGTAGTCCTTTGTTTTAATCCGAATTATTCTTTACTGATTAATTATAATGCTTTTAGTCCTGAATGTCAATATATCCTGTATGATTTCATTTTGTTTTCACATATAATTATTTTGAGATAATAAAATTATTTATTCCTGCAAATATAGTGAAAGCTACTTTATGCTGATATTCTTCATCAGTAAGAAGAGCGGCTTCCTCCGGATTTGAAAGAAAACCACACTCAACCATAACAGTAGGATTTTTGCTGTAGTAGCATAGAAAAAGTTCCTTTCCGCACTGTTTTATTTCACGGGTATTATCCGGTTGCAGAAATTGAACAAATCTTCCCTGAATGGAACGTGCAAGATTTTCATTACGACGGTTGCTTTCTGAATAGAACATCTGTGCGCCACTATAGCGTGAGTCTGTAAACTGATTCTGGTGAATTGATATGCATATTGCGTTATCATATTTGTTGAATAGTTTCAGTCTGTTATCCATATCGGAGCTTTTCTGATTAGCTATGCCCTCAACGCCCTTGTCATGTATTGAAGTATCAGTATCTCTTGTTACTTCAACCTGATAGCCGGAAATCGTCAGCAAGTCCCTGAGTGTGAGCAGTATATTAAGATTTATGCCCTTTTCGCACGTGCCGTCTACAGCCACACAACCGCCGTCTATTCCGCCATGACCGGCATCGAGAATGATAATCGGCTTTTCGTCATCATAAGACATCATGGAAACGGGCATGGAGTTATCACCGGATTTTCCGCTTAAGTGGGTCATTGCAGTAAGTCCGAATACCGCACAGCCGAAAACAAGTACACCACTTATGATTCGACGAGTAATTTTATTCATAAAAAATACCTCCTGTCTTTTTTTTAAGGATATGCGAAATTTCAACAGGCTATTCCGGAAATTAAATAATGCTTGACAGGAATATATTTTTTTGTTATACTGAATATAAATTATATTACGGAGGAAAAACTTATGATGAACATAGCAGTTGCACAGTCCGGAGGACCTACCTGTGCTATAAATGCCTCATTGGTGGGTGTATTCAGGGAGTCTCTCAAAGAACCCTCTATCGATGCCATATTCGGCTCTATAAACGGTATAGAGGGAATTATTGACAATCATCTTGTTGACTTGAAATCAATGCTCCTTACAAATGATGATATTGAACTTCTCAAACAAACACCATCAACCGTTTTAGGTTCGTGTCGGTATAAACTGCCGGACTGGCGTGAGGATGAGGAAGTTTATAAAAAAATAGTTGCTACTCTTAAACAACGCAACATAGGAGCTTTTTTCTACATAGGCGGTAACGACTCAATGGATACTGTAAATAAACTTTCCGAATATTTCGCTACAATTGACCTTGATGTAAAAATAATCGGCATTCCTAAAACCATTGATAACGATTTATGCGTTACAGACCATACACCAGGATTTGGCTCAGCTTCAAAATATGTTGCTACCACACTTCACGAAATCACAAGGGATAGTACTGTTTATAGTATGCCGTCCGTGACTATTGTTGAAATAATGGGTCGTCATGCCGGCTGGCTTACAGCGTCAAGTGCAGTTCTTCACGCTATGGGAGAGAGTTCACCGCATCTTGTCTATGTTCCGGAAGCGGAATTTTCACTTGAAAATTTCCTCCGTGACGTTCGACAGGAAATGTCAAAACATAAAGCAGTAATAGTTGCCGTATCGGAGGGAATAGCAGTTCCGGAAGGAGTACAGTCCGGTGTGGTGGATAATTTTGGTCATAAGTATCTTTCCGGAATAGGCAAGTATTTAGAAGATATTGTCCGTCATGATATAGGCTGTAAAGTGCGTTCTGTGGAATTGAACGTCATGCAGAGATGCTCTTCACATCTTGCCTCAAAGACTGATATTGACGAATCGGAAAGTATAGGTTCAGCCGGTGTAAGATGTGCTTTGAGTGGTCAGACCGGAAAAGTAATGGTATTCCGTCGTGTTTCCGATATGCCGTATACTGTCGTAATTGAGACGGCGGAGGCTTACGAAATAGCCAACAATGAAAAACATCTCCCGAAAGAGTATATAAATTCAGCCGGAAACAATATCAGAGATTTTGCACTGCCGTATTTTATGCCATTAATTCAAGGTGAACTTAATCCGATTATGTCGCAAGGAGTTCCTAAACATTTTGCAATTCATGAATCAGTGCTTAAATAATCGGGAAAAATTATGGCTGAAATATTATATCGGGGACGTTTCCGGAAATGACGGCTTCTGGAGTGAACCGAAAGCCTATCTTGTACTTAATTCGCTTTTTTATGATGGCATAGAAACTGAAATTTCCCGTACTAAAGAGGGCAAATTTCTTAATCCGGCAATACTGGATGATGTGGACAGACTACTTGATTTTTATGATAATATGTTTTCAGCATTTTATAAATGCCGTGCCGAAAGGGATATTATTACATACCGTGTAGAAAGATACCATGATTTTCTGCCCATATGGAATACAAATCATACTGTTTCATTTACTTCAACGTCTGCCGGAGGTTTTCTGGACAGATACCGTGACAGAAAGGAAATTACTTTGATTAAGTTTTTTATTCCGGAAAGTGTTTCCTGTATCAACATTGCGGAAGTTCTTGACTTTTACGCAAAACCCGATGAGGCGGAAATATTGTTGCCACCGTTCATGTACCTTGATTTGACACAGACCGTCCCGACAGAAAAGGAAATGCAAATAACCGATTCTGCCGGAAAAAGTCCCGAAGATTCCTGTATAGCGATTTGCAACTGCTGGAATGATGTTAAGGAACGTACCGGAAGTCTTTCGGCAGACGGTGCAAAAGCCGGACAGCGTGTTTATGAAGCCCTCAATAACGGCAGAATACCAGTTGCAGAGGACGTTAAAATTTATACTGAATGGAAAAGAGATTTCCGAAAAATATACAAACGAACATATAAAGACTACTGTACCTAAGTACAGTAGTTACTTTTTTATTTTGACAAATCTTTGATAATTTTATCAAGCACCGGAAAATCCCTGTCATAAATTTCCTGCATATCTTCCTCATCAGCATAAAGAAGATTACGGGGTTTTCTTATGCCTATATATAAATCACTGGTTATTTCCGACGGGTCAACGCCGATACGCTCTGCAAATTCGGTATTTTTCAGGAAAAAGCCATAGTCTCTCACCTGAACATTATCGGGGTATATTTCCGACAAGTCAACAAGTGTATTTTGTGGGTCAAGTACGGTGCTTACATTTGAACCACCTACAATAATTACGGCGTCGGCGGACTGCATTTCAGTAGTGAATTTAGTTTCATTGCCGGTCTGATAGTTTACATATGAGTTATTAGAATATGGGATATAATAGGCAGATACTTTTATTTCGCCGTTTTCGTTGTAGTCTTCAATGAAAGTCTCGATATAGTCTTCAAATTCAACGGAATTGCCAATAGTTTCGTTATCACATAATACAAGTACAATCATATCCGGATTAGGACGTGTGACAAGTGTATACGTCAAGTAACTTGCAAGCGCCACAAAGAATATTGCAAGGAAAAGCCACCATTTGTTATGATAAAAGAAATTGGTTATTTTTTTCCATAAGGAAAGTTTTATTTCTTCAGGTTGTTCCTCATGAATAATTTCGCTTTCCTCAATAACGCCCTGTTTCAGCCTGATAAGTTCGAGGCGTTCCGCCTGAATTTTTTTATCATATTCTTCTTGTTTTTGACGTTTTCGCAATTCCACCTGACGACGCATTTCTTCTTCCTGTTGTTCTCTAAGTTCTTTGGCAGACTGAAAAACGCTTTTTTTGACATCTATTTTTTTATCATCATTATCTTTTTTCATAGTTCCTCCGGTAAGTAATAATACCGTATTATAACATAATCCGCCATAATTGTCAAGTCTTTTTATGGCGTGGGAGTGGCTAATAGCGGAGTTAAAGAAAATCAACAAAGCTGAAAGGTAACTCAC
>CAMWQI010000084.1 GCA_947176345.1 uncultured Ruminococcus sp.
ATCTTTATCATTATCTTTATCTTTATCATTATCGGTGCAATTCGTATACGTTCATGCACGTTCGTGCTATTTGCAAAAAAAAGTAACACACGAAACGCAAAAAAGTCACACGCGAAACACAAAAAGTTAATTATAAATTATGAATTATGCATTATAAATTATTGTTTTCCCTGTGTGATTTTTATGAAAAACAGATATATTTTAAAATCCTCTTGACTTTTTTTTAAATATATGATAACATTTAGTTTAAGAACAAGGACGTTCATTACGGGTGTACTATGCCTGAATGAACGTTCTTTTATATTTTTCAGGGAGGCTTGAAATATGGATAATTTCAGAGAAGAAAAGGCTTTCGCACAGCAGGGGCTTTACAGACCGCAGTTTGAACATGACAACTGTGGCATAGGTGCAGTAGTGAATATAAAAGGCATAAAATCCCGTATTGTTGTGGAAAATGCCCTTGAAATCGTTGAAAAACTTGAACACCGTGCCGGTAAGGACGCGGAGGGAAAAACAGGTGACGGTGTAGGAATACTCGTCCAGATACCGCATGATTTCTTTAAGGCTGAAACTGATTTTGAAATCGGTGACGCAGGAGATTACGGCGTGGGTATGTTCTTTTTTCCGCAGAATGAACTCAAACGCAATCAGGCAAAGAAAATGTTTGAAATAATAATAAAAAGAAACGGAATGGATTTTCTGGGCTGGCGTGAAGTCCCATCCGTGTCATCGGTTCTCGGACAAAAAGCAATCGACAGTATGCCGTTTATCATGCAGGGATTTGTAAAGAAACCCGAAGATTGTTCAAAGGGTCTTGACTTTGACCGGAAATTATTCGTCGCAAGGCGTGTATTTGAGCAGTCAAATGAAAATACATATGTTGTCTCTCTTTCAAGCCGTACTATTGTATATAAGGGTATGTTCCTTGTTGACGAATTAAGAAAATTCTATCTTGATTTGCAGAACGAAAGTTTTACGTCCGCTATAGCCATGGTGCATTCAAGATTTTCAACAAATACTAATCCTTCATGGCAGAAAGCCCACCCGAACCGTTTTATCGTTCATAATGGCGAAATAAATACCATTACCGGTAATGCTGACAAAATGCTTGCCCGTGAGGAAACTATGTCATGTTCTGCTCTCAAAGACGATATGCATAAAATTCTGCCGGCTATAAATATTGAGGGTTCGGACTCCGCAAGACTTGATAATGCACTTGAATTTATGGTCATGTCCGGTATGCCATTACCGCTTGCCGTCATGATTACAATTCCTGAACCATGGAAAAATAACCGCACTATCTCAAAGGAAAAATATGATTTTTACCAGTATTACGCCACAATGATGGAGCCATGGGACGGACCGGCATCAATTCTGTTTTCCGACGGTGACGTAATGGGTGCAGTCCTTGACAGAAACGGTCTCCGTCCGTCACGTTACGTTATCACAAGCGACGGATTTCTTATTCTGTCATCTGAAACTGGCTGTATAGATATTCCGCCGGAAAAAATAATAAAGAAAGACCGTCTCCGTCCCGGAAAAATGCTCCTTGCCGATACAAAGCAGGGCAGACTTATTGACGACAACGAAATAAAGAGTTTCTATGCCTCAAAACAGCCATATGGTGAATGGCTTGATGCTAATTTAGTGCGTCTGCATGATTTGCATATCCCTAACAAGAACGTTAAAATATACTCCCATGAGGAACTCACAACACTACAAAAGGCTTTCGGTTATTCATATGAAAATATCACAACAAGCATTCTGCCTATGGCAAAGAACGGTTCAGAGCCTATAGCCTCTATGGGTTCGGACGTGCCGTTACCGCCACTTGACAGCGAAAATATACCACTTTTCAACTATTTCAGACAGCTTTTTGCACAGGTTACTAATCCGCCGTTTGATGCTATACGTGAAGAAATAGTAACCGATACAAGCGTTTATATCGGCGAAGACGGAAATATTCTTGAGGAAAAACCCGAAAACTGCCATGTACTAAAAATAGAAAACCCGATACTTACAAGCACAGATATGCTGAAAATCAAAAATATGAAAGTAAAGGGTCTTAAAACGGCGGTTATTCCGATAACGTATTATATGGGTACTCCGCTTGAAAGAGCCATAGAAAGACTTTTCATTGATGCAGACAAGGCTTACCGTGATGGTGCTAATATTCTCATTCTTTCGGACAGGGACGTTGACGAATATCACACACCTATTCCGTCATTGCTTGCAGTATCGGCATTGCAACAACACCTTGTATCAACCAAAAAACGCACGGCTGTAGCCATGATTTTGGAAAGTGCAGAGCCGCGAGAAGTTCACCATTTTGCTACTCTTTTAGGTTACGGTGCTTGTGCTGTCAATCCGTATCTTGCACAGGAAACTATCCGTGACCTCATAAATACAGGCAGGCTTGACAAGGATTTCTATGCAGCCGAAACAGACTACAACAACGCCGTATTGCATGGCATTGTCAAGATTGCCTCAAAAATGGGTATTTCAACTATTCAGTCATATCAGGGTTCAAAGCTCTTTGAGGCTGTGGGCATTTCCCATGAAGTGACCGAAAAATATTTCAAGGGAACTGTAAGCCGTATAGGCGGAATTACTCTTGACGATATAAGCAGACAGACTGAATCGCTCCATAATAAAGCGTTTGACCCGCTTGGACTTTCTGTAAATAATTCTCTTGAAAGTGCAGGCAGTCATAAACTCCGTAGCGGAAAAAGTGACCACCTCTATACTCCGGAAACTATCCATCTTCTTCAGGAGGCAACCCGTACCGGAAATTATAAGACTTTCAAGGAATATTCCGAATGCGTCAACCGTGAAGACAATAATCTTACTTTGCGTAGTCTGCTTGATTTCAATTTTGATGAAAACGGCGGTATTCCACTTGATGAAGTGGAGAGCGTTGAGAGTATCTGCCACCGTTTCAAGACGGGTGCTATGTCATATGGCTCTATCTCTCAAGAGGCACACGAATGTATGGCGATTGCAATGAACCGTATCGGTGGAAAATCCAACTCCGGCGAGGGCGGTGAAAGTCCAGAAAGACTTAAATCAAATAGGTGTTCTGCTATAAAACAGGTAGCGTCCGGACGTTTCGGCGTTACAAGTGAATATCTTGTTTCCGCAAAGGAAATTCAGATAAAAATGGCACAGGGTGCAAAGCCCGGTGAGGGCGGACATCTGCCGTCAGGAAAGGTATATCCGTGGATAGCAAAAACCCGTCATTCCACTGCTGGCGTGGGACTTATTTCACCACCACCGCACCATGATATTTATTCTATAGAGGATTTAGCACAGCTTATCTATGACCTCAAAAACGCTAACGAAAATGCCCGTATATCCGTGAAACTTGTTTCAGAAGCCGGCGTGGGTACTGTATCAGCCGGTGTGGCAAAAGCCGGCGCACAGGTTATATTGATTTCAGGCTATGACGGTGGCACGGGTGCAGCCCCTAAGAGTTCGATTTATAATGCCGGTCTGCCGTGGGAATTAGGACTTGCGGAGGCTCACCAGACACTTATCATGAACGGCTTACGTTCACGTGTTGTTATTGAGACAGACGGCAAATTAATGACCGGTCGTGATGTTCTTGTTGCCTGTCTGCTGGGTGCGGAAGAGTTCGGTTTTGCGACTGCTCCGCTGGTAACTATGGGCTGTGTAATGATGAGAGTCTGCAACCTTGATACTTGTCCTATGGGCATAGCCACACAAAATCCGGAATTAAGAAAGCGTTTTCAGGGTAAGCCGGAATATATCATTAATTTCATGCATTTTGTTGCACAGGAACTCCGCGAATATATGGCAAAACTTGGCATACGCACAGTTGATGAGTTAGTGGGACGTACCGACCTGCTCCGTACTAAAGATACTCCGGAAGGACAGAAGATTGATTTTTCCGAAATACTCTATAAATTCAATAACTCTGAAAAGCAGTCATTCAGTCCAGAAGATATTTATGACTTTAAACTTGACGAAACTGTTGATAAAAAAGTTATCATGAAGAAATTAAATTCAGCACTGAAAAACAAGACAAAGAAAACCATTGACATAAACATAATAAATACCGACAGGGCTTTAGGAACTCTTTTCGGTGCAGAAATAACCCGTCGTTACGGCGATAACGTCCTTGAAGATGATACTTTCACTGTAAGATGTACCGGAAGCGGTGGACAGAGTTTCGGAGCATTTATTCCTAAAGGTCTCACCCTTGAACTCCACGGCGACAGCAACGACTATTTCGGCAAAGGTCTTTCAGGTGGTAAGCTGATACTTTGTCCGCCGGAAAACTCCGGTTTCAAGGCTGAAGAAAATATCATTGCCGGAAACGTCGCATTATATGGTGCAACTTCAGGCAAAGCATTTATAAATGGCATAGCCGGTGAGCGTTTCTGTGTACGTAATTCCGGTGCGATTGCCGTTTGTGAGGGCGTGGGCGACCACGGCTGTGAATATATGACCGGTGGACGTGCAGTTATTCTTGGAAAAACCGGCAAAAACTTTGCAGCCGGAATGTCGGGAGGCATAGCATACGTCCTTGACGAAAGCAGGGATTTGTATATGAATTTAAATAAAGCCCTTGTTTCGCTTGAAACGGTTACGGAAAAATATGATATTCTTGAACTGAAAAATATTATTGAAGAACATTTCAAGGCTACCGGTTCGGAAAAAGCCGGACGCATTCTTGAAAACTTCAATGAATATCTGCCAAGTTTCAAAAAGATTATTCCGCATGACTATGCAAAAATCAGAAGTGCTGTAGTTACTCTTGAGGAAAAAGGAATGAACAGCGAACAAGCCGAAATTGAGGCATTCTATCTTATAACCAAGGAGGCATAAGCAATGGGAAAGGCTACCGGATTTCTTGAATATAACAGGGCGGACAGCACAGCTGTCCCCCCGCTTGAAAGAATTAAAAATTATAACGAATTTCATTCACCGCTTAACAGCGAACAGAGAAAAATTCAGGCATCAAGATGCATGGATTGCGGTGTGCCGTTCTGTCAGAACGGAAAAATGATGAGAGGAATGATTTCAGGCTGTCCGCTGAATAATCTTATTCCGGAATGGAACGACTTACTTTATCATGACCAGAAAGAACAGGCACTTGAAAGATTACTGATGACAAATAATTTTCCGGAATTTACTTCCCGTGTTTGTCCGGCATTATGCGAAAAAGCCTGTACGTGTGGTCTGAACGGCGACCCCGTTTCCGTACGTGACAACGAAAACGCCATAATTGAAAATGGTTTTTCGTCGGGTCTTATAAAGCCATGCATACCTAAACAGCGAAGCGGAAAGAAAATAGCCATTATTGGTTCAGGTCCGTCGGGGCTTGCCGTCGCCGATACATTAAATAAGAGGGGACATTTCGTCACTGTCTTGGAACGCTCCGACAGGGTGGGTGGTCTTCTCATGTACGGCATTCCGAATATGAAACTTGAAAAAACCATAATTGAACGTCGCACCGAACTAATGAAAGCCGAAGGAGTACAATTTGTGACTAATGCAGATGTCGGAAAAAGTATATCAGCCGACGAAATTATGCAGAATTTTGATGCTGTCGTATTGGCTTGCGGTTCGTCAAATCCCCGTGACATAAAAGCAGACGGTCGCGATGCCGACGGAATTTATTTCGCCGTTGATTTCCTTAAAGCTACTACTAAAAGTCTGCTTGACTCCGGACTTTCTGACGGAAATTTCATATCCGCCAAAGACAAAAACGTCGTTATCATAGGCGGTGGCGATACCGGAAACGACTGTTTAGGTACATCGATAAGACATGGCTGTAAATCCGTTGTACAGCTTGAAATGATGCCGAAACTTCCCGACGAACGTTCAGAAAATAATCCATGGCCTGAATTTCCGCGAATATGTAAGACGGATTATGGTCAGGAGGAGGCTATAGCAGTTTTCGGTCATGACCCACGAATTTATGAAACTACCGTGAAAGAATTTATAAAAGATGAGAATAATAAACTTTGTGCAATTAAAACAGTTAAATTAAAATCCGTTACCGACAAGGAAACTGGAAGACGTTCCATGCAGGAAGTGGAAAACAGTGAACAAATTATTCCATGCGAATTATGTCTTATTTCAGCCGGATTTTTAGGCTGTCAGGGCTATGTTGCCGAGGCTTTCGGCGTTGAACTGAACGAACGCACGAATGTAAAAACAGGAACAGGAAAATTCTCAACAAACGTCGAAAAAGTCTTCACTGCCGGAGATATGCATATAGGTCAGTCGCTTGTTGTGCGTGCTATCCGCGAGGGTCGCGACTGTTCAGCAGAAGTTGATAAATGGCTTATGGGCTATACTAACCTATGAAACGGAGGACAATATGATATATTCTGAAACTGAAATACTCCGGTATGTTGAGGAAAACGACGTTAAATTCATAAAGCTTACTTTCTGCGATATAAACGGAAACTTAAAAAATGTATCTGTTCTTTCGTCTGAATTATCGTCCGTATTCGCTAACGGGGCAAGGATTACCGCAAAGAAAATTCAGGGCTTTTCAATAGCCGACGGAAAGGATTTATTTCTTTTCCCCGACCCTAAAACCATGACGGTACTGCCGTGGAGACCACAGCAAGGACGTGTTATCCGACTTTTCTGCTATATCAGATACGCCGACGGCACGGCTTTTGAGGGGGACGGAAGATATTTTCTGAAAACTGCCATGAAAACCGCCGTTGCAAAGGGTTACTGCACGAGGTTCGGAACATCAAGTGAATTTTGTCTTTTCAGGACGGACGAAACCGGCAAACCGACCAAAATTCCGCATGATTATGCCGGCTACTGTGATACCGCACCGGAAGACAAGGGCGAAAATATCCGCCGTGATGTCTGCATTACTCTTGAACAAATGGGCATTCACCCACTGTCATCACGGCACGAAAGCGGAAACGGTCAGCACGAAATAGACTTTAATTCAGCGTCTGCATTGCAGTCAGCAGATAATTTTTTAAGTTTCAAGTCTGCTGTCAAGTCTGTTGCACGTCAGCACGGAGTTCATGCAAGTTTCATGCCTAAACCTGTCCGGAATGACCATGGAAACGGTATGCATATAAGCTTTAATATTTTCCGTGACAGTGATTTCTTTAATAACGATATTCCGCAGAATAATGCTGAAATCCACGAAAGTTCAGCCTCCGGAATAATGAAATATGTCCGTGATTTTTCTGTTTTCACTAACTCTATTGTCAATTCATATCACCGGCTGGGTGAGTTTTCCGCTCCACGAAATATAACATGGTCGTACTGTGAAAATAATCAGCTTATCCGGATAGATGACAGCGAATCGCCGTTTGTTCTCCGTGTTGCCGACTGTGCGTGCAACCCATACTATGTTTTCGGTCTGATGATTTATTCCGCCCTTGACGGCATAGAAAATAACCTTAAACTTCCGCCGGAAAATACCAACACCAGCGGAAAGCTCCCGTCCAATATTTCAGAAGCAGTTGAAATTGCTGAAAAATCGGACTTTCTTAAAAAATATATTCCGGAAAAAGTCCTTTCAGTTATACTTGACGAACGGAAAAGCGAATGGAAAGAATATTCTTCGGCATATGACAAGGAAGCCTTTGAGGATAAAAAATATTTTTATATTATTTAACGGGGGTTTGCAGTGGAAAACGTTCTTATAATTTCAGGCAATAAAAGTGCCACTGATGCTCTTTCTGAATTTATCCGTGAGACTTTTGGCAGTGAGGTCAGAACTACAGAAACGGCATATCAGGCAAGGGAGATTTTTGACTCAAATGCCCCGTGCGAACTTGCTTTGATTTATTCTCCCCTCCCCGACGAATACGGCACGTCCCTTGCAGAATATATCATAGAAAATACTGCATCAAACTGCATTCTTATCGCCAAAGCTGAAAACGCTGAAAAATTCAGGGAACACGCTGAAAAGACAGGTATTATAACTATCGGAAGACCTTTCAATAAAACTTTCCTCTATCAGACAATGAAAACTATCGAAATAATTACAAACCGCTCTTATAAGCTGTATGAAGAAACGGTGAGACTTGAAAAGAAAATAGACGAAATCCGCATAATCGACAAGGCTAAATTCATGCTTATGCAGTACCGGAATATGACCGAAGAAGAGGCTCATGCGTACCTTGAACAGTACGCTATGAACCGCAGAAAAAAGAAAGTTATATCAGCATCGGAAATTATTGACAGGATAAATGAACAATATCTTTAAAATTCTAATAAAGGCGGTAATCTTATGTTTGATGAAATGCACGAGGAATGCGGAGTTTTTGGAATATTTGAAAAGAATACGACTGATGTTGCATCGTCTGTCTATTTCGGGCTTTACGCGTTACAGCACAGGGGACAGGAAAGTTGTGGCATAGCTGTATGCAATGATGGTGTCTTTACCCATAAAAAATCCGACGGGCTTGTTTCGGAAGTATTCTCCCGTGAGGAACTTGACCGGCTCGGCAAGGGAAATATGGCGGTAGGACACGTCCGCTACTCCACTACCGGCGGAAATAACCCGAATAATATTCAGCCACTTGTTATACGTCATATAAAGGGAAATCTTGCACTTGTCCATAATGGAAATTTGATAAATGCCACAGAATTAAGACGTGAATTTGAACTTTCCGGAGCAATTTTTCATGGAACTTCCGATACTGAAACAATAGCCTATTCCATAGTCCGTGAACGTCTTTCATGTGCCTCCACTGAAGAGGCTGTGGCACGTGCCATGCCTCATATACGCGGTGCATATTCGTGTATTCTCATGACTGCAACAAAGCTGATAGCATTCCGCGACCCCGACGGTTTCCGTCCGCTATGCATAGGCGAAACTCCCGACGGCGCGTATGTTGTGGCATCTGAATCGTGTGCTTTAGATACGGTGGGAGCAAAATTTATCCGTGACGTAAAAGCCGGCGAAATTGTCGTAATCAGTCAGGACGGCATAAATTCAATAACAACTCATTGCGGAAAATCCAATAAAATATGCATATTTGAGTATATTTATTTTGCCCGTCCGGACTCTGTTATTGAAGGAAAATCAGTCCATAAAGCCCGCATTAATGCCGGAAAAATCCTTGCTATGACAGAACCCGTTGAGGCTGATATTGTCATAGGTGTGCCGGATTCAGGGCTTGATGCCGGATTAGGCTATTCTCAGGCAAGCGGTATACCATACGGCACGGGCTTTATTAAAAATAAATATATTGGCAGAAGTTTTATTCAGCCCTCGCAAAATCAGCGTGAAAGTGCCGTCAGGATAAAACTGAATGTTATAAGCGAAACTGTCCGCAACAAGCGTGTTATCATGATAGATGACTCTATAGTACGTGGAACGACGTGTGCAAGAATAGTTAAACTGCTCCGCGATGCCGGTGCAAAAGAAGTCCATGTGCGTATATCGTCACCGCCGTTTCTGCATACGTGTCATTTCGGAACGGATATTGACTCAGAAGAAAATTTAATAGCAAGCAAATACAACATAGAAGAAATAACCCGATATATTGGTGCGGACAGTCTTGCATTTCTGCCGGCAGAGGAACTCTTTCAGCTTACCGGAGATAAAAATTTCTGTCATGGGTGTTTCACTGGAAAATATCCGCTTGACGTTTCCGGAGCAGGCGGAAAAAATAAATTCGATACTCCAATACATAAGTAATTTTTCGGATTTGGTGTGTTACAAGCTAAAAAAGCAAATGGTTTTTTTAAAAAGCAAAAAAAGCTGATAATGATATTGATAATGATAATGAAAATGATAATGAAAATGATATTGAT
>CAMWQI010000085.1 GCA_947176345.1 uncultured Ruminococcus sp.
CCATTGGTTTTCTGCATGCGGCTATTATTAATCTAAAGTGGAATTGCTGTAAATACAGCTTATAGTGATGTGCGAAAATTTGATAATATTGATGTAAATAGTACTTTTAGTTCTTCGACAGATTATAATAATGGTTACTGGAGTGTTGATGATGTGCAGGAAATACAGGACAGCACAGGTACGCTTTATGCTGCTGTAAAACAAAAAAATGGTGTTGCACTTGTTCCACATGATATAAATAAAGAAATCATGAATTTTTCAAAAGATGATTTTAAATTTGGTTCAGCAGTTTTCGACGATGAAGATAATATTTACATTATGTGGGCTAAAAGCATATCAGATGATGATATAAAAAAGGCACGTGAAGAAAAATATGCTAACATTGTAGTTGTAAAATATGACAAATCAGGAAATATTATTACAGAATATGGATTTCCTGTAAATCTTTTGTTCGCTCAACGTCCTTATGATGCAGGCAATGCCCATCTTGGCTGGAAAAATAATGTACTTCTTGTTTATTTCCATACAGAATGGACTAGTGGTCATCAGGGTTCAGTTGCAGCTGCTGTCAATACGGAAACTTCAGAAATAATTTATTCCAGTGGTTGGCAGGGGTCACACGCATTTGGCAGCTGTATGATTCCTACTGATTACGGTTATGCCGCTATACAGATGGGAGATGTTGAGGATTCATCAAGAGGTATTAATTTTAACAGCTATTATATTGAATCACCGGAAAACGTTGAATTTGGATATCTTTCAGGAGCAGGACATAAAACACTCTATCATTCAAGCGGGCAGTATGGCACAAATGAAAATAAATTGGACGGAAATACTACGTATACTCATATGGGCGGTCTTGCAAAAAGCAATACAACCTATGCCGTAGCCGGAAAATCCGAAAGAGTGTATACATCTGATATATATAAATCGTCTGATTTAAGAACGGGAAATTATGACGTATTTGTAAAATTAGTTGACCAGACACTTTTAAGTAATGTTTCAGGACTTGCCGGAGAATCCCGAATAGACGAAGCAACCGGTGAGATAGCTGACAAAAATGTTATATGGCTGACTGAGTGCAACGAGACCGAACAGGCAGGTCAGGTAAAAATTGTTACACTTGAAGACGGTTCATATTGTGTTCTTTGGGAAAAATTTATAAACGGTGATTTTGACAGCGTAAGATATGTCATAATGGACGAATGCGGAAATATTATCCGCCGTGAAACTGCCATAAATAACGCAAGACTTTCTGACACTTCTGTTCAGCCCGTTGTGGAAGGTGACACTTTGAGATGGGCAGTGGGAAATAATTCTGACAATTCTCTTATATGGTATACTGTAAATCTTAATGAGTTTACAAGCAGTGATGAGTTATATGCTCCTCTTGAAAGACTTGCAAAGGAAAATAATATTTCCCTCGTCCTTGAAGACGGATATTATGGCAGTTGTGGTAATAACATATACTGGTCGTATCTCAGGGAAAACGGTACACTTCTTATTGCTGGAAGTGGTGACATGAATTATTCGTATCAATCACCATGGATTAAATATGCGGATTCTGTTACAGATGTGATTATTGATAATAATATTACTTCCATTGAAGATAGTTCATTTAAAAATTTCAGTATGATGACTTCTGTTAAACTTTCTGATTCATTGAAAAAGATTAGTGACAATACTTTTTACGGCTGTGAAAAACTTGTTTCTGTCAATATTCCAGGTTCGGTTACTGAATTGGGAGAATATGCATTCAGAGGTTGTAAATCACTTGAAAGTATCAATCTCCCTGAAGGTATTACGGATATAGGCAATCATGCTTTTTATGAATGTGAAAATCTTAAAGAAGTTAATTTTCCGGATTCTTTGAAAACTATTGGAAATCGTGCCTTTTCAGACTGTTCTGAACTGACAGAAATCAGTATCGGTGAAAATGTAGAAAAAATTGGTGAAAAGGCGTTTTATAATTGCAAAAAATTGAAAAATATTAATGTATATTCTTCATATGTTGAAATCGGAGATAATGCGTTTGGTTACTATTATTCATATTTCAGTGATAATGAAGATGGAAATGTATTATGTGATGATGTTATAATAAATTGTGTAAATAATTCAACAGCAAAAAAATATGCTCAGGAAAAAAATATTGAATTTACAGAAAAAGTTTCAACAGATGAGATATATAAAATTTTTGAGAATATTATAAAAGAAAATGATATATCACTTGTTCTTGAGGAAGGACATTATGGTAATTTCAGTAATATACATTGGGTTTATATGGAAGAAAACAGTACACTTCTTATTGCAGGAAATGGTGAAATGAAATCCCAGATAAAATATCCATGGTCTGAATATGCCGATTCCGCTACAAATGTAATTATTGACAATAATATTACTTCAATTGGAGAAGGGGCTTTTGAATATTTCGATCTTATTACTTCTGTTACACTTCCTGATTCCCTTACTGATATAGAGGAATACGCATTTTCTTCCTGTGATTCATTGGAAAATATTAGTCTTCCTGAAGGTATTACAAATATAAATGATAATGCTTTTTATGGCTGTGATAATCTTACTTCTGTTACACTTCCTGGCACACTTACTGAATTGGGAGAAAATGTATTTGCTTATTGTAAATCACTGAAAAGTATAAACATTCCTGAAGGTATTACTGATATAAAAGATTATACTTTTAATTACTGTATAAATCTTAAAGAGGTCAATCTTCCTGGTACTTTGAAAACCATTGGATTTTATGCTTTTGTGGATTGTGATAATCTTGAATCGGTGTATATTCCAGAAAGTGTAAATAATATTGATGAATATGCATTTTATAGTTGTGAGAAACTGACAGAAATTAATATCGGTGAAAATATAGAAAACATTGGTAAAAAAGCATTTTATAATTGTAGCAGTTTGAAAAATGTTACTGTCAAATCTTCAAATGTTGCAATTGGAGATAAGGCATTTGGTTACCGCTCTATTTATTCTGATGGTGAGTATGAGTATAAAAAGATTGATGATGTTACAATATATGGTAATCCTGATTCAACTGTTAAAACTTATGCTCAAGAAAATGATATTAAATTTTTAGAAATAGGTTCAATTACAACAACAACTACTATTACTACCACAACTCAAACAACTACAACGATTACTACGGCTACTAATCCTATTATTATAACTACGACGACAGAGCCAACTACAGCTACTAATCCTATCATTATAACCACGACAACAGAGTCAATAACCACGAATAATAAAATAACTACTTCAACAACTGCAACAGAATCAACTACTTTGGCTGTAACATCAACGACTACTGATACTACCACAGAGCCGTCAACAAAGAGAATTGCGGGTGATGTAAATGGTGATGCAAAAGTGAATTTTAAAGATGTTGTTCTTATTCGCCGTTATATTGCAGGTGGCTGGAATATAGAGATTAATGAAGAAGTTGCTGATGTAAATGGTGACGGAAAAGTAAATTTCAAAGATGTTGTTCTTATTCGTCGTTATATTGCAGGTGGTTGGAACATAACATTACAATAATATAATTTTTATACAAATAAGCCTCCTGTTGTGTTAGGAGGCTTTTAATTTAAAATCACAAAAAATAATTTTTAGCTTTCAAAATTTTAATTATAGTAATATTTCCATATCAATTTAAGCTAAGATGCTATCTCTTTTACTCTCCACGTTTGTTGACTATAAAATATTTTTATCTTAAACGTTCACATTTCCATTTATATCCTATTCGTCCGTTGTATTCATTAAGAACTACATCAGGAAAAATGACTGTATCTGCGTGATTGATTTTCGAAATGCACCTTTTTCCAGATAACAGAGTGCTTACTTCATTTTCACTTAGTCTTGTTCCATACAAAAAATCAATAGCCATTTTTCTTGATTTAGCTTTTCCTTGAATTTTTGGTACGGGAGACACATCATTTCTCGGCTGAGTATGCGACATAAATATTGTTACTGGTTTGGATTTGTTTTATCGTAAGAACGATAACCCAATTCAAAAGCTGTATGTAAAATCACTTTCAGTGTTGCCACATTTTCATATCTTATAATCCAGAATTTTGATGTTTCTCTTGTATTACCAAACTGCTTCTTGTTTGTATCTGTTAATAAACTTCTGTTTAAGAGATTTTCGTTTCGATAATCTTCATGCCAAGCAACAGCTACAGCAGTCTGAGTTGAGTCTGCCTGAAGTGTTATCTCTATATCAGGTTTAATAATCTTTCTTTCGTATTGTCCCAGAGTTTTAAACGCAAATACTCCATTTGAAAAATATCTGTCTCTTAATTCCCAATCATAGCCAATCTTTTTTTGTGTGGTTGTATTAACAAAATATCCATCGCACTTAAAATCTTCCTCTTTTTTTGGGAACATTATAATGTCAGGGAATAAGGGGCAATCATTGAATATTTTTACAAACTTATTCATTGATTCGTTATGGATATCATATTTTGATGGTCTATACATACATATCACCTTTTCTTTCTTTGTCCTTGAACAGAGTTTTCTATGTAAGAAATTTCTAAAGGACTAAATTTGTATTTCTTATAAAGTTGATTATCAATTTCTGAACGTTCGGAATGCCAATTTATATCTGAATCATCTGTAAAATCCTGAAGTGGAATAAACTGATAAACTTTTTGTGTAGTATGCTGAGTAAATTTTTTAAGTCCCAGCATAAAATGGAAGAATTTTGTATTAATATATGCAATTGCATTTTTTGCCTCTTCTTCAGAATCATAAGGACCATTCATAATATATGTTTCTGTTGCTATTGAATTAGGTTCACCTAAAATAGGGTTAATCACATCAGTTTTTGTATCACCGCTACCAATTGCTTCTGGTATATAAACCTTCCATTTACCAATATATTCATTACCTTTTTTTATTTTATTGGTAAAAATATATCCTTGTGAATGATTGGCATATATTTTAGTTGTTCCTGCTGTTGGAATAACTGAATCAAAAGTTTTGAAGAAAGTTCTAAAACCGAATGTCATAGCTGAATGAACAATAGAGGAGAAAGATGGTTCTGCAAGTGTATATACTTTTCTTAATATTTCTACTGCTTGATTATCTCGAATAAAAGTGTCTGAATTCTTTTCTAATAATGGACGTTCAAGAGCAGAAGATATTGCATTATTCTCATGTGTTGATATTAAACAATTGCCTGAATATTTAGAATCCCACAAGAAATAACAAATACCACCTTTTATTTCAACGTTAGTAAAACAGTCATTTGCATTAACAAAGTCATGAATCTGCTTTAGATGTTTATCATTTAACATCATTTCTCGAAAAGCATCTAATCCTTTTCCTCCTGAATACCATCTTGCAGGCATTATCATTGATACATATTCAGGAGATAAAGCTTCAGCCTGCTCAACAAAAAAGTTATATACAGGTTTAGCACTTGCCTTAGCTCCACCATCCATTATTTGATATGGAGGATTTCCTACAACGGCATCAAATTTCATATTATCTCCCTTTCTGTGCCAGTAAGACGGTTTGATAACTCTGTCAATAAACTGACGCTGTTTATTTTGCATAGTGTTGATTAAATCATCGAAATAATGTGCATTTACAGGAATATTTCTGTAGCCGACAAGAGTACGTTTTGTAATAAATTTAGCCATAGGTGTCTTGCAGATAATGAAAATATTCTCACGGACGGTCTCTTCCCACAGCTCATTCTGCTTTTCAATAGTAAGTTCATCTTCTTCAAATTCATTGCATCTTGTTCGGAAAATGCTGTAAACCACATAAAGCGGATAAAGTCCTGTCTTTGAATTGATTTCAAGAATATGCGAATTGTAGTTGCCGAAAGTCTCAGCAGTAGGAAGTTTACGGTCAACAAAACGTGGCTGTTCAAGCATCTGTGCATTAACAGGCGGATTTTCCTCATAAAAACTGTAACCACCTAAACAGTCGCTCATATGCATATTGACTACACGCCATGGAGTAAGAACAGTTTCCTTATCAGGATTCTTGAAACAAGAAAAAAGCATAGCAATCTGCTTTACACGTTCAGTCGGTGACAGTTCGTCCGCACCTAAAACAGTGTTTCGGATTCTTCTTCCCGCTGCAATGAAAATATCCTCATCATAGTATTTCATGAACTGTCTGAACACTTCTCTTGTAATACCTGACGGCATAAATTCAGACCATGATGCTTCATCAATAATCTTATCATCAAGAAATTTGTCAAGTGTAAATTCTTCGTCAATTGGAATATCAGCACCATAAATCAGCAAAGGCATACGGATAGAAATACCTCTGAGAATAGAAATAGCATTGCCACGATTCTTCTTTTTCTCCTTAAGTTCATCAAGTCTTGCCTGTTCTTCGGGAGTGCGCTGTTTCGATGATTTTTTTGAAAGTTCCTGTTCTTCCTTATATTCTTCATTGGTAAAGCCCTGCTTATTCAGGTCAATATCTTTTGTTTTCTGCTGTGCTTTAGAAGTACCAATAATACCTTTGAGCTTTTCAAACTCCGCCAAATCAACATCGGAAAGTTTCAGAAGTTCATCATTGTAGAGGTTTGTATCATCAAAACCATTTTGCACAGCACGTTCTGCATAAGCCTTTTTCAACTGTTGAAGCAGGAGTTTTGTACTATATTTCTTCATCATAGTACCATCAATTGAAATAACAGGACAATAATTGAGAAATTCACCCATAATTTTTTTATCTGATTCAGTTGCTTTACCTGCCTTTGTAGAGAGTGCAACAGATTCAGCAACCATTTTCAACGTTCTGTCAGGTGCAAAGTCGAACACATAGCAGTTGTCCTTAATTTTACCATTTTGGTTGCAAGGTGACTGAACACGGAAAATCGTTTGCAGATAGTTAGCAGCAGATGTCGAAAACGAACCTGCAAGCATGAAAACAGTTGTCCATTCCTTGACTGTAACGCCTGTAGTCAGCTTACCACAGGACAGAGTTATGGTGTAACCATCATCTCCAACCTGCTTAATAGCATCACGAACTTTTTTCAATGCAGATTCTGTTCCTTCTTCCTCATCACCATCACCTGCAACGTTGACAACTTTGAAAAATTGGAAAACTTCATGATGCCTTAACATTTTGCTGAGTGCTTTTGCCTCCTTTACACCCGGCAGTATCCAAAGAGAGTGCTTGAATAAATCTCTGTATTTTTTACTTGAATATGGATAGTGACTTTCAGAATCTTCTTTTGTAATCAGATTCAAAAAGCTACGTATATCATCTTCATGTACAAAGTCACCAACAGATGAACTTTCGGGCATTGCCTTGAAATCACGGCGAATATCTCCCGTCCATGTGCGGAAAAATTCATGGAAATTGAATGCCTTATCTTCTAATTCAACATATCGGTTGCCAAGAAGTTTGCCTAAATCATATACGAAAATATTCATCTTCGGCAGTTCATCATAGGGATTAGAATCACCGAAATGCTCCTCATTCCACTTATCCTTGCAACGTTGTTCCATGATGTAGTCCCATGTATATACATTATTGTCATAGTTACCAAGAATGTTGAACGGAGTTCCCGATAAAGCAAGGAATTTTGTGTTATCAGTCATAATTGCATTGATGACTTCTTCACCGAGAGATGTAGTTGTACCCTCATGTGCTTCATCAACGATAACAAAATCCCATTTGGTATTGAATACAGCATCATTCTTATTGAATTTACCGCCAACTTTGTCCGAACCTCTCAAATCCTGCATTGATGCAAAATAGACGAATTTTCTGCCGTCTGAAATGAGCTTATCAATAGTATAGCCATTATTTTTAGAGCCATAAATATAATCTTCTTCATTAAAGAAAATTTTGCTGAAATCCTCATACCAACCACTGTCAACGACAGGACGATGCGTAACGATAATAGTTTTAGCAAATCCACTCTTACGCACTACTTCCAATGCACTTATAGTTTTCCCAAAACGCATTTTAGCGTTCCAAAGCATACTTTTTCTTGTTTTGAACTCTTTGAGAGTTGCATTGATAGCCTCAAGCTGTTCCGGACGGAAAACGATTGGAGTAAATTTCTGTCCCATTTGAGATGGGTGAAGTGATGGCTGATATTTTTTTACCGCTTCAATCGCTCTTTTGGCAGTTTCAAGATCAACTTTGAACCATTCCCGACTTGTGCTGTTGTTTATTTTTTGTTTTGGAATGCGTGAATTTACAAGTACAGAATGAACATCATGGTCACGAAAAGCAACAATAGTACCTTTATCATCAGTACGAACAGCAAGTTCCGTATGTAAAAGTTCATACTGAATGGCGGCGGTATTTGTGTACTCTTTTATTCTGTCCTTAGCTGCCTGATTAAGTTGTCTGCAGTTAGGAGGAAGTTTATCTATACTTTCATCGGATTTCAGTGTTGCATCACCGATTTTTAGTAATCCTTTGTGAGTTTTATCGTTGATTCTGAAAATATATATCAGTTTATATGAAAAAGCATTAACGAAACGTTCTTCCATTAGTTTCCCCTTTCTTAATAAGATTTTGGAACTCAACATAGCATTTGCCTGTCCAATCCCTAATTACACATGGAACAGCATATATTTCAACATGAACTTCTTCAAAATCAAAAAATGACAATTGAGTATTTACTTCTTCATGTTTAGTTTCACTGTATGGTGCAGTATACTTTAATCCATCCATTTGCCATATATTCCATGAAATTATATAAGCAATCTGTTGAAGTTCTTTGTCTGTCGGTTCTCTGTAAAATTTATAACGCATATTGTCAATAAAAGTAAACAGGAGATTTTCCCTTGCAAGCAACAGATTATCGCCCTGATACTCATAACCATAGGTGCTTTGATATGCTTTTTTCACCCACACAAGCCAATCTTCTTCATTGTCAGTATTTTCATTAACAACACGTAATTTACGGTCAAGAAGTCCTATCCGTTCATTAACATCAGCTATCATATTTCCCGTAACAGTATCATATCTGCTTACAAGATATGGGGCTTCACCACAAGTAATTTCCATTCGTTTTGCACGAACGTAATCCTGCCACGATTTATCGGCAAAATTAATTTTGCCCTTATTTGCTATCCACGTCTTTCTATCAATCGTATTAAATATATCAGGTCTTCCGAACCACTGCTCATCAACAAGATTATTCTGTTGATTGCAAATCCATGATGGTGTAAATACTTCCGCTTTACTCCTTGTTCGATTATTCTGTTCCTCTTTAGCTTTTGTAACACGGGGACGAATAATATTTGAGAATGTTCCTGTAATAAGGTCAGTAGTGATTTCACATTCAGGCGAATAGAGTTCACCATATTCTATATAGTCATTTGTTGCCCAAACAATATTCCTTTTTGTAGAACGGTCTGCAAGTAGCAACTCCAATAATTTATTGTCAATCTTTTGTATCAAATCTTCTTTAATTTCAATATTCATTTACGCTCGCTCCTAAAATATATTACGGATACAATATTAAGTATTTAATTAAATAATATAGCAACCGGTTTTCAAATGCAAGCTACAAGATAAATCAATTTTCTGTACATAATTTCATTATACTACAAATACCAAATATTTTCAAGTACTTTTTTTCATTTGTTTCAAAAAATTCTTGCAACTTCATCATTAGTGATTTTTGAATAATATCCATAGAAAACATATAAATACAGATATAAAAATAGTCGGTAACACATTTAAAACATGAATATG
>CAMWQI010000086.1 GCA_947176345.1 uncultured Ruminococcus sp.
AATCAAGCTTGTTTCACTTTATCCTGTATTAGATTAATTTTCAACGATACAGTACGCTAGTATAAGTTCAGAATCAAACGGATTAGCGTTAAAATCACCTATAATCAATGTATTTTCTGTTTTATATTTGCTCTCAATTTCAATTAAATCATTGATTAGATGCGGGATTTCTTCTTTTCCATCCTCAGATTTTGAATGAGTGTTAGAAGGGAGATGTAGCCCGACAATTATATAAAGTTTTTCATTAATACTAAATGAATGAATTGCGTAGTAGTATTGTTCTTGTCTGATTGTATGTTTTATTTCATTTTTATAGACGAAAAGAAGTCTATCACATATATCCATATTTTCTGCAATAAGATACTCAGGATTATCGTTTTTTAATCTTGATATATTAAGACCTTCGTACTCAGCAAATACAGCTATGTCTATATTATTCTCAATCAGTAGGTTTCTGATATGATTTGAGTTTTCTTTTTTATATAAATTCCAAAAAACTATCTTCACAAATCAATAATCTCCATTCTTAATACCATAAATAGTCAAATCCTATTACCATAAGGCAATGACTTAATATAATTCTCCATAAACTGCCAATCGGGAATATATCCTTTATCTGAGAATCTTTTTGTTTCATCAATAATTGGTAAACCTTCGCTGTTGCGGCAAATAGGTAGTTTTATTATTGTGTCCTTAACTCGATTCATTAAAAATGCTCTGCCATACGAATAACGATATTGTTCGAGATTAATTAATGTTGTAATAAATAATCCTGTATATTTATTTAGCCAATTTGAACGAATTACAATTATGTGATCACCAGTGACAAATGGCTCTTCTTGATAAAAACAAGTTGCTGTGGTATCTCCTATTGAAATAGCATTCCCTTTTTCAACAAACAATATCTGCTCGTTATTTACAATTAATTCGCACCCATTGTTCTCAGCAGTTCTTGTAATATATTTTATTTTAGCAGAAAAATCAATTTCAACTTCTTCAAGTTCATCTTTTGTATAGGCATGAGCTTTATACGGCTCTATTATGAGTCTACCCAAACAAAAATCTTCAAAACTTGCAACTTCTAAATCAGTAGGCTGATTATTGTCTATAGTTAGATTGGGAAATTTCCCGATTTTAACTAAAAATGCGGCATAATCATTGATAGCTTTCTGAAACGAAGCGTTTGATAATACAGAATAATTTGTTTTCATGTATGCTTCACATAACCACTCAGATTCTCCATCTATAACTGCCGTTGCAGATTTACCAGGTTCTGATTTGTGGTTTCTATATAAGTAAAGCCATTCTTTTTCTATTTCCTTCCATATGCTAATGAATTTGTATTCTCTATTTTCTTTATTAATTCTGAACATTTCAACTCGCCCGAGATTTTTCTTTTTCTTAAAGCCATCGTCTTTACAATAGCCGAAAAACGTTTCTTTATCTTCTGAATGTGGCTTTCCAAGAGTGAAAAGCATACAGCAGGCACACGCAGATGCACCAGGATAAAAAATTTCATTAGGAAGAGTGAACACAGCTTCAAGTGTATTATTTTCAAGCATTGCTTTCTTTTCTTCCGTAATGATACTGCTTGTACCAATAGCTGCAGAAACAGGAAGCAGAACAGCAAGCTTTACTTGCTTTGTCGATTGACCAGCTTTTTCTTTCTGTTCATTGAGTTCTTTGATGACATCTGAAAGAAAATGTACAAATACAAATCCTTTAGTTGGATCTTCTTTTCCGTCCTTAGCCTTAGGGGTCCATGTCTTTTTATAAGTAGAAGGAATACCAATAGGCTTAGCATTATATGGTGGATTCATCAGGATAATATCAGGATCAGCGTCCATGATAAACTTTTTGTTATCAAAAATACTGCCAAATTTGATATTAGAATTTCCGTCACCATGTATGAGCATATTAGTTGTCGAAAGACCATATGCTTTTTCCTCTATCTCAATGCCAAAGATATGTTCTTCTTTGACTTTCTTTATCAGTTCCTCTGCTTCTTTTTCTGTCTTTCCTCTACGGCAATCAGCAATCTCTTTAACCATTGCTTGTACCAAGAATGATCCACTTCCGCAAGTTCCGTCCAAAACAACCTTTGTTCTATCTACATCAGTTATTTGACACATAAATTCAGTAATATGGTCAGGCGTGAACGCTTGGTTTTTATCAGCCTTACCAGTATACTTATTAAAAGCTATAAAGAAAAGGTTAAGAATGTCTTGCCCCTCAGAGCTATCTGCATCTATGTATCTGTAAATGTCCATAAGGATAGTATCAAGTATCTCAATCCAATCCTTAATTTTCAGTTTCTTTACTTTTTGATCGTTGAGAACATTTTTCTGCAATAGTTCAATTTTCTTTGTCTTATTTTCAGAGTTATCAAGAAGATTATCAAGTGTATTCTTTATGCCGGCTCGTATTTCCTCGGCAGACATCATTTTCCATACATCGTCAAGTTTATTTTTAAGCACATCATCAATTTTAGTAGCACCTGTTTTCTTTACCATGTCCTTGATATAAAGCAGTGTAGTGCCTACAAACTGACTACGCAAACGTTCATCAATATCTTTTTTGTGAAGAAGCTCATTAAGATCATAAGTATTCTTCATGACACGTTCTTTATCATTCTGTCTTGTAGTGTCAAATAACTTGACATAATGTTCCATGGTATCAAGAACAGTTTCTTCTTTCAAAATGTGAGCATCATCAACCGAATAACGCCACACCTTAATTTTATCGTTATTAGTGTTTGCAAGAATGGCAATAATCTTCATTCCTTTATGTAAGGCTCTTTCTTCTTCAACATATTCTGCAAGTGGTTTTTCGTCAGCCTTTGTAAAGCTCTGTTTCGTTTCAATTAAAACAGCGACACATTTATACTCAAAACGAATATCTAATTTGAAATGCTTAAATGGGTGCCCAACAGCTTTTTCAAGCTTTTCTTTGCTCCCTGCTTCCTGAACATAGCTGTATTCACCAGCTTCAATGTTAGTAGTAAGATACCCCTTACCGATACGATCAATCATTTCATGTCTATTCAAAGTTCACACCACTTTCTAAATGTATATTTTGACAAATACACATAATAATTATACCATAAAGTCTCTGAAAAAGCAATATAAAAACAAATAATTCGTCTATTTTTTTATAAAACATGGCAACTTCGACTCCATTGGAATCAAAGTCTCAAAAAAGAAAAGAGCCAAGAAGCATTGCTCCTTAGTTCATACATAAATATGATTTACTGTTCTGTAGTTTTCTTTACCAATTCAGCCGTAAGAATATCCACCTGCATTTTCAATTCTGCAACAATATTTTCATTAGGTACTTCTGAAAAAGGGACAGAATACTGAGCCAATTTTACAGAAGTAACCGTTGCTACATTTTCATCTGTCAGTCTTAGTTTTTGAATCTTAATAATTGCCGCATCTCTGTCCAGATACCCCGTTATGAGATATTTGTTTATCATTTGCTGGCGTTCTTTAATATCTTTTCTGATAGAATCAATATCATAAGCTTTTTTAATAGGATCATTCATAATATAAATATCCCTTCTATTATTCAATCCCCGTAAACATCACCTGATAGCTCAGCCCCGTAAACTCTCTGAGAAAGTCCATATCCGAGAAGTTTAGTCCGTAGTTTTGCGACTTATCTCTATTTTCTTTTCCTGTATAGAGATAGTCCAGCTTCTTCTGACCGAGATGCTGGGTTCGGAGAGCTTCACGGTCAAAGCCTTTTTCTTTCAGGTGATACAGTACTATGCGTGAGAGCTGCACTTGTACAATGCGATAGCTATCCGTATCGGCACAATGGTCAAGAATACCAAGTATATCAAATATCGTTTCGGTATCTTTCAGGTGGTCGGTGTCGTACTCGGCTTCTGGAATATACTCGATATAGCGGTCATTATTGAGAAACTGTACCGTACAATTCACATAAGGAATGATTTTAAGCTGCGTTTCAAGGCTAATCTCACTTCCTCGGCGCAGGCTGACCCAACGCTGTGACAGGGAGCTGACCGACTTGAAAATGCTCCGTTTTTTGTTCGCTTCGAGAATGATCGGAGTATCGTCCTCGTTGACAAGATAATCTATCGGAACATCGAAATATTCCGCTATTTTGCGTATCATTTCAAGGTTAGGCATACCGTCATTTACCCATTTGGTAACGGTCACTGCCGAAATTCCTAATTCTGTAGCTACGGCTCTCGGCTTAACACCATGTTCATTACACAGCTCGTTATATTTCTTCCAAAATATAGTCATAATGTTCCCTCCATATTTGTGCAAAAGGTAGAATCTATATGATTCTGATTATTTTTGCTTGACAAATACTACTTGTGTAGCATACAATATATCTTGAAGATTGTATCTCGTTCTTTCTTTGCTTATTATAGCATATACGATACAATTTGTCAAGAGAAATAAAGAAAAAAATACAAAAGAAAAGGAAACAAACTATGTTAAACATTCAATGGGGAGAACCCCGTCCGCTTCGGCAGACGGCAGATACTATGCCGTTTCCGCTTGATGCCCTGCCGCCTGTACTGCGGAATATGGCGAAGGCTATATCGGTGACAACATCAACTGATGTGGGAATGGAAGGCACAGCAATGCTCTCGGCGGTGGGGTATTGCTTTTCGGGAATGTACCGATTGGCAGGCAAGACCGACCATACCGAGCCGCCTGTGCTGTATTTGCTTATTATCGCACAGCCGTCTGAGAGAAAATCGCCCGTAATGCATTTCATTAAAGAGCCGTTCGACAGCTTTGAAAACCAATACAACAATGAACACCGTGGGAAGATCTACAAAGCACAGCTTTAATATCTTTTCTGATAGAATCAATACAGGATTTCAAGGTGCTTGAAGCTCGTGTTAAGGCAATGGAGAAAGAGGACGAGCCTGATACCTCTGCAATAGCAAAGCTCCGTGTACAGGCTGACAATATCCGTGACACTTCTCCTATTCGTATCGCCGTGGATGATATTACACCTGAATCCCTCGCCATAGAGCTTAGTGAAAACGGCTCTTTGCTGATGATCTCAGATGAGGCAGGTATGCTGTCCAACTTCAACGGAAAGTACAACGGCGGTATCCCGAATCTTGACTTGTTCCTCAAAGCGTAGAACGGGGAAAAGTACATATGTAATCGTGTTATTCGAGGTCGTTCGGAAATTGACCGTCCCTATCTTTCTGTTGCAATAGCAGGACAGCCCTACATCTGGGATAACATGATGAATGATGTAGCTTTCAGGTCAAGTGGTCTACTCGCGCGGTTCATTCTTTGCTTTGCTGAGAGTAATGTAGGTCGTCGCCGTTATGATACTGCTCCGATACCGCAAGAGGTCAAAAATCAATATCACGATTTCATTCATCAGCTTCTGAAAGGAAAGAAAGACCATGACGGCAAAGAAATGACACTGCATTTATCTAACAAGGCATCGGACGAGTATATCACTTACTGCAATAACTATATTGAAAACGAGATCAAGGCTTCGATGTGCTGCTGTCAGGACTGAAGAGGCAAGTTCCATGGTCTTATTCTTCGGATAGCTTGTATTCTTCATTGTGCCGATTGCTGCTCCCGTGGTGTTGAGCCGTCCGAGGAAAGCGTGAATCATGACACGATAGTGAGGTCTTTTGATGTAGCTCACTATTATCGGTATCAGGCGATATACGGTTTCAGCACAAACGCTCCTGACAGCAATATCGTCAAGGCTGAAAAGATAATCCAGATGTTCAAGAGCAAGAATATCAAGCAGGGCTTGAAGTCGGAGCTTTATCATTCCTGCCGTTGCAGTCTTTTCCCGAAAGCGATAGATTTCTATAACGCTCTTGATACCCTTGCGGAGTACCGATATATCACTTACGAAAATGTGACCGCCGCCAACAACAAGAAAACGCAGATGGTATATGTAAATCCTCAAATCTGATTTCTATTGGATTTTGTGGATTTTGGGAGCTTGACCCTGCAAACTGCGATATTACGGCATTCGCAAGCGACAGAGAAAAATGTCTGTTGCTGTCTGTTGCTGTTGGTTGAACCCAATTTGCTCATTTTTGAGCGAGTTCATATCATCAAAATCAGCGTTCCTTAAAGTCACGATTTTTGAATCGTGTACCCACATTTCGGCTGCTCTGTCAGCCGTTAAAAAGCCTCGCAGAGCGACATATGTACTTGTGATGTGGGTATTTTCCCGGCACAAGTACTATGGCGTTACAAGCGGCACACTCGCCCCTTGTAATTTCGGAGCTGCGCTCCGTTTGTTCCTGCGATACACATATCGTTCAGGGACAATTCTTTGCGATAGCAATTCCGCCTTAGCGGTCATAGAAAGGAGTGATGCCTATGTGGTAAAAATTGGATTGAGTAGAAAGAGAAAATCAAATCCAATTGTAAAGAGAGGTAACAATGAAAGAGAAAAGAATTTCATTCAGTCAAGGAAAAGGCTTGCTGAGTCATGACAACAGGTTGTTCATGACAAGCAATGTTGACCCGCTCCGCACACCTGACAACATTACTTTTGTATGTCAGCCGATTGCCGAAGCATACGATCAGCTTTTCGGACAGGCAACAGAGAGATATAACGCCCATCAGAAAAGAAACGATCGGAATATTCACGGCAGCTACTATGAGTATCTGTTTCACTGCAAACCGTCCAATTCGATTCTGATTTCTGCGGACAAGCGTAAGAGCTTCTATGAAGATGTGATGCAGATCGGCAAAATGGAAGATTCAGGTGTCGGCACTGAGGACTTTCAGCTTGTGGCAGAATGCCTGAAAGAGTATATGACAGGCTTTCAGGAGCGTAACCCGAATTTTTATGTATTCAATGCGGTGCTGCATATGGATGAGCAAACTCTCCATTTGCACATCGACTACATACCTGTCGGTCACTACCAAAGAGGGCAGGACACGCAGAACGGCATTGCTCAGGCTCTTAAAGAAATGGGATATGGCGATGGCAAAAATGCGATTGCACGGTGGAGAGCCGCTGAGGTTGAGGTTATGAATGCTATCTGCCGTGCGCACGGCATTGAGCCGCTTGCTCCTGAAAAGTCGAGAGGTACTCTTGAAGTCGCTGAGTACAAGGAGCAGCGACATAAAGCCGATCAGCTTGCAGAGGAAAATGCAAGGGTCGAAGCGGAGATTGCTGAGAAAAAGCAGGAGCGAGATCAGATACTCCGCTACTTGCCTGACGTAGAGAAAACAAGCCGACTGGAATTTAAGTTTGACGAGCTTTGTGACGAGCTTGACGGACTGATTAAAAATCCACTGTCGGCTACCAAAAACCGCAAGAGGATAGCGGAGCTTGGCGAGGAAATGAAGAAACGGCTCATGGCTTCTTACAAGGCGAGGGATAGGAGTGAAACCACTGTCTATGAGGTCAGAGAGGAAAACGAAAAGCTCGGTAAGGACTGGAAAGAAACCCGTGAGCGTAATCGTAAGCTTTCTGCCAATAACCATAAGCTGTATCAAGAAAAGTCAGCTTTGCAATCTCAGGTAGATGAGCTGACTGAGTTTATCAGCCTGTTAGAGCGTTTTGATCTTCGTAAATATGGCGAGGCCAAGGCTTTGCAGGAGAATATTCACCGACAGCGTGAACAGCAGCAAGAGCAACCCTCTAAAAAGAAAAAATGGGTGCTTGAATAATCAATTAGAAAGAAAGCAGGCTGTACCTGCTATAAAGGAGAAAACAAAATTACAAAAGAGAGAAAGTCCGAGCTTATCGCTCAGCTCGTTAATGTATTGAGCGAACTTATCGAAACCAATGATTCCGAACAGGTGGCTGAGGTTTCTCCCAGTGCTGTGGAGATGCTGACTATTAAGGAATGCACCAAAGCGGTCAAAGGGCTGTCTGAACATACCGTCCGCAAGCTGATCGCCCAGGGCAAGCTCCCATATCTGAGAGCAGGAGACGGTCAGCGTGGAAAAATGCTTGTCAACAAGGCTGATCTGCTTGACTATTTCAGCCGACAGGCAACAGACAAATAAGTCTGTATGTTGAAAATGCCTATTTTACGGCATTTGAATATAAACAGACACAAAAACCACAAACACCATTGAACATAAGCATAGATTTCGGTATACTCCTGAAAAAAATAGAAAAAACACTTGACATACGGGCAAATGCGCGCTATGATTAGAGTAACAGGAGTATGCCATAAAATCTATGTTGATAGAAAGGAATCAATTTATGGCTACGATTACTAAGCGAGGGGATACTTTCAGAATAAAGGTATCTCTTGGCTATGATATGGAACACAAGCAGATCGTCAAATCGACGACTTACAAGCCGCCATAAGGCGTATCGCATAAGAAAGCGGAAAAGATGGCTCAGCAGTTTGCCTATGAGTTTGAGAGCAGATGCAGGGACTATGCGGAACTGAATGAAAGTATGCGTTTCTCGGAACTTGCCGACTGGTATTTCGAGAATTATGCTACAATTGAACTGAAACCCAGCACCGCCTATACCTATAAGGGACAGTATGAGAAGCACATCAAGCCTGTTCTCGGCAACATGAAGCTCAGGGAAATCACTACCCCAAAGCTGACAAGAATTATGCAGACCTAAAAGCTGAAACCGCAGTCCGTCCGCAAAATCTATGTGGTGATACAGAGCATTTTTCGCAGAGGTGTTGAACAGGGATTTATCCGTGAATCGCCCTGCCACAATGTCATTCTTCCGAAAGACCGCAACAAAAAGAAAAAGACATCTCTCGATGAGGACGAGATCAAGCGTTTTTTGAATCTGCTTGACACCAAACCGTGTGACGAGGATTTCAAGAGAATAATCAAAGTCTTGCTTTATACGGGAATGCGTTCGGGAGAGTGTCTGGGACTTATGTGGGAGGATATTGACTTTGACGATATGATGATAACGATCAATCACAATCTCACCGACATCGGCGGTAAGCATACGCTCGGCTCTCCAAAAACGGAGAGCAGCCGCAGAACAATTGGAATGAGTGAAACGCTTGCAGATATTTTCAGAGAGCAGAAGCAGTACATAGACAAAATGTCAACAGCTCTCGGCTGTAAGTTCGCCCACCCTGAAATGGTGTTCACCTCGGCTTTGGGAAACTATCGTGACAGAAACTCTGTTTACCATTCACTGAAACGCTTCACAAAGAGAACGGAGTTTGAATCAATGACACTTCATCAGCTTCGTCACTGTAATGCCACGCTTTTGCTGAACAGCGGTGTTGATCTGAAAATCGTTTCTGAACATCTCGGACATTGCGATATAGGCGTAACAGCGAACATCTATGCTGATGTACTGAAAAGCACCAAAGCGAAAGTCGCTGACCTTGTAACGCTGAAACTGGCATAAAAAATCCGTCCCGAAAAACGGAACGGATTTCAGAAATTTTGCGATAAAGACCAAACAAAGACCAAATAATATTTGCAAGGTCTGAAAAGTGCCGAAAATACAGCGATTCGAGATAAGTCCGATTATCTCTTTGAGTTTTACCCTGCAATTCTGATAATTTTTTATTTTCTGGCAGCAATTAACGAAAAATCACGATATAACGCATAAAAATCAAAATTTACAAAGACACTGTTTCAATATTTTTATGTAGTTTTTCATAGCTTATTGTAACTTAGAGTGTGTTCACATTAAATGAGAGCATCAAAAATCATAGCAAGATGAATAAT
>CAMWQI010000087.1 GCA_947176345.1 uncultured Ruminococcus sp.
ACAGAAATCGGTAAAATTGCTCATGAAAACGGTGTTCTTTTTCACACAGATGCTGTACAGGCATATGGTCATATTCCAATTCATGTAGATGACATGAATATTGATATGCTGTCTGCAAGTGGTCATAAGTTTCATGGACCAAAGGGTGTCGGAATTTTGTATATTCGTAAGGGAGTGAAGATTCGTTCATTTATTCATGGCGGTGCGCAGGAGCGGAACAGAAGAGCAGGCACTTCCAATGTACCTGCAATCGTTGGACTCGGTAAGGCTGTACAGCTTGCGGGAGAATCCATGACAGAACGAATCGAACAAGAAGAAAAACTTCGTAATCACCTGATTGAACGGGTATTGACTGAAATTCCATATACAAGATTAAACGGTCATCCGACAGAAAGACTTCCGAACAATGCAAATTTTTGCTTTCGTTTTATTGAGGGTGAATCATTGCTGATACTGTTAGACCAGCTTGGAGTGTGTGCATCAAGCGGTTCTGCCTGCACATCTGGTTCACTTGACCCGTCCCACGTATTGCTTGCAATCGGATTGCCCCATGAAATTGCCCACGGTTCATTAAGGCTGACTTTGTCGGAAGAAACGACATTGGCGGAGATTGATTTTGTTGTAGATGAACTGAAAAAAATTGTGAAACGTCTCCGAAGTATGTCTCCATTGTATGAGGACTTTATTAAAAATCAGAAGTGAGGTTGAGACTATGTACAGTGAGAAGGTTATAGACCATTTTACAAATCCACGCAATGTAGGTGAAATTGAAAACGCAAGCGGTGTAGGAACAGTCGGCAATGGAAAGTGCGGAGATATTATGCGTATGTATCTGGACATTGACGAACAGGGTGTTATTAAAGATGTCAAATTCAAGACATTCGGCTGTGGTGCAGCGGTTGCAACAAGTAGTATGGCTACAGAACTTGTAAAAGGAAAAACAGTACAGGAAGCACTTTCCGTTACAAATAAAGCGGTAATGGAAGCATTGGACGGCTTACCGCCTGTCAAAGTACATTGTTCTCTGCTTGCAGAGGAAGCCATTCATGCAGCATTGTGGGACTATGCGGAAAAAAATCATATTGTAATTAAAGGCTTGGAAAAGCCATCAGATGATATTGCTGAAATTGTCGGTGATGAGGAATATTAATAATGGGAAAACTGAATCAGGATAAGGTAGACCACATTGTTCAGTCAATATTGCATGATTATGAGGACAATAAATATATAAATCATACAGATTTATACAATCAGCCGGACAAAAAAGCGATTATTGAAATTGTTAAAAAATTGCTGAAAATTCTTTATCCCGGATATTACAGCGATAAAGTATATAAGATTTACAGTCTGAGAAATAATATGTCTGCTGCGATAGAAGATATTATTTTTCACCTGAATAAGCAGATTATGATTGTGCTTAGATATTGTTTTCCGTTTATGAAAATATCTGCTTCTGAACTGGAAGAAAAAGCCGAGAATATGACATTTGATTTTATGGAAAAAATACCGCAGATGCGGGAATATCTTGAAACAGATATTCAGGCAGCTTATGACGGCGACCCTGCTGCTGAGAGCAAGGCAGAAATCATATTATCCTATCCCGGATTATATGCGATTTCGATTTACAGAATCGCTCATGAATTATCTTTGATTGGTGTGCCAATGATTCCGAGGATTATGTCGGAATATGCCCACAGCACTACCGGAATAGACATTCACCCCGGTGCAGTTATCGGAAAATACTTCTTCATAGACCATGGAACAGGTGTTGTTATCGGTGAAACGACTGTTATAGGCGAACACGTTAAAATCTATCAGGGAGTAACGCTCGGCGGACTTTCCACAAAGGGCGGACAAAACCTGAAAGGCGTGAAACGTCACCCGACCATAAAAGACAATGTGACGATTTATTCTGGTTCTTCCATTCTCGGCGGAGATACCGTCATCGAAGAAGATGTGGTGATTGGTGGTAACACGTTTGTTACAGAATCTGTTGCAAAAGGTACAAGAGTAACTGTAAAAGCACAGGAATTGCAGTTTAAATAGTTCGTGGGATGTGGAATATGACTATACAGAAAATTGCGAATATGTCAGAGGATTCTTATATATATGTTGATGTGAGAAGTAAGATTGCCTATCAGCATGGTCATATAGCGAATGCTGTTCATTGGAACGGCAGTGATAATATCATTTTTCCTAAAAATAAGAAGATAATTGTTTATTGTACTTATGGTAAAAATAGTATTCCTTTGGTTGAGAAGCTGAAAAAACGTGGCTATGATGTATATAATTTATCTGGCGGTTACAGAGAGTGGCTGATTCATAATTCTGAAGAACTCAGCAATGAAGAAATCAACAGATACAACAGGCAGATTATTTTAGAGCAGATAGGAATTGAGGGTCAGCTGAAACTGAAAAATGCAAGTGTTTTGATTATCGGAGCAGGCGGATTGGGTTCACCAGTGGCACTGTATCTTGCCGGAGCAGGAGTGGGAACGATAGGCATTATGGACGCTGATAATGTGAGCATTTCCAACCTTCAAAGACAGATAATACATAATACGGAAAATATAGGTTTGAACAAGGCTGAATCTGCAAAGCTGGCACTTCGGAAATTAAATGATAAAATTACTGTGAAAGCATATCCATATTTTCTTACAGCAGAAAATGCAGAACGAATTATCAGCGAATATGATTTTATCATTGATGCAACAGATAATTTTGAAACAAAGTTTCTTATCAATGATGCTTGCGTATTGTTAAAGAAACCGTTCTGTCATGCAGGGATAATGCATTTTGAAGGACAGGTAATGACATATGTTCCGGAAGAATATCCTTGTTACAGATGCATTTTTGAGGAAATCCCTGAAAGTGAAACTATTCCGAATTGCAGTCAGGCTGGTATTATTGGTGCTGTAGCAGGAATTGTTGGCAGTATTCAGGCACTTGAAGCAATAAAATATATTTTGGGAATCGGGGAATTGTTGACCGGCAAAATATTTATTATAGACGGTTTGTCCATGAAAACACGAATTGCAGAATTTACAGTGAAAAACAAAAAATGCAAAGTGTGCGGTGAAAATCCTCTGATAAAAAATATACAAGATAATGCAGAAGAATATACAGTCAATGTATGCAAACTGCAATAATCAGAAAGGTGGGTATTATGTCAGATATACAATATTCCGGTGTGCGTGAAAGCAAAACGGGAAGAATCAATGATTTAGGAACGACAGGAAAAGAAGTTGAAGAAAATTTCAGAAAAGGCTGTCTGAAAAGAGCGGACAGGAGCTTTGCACAGGGACTTCAATGTCAGCAGATAAACAGCATGGCAGCATTGATGTCATTGGAAGATTCTGTTTTTATTTCACATTCTCCGCAGGGGTGTGTGGGCTGTTCAATAATGGCTGTCGATATGTACCGTGTAGGACAAGCACACAGAGGAATTAAAAATATCAAAAATCCAAGAGTAATGGTAACGAATATTGACCAGAAAAGTGTTGTATTCGGCGGAGAGCAGAAACTTCGTGATTCTGTAAAAAAAGCAGTGGAACGTTATAATCCAAAGCTGGCATTTATTTATGCTTCATGTGCGTCGGGAATTATCGGAGATGACATTGACACTATTGCAGGAGACTTACAGCAGGAATATCCAGATACGCTTATGGTGCCTATTCACTGTGAGGGATTCAAATCCAAGATATGTGCATCAGGCTTTGATGCGGCATTCCTTGCAATAAATAAATATATTCTTAAAAAAGAACGTGTGCCGAAAGAGGTGGGACTTGTTAATTTATTTGCTCCTACAACAGTAAGCTATGCAGACCAGAAAGAAATGGAGCGTATGCTTTCACTAATAGACGGAAAGGCAAATTATATTCCGTTTTATAGTTCATTGGAGAAAATCAGAAAAATTCCTGCTGCACAGGCATCAACTTCTATCTGTAAAGTTTTCGCTGATGAGTTTATGAAAACCCTTTGGGAAGATTACGAAATTCCCTATTCTCATACCGTTATGCCCATTGGCATACGTAATACTGATAAATGGTATCGTGGTATTGCAAAGGTACTCGGCAAGGAAAAGGAAGCAGAAGAAATCATTGCAAAAGAGCATGAGCGTATTGAACCTTTGGTAGCTGAACTTAAAGAGCGTTTGCAAGGAAAGAGAGTATTTATCTGCGGAGGAACAGGACGTTCATTTGCAGCAGCAGCCTTGATTGATGATTTCGGAATGGAACTTGTCGGACTTGAAACGCCTACTTATGATGAAGACGCACAGACAGATATTGAATATCTGAACGGAATACATGAAAATTTCATTGTGGATATTGCCAATATGCAGCCCTTTGAGCAAGCGAATCTTCTTAGCAAACTAAAGCCTGATGCGTTTATTGGAGTACCGGAATGGGCGGCAAAGTTAGGTATTCCAACTACTCATGTACTTGATGGAAAGCGTCCAACAATGGGATATGATGGACTATTGTTTTTAGGAAACAAAATCGCAGACCAGCTTCAGAATCCCGGATTTAACGTAAAGCTTGCACAACATGTTAAATTGCCGTATAAAGATTCGTGGTATCAGGAAAACGCTTTCAAATACATCAAAGGAGGTAATTGAGATGTCACAGATAATAGAAAATCCAAGAGGAGGTTGTGTTCTTGCAGGAATCAATTCTGTTCTTGGGGCAATCAAAAGGGTCTGTCCTGTTTTGCATTCAGGACCTGGCTGTTGTATGCAGACAACGGCGGCTGAACAAGGACAGTCAGGACATAAGTCATCATGTTTTGTCAGCGGTGTATCGCTTCCGTCCAGTAATATGCTGGAAAAAGAAGTTGTATTTGGCGGAACTGAGAAACTGCGTACAACGATTCAGGGAGCAATAGACATCATAGATGCAGACGCTTATTTTATTCTCACAGGCTGTACGGCAGGAATTATCGGAGATGATATTGTAAGTGTAACACAGGAATTTCAGGATAGCGGTCATGAAGTTTATCCGATTGAAACCCCAGGATTTGCAGGAGACAGTAATCTGGGATATGAAATTGTATGGAATACAATGATTGAACAGGTGATAGAGGAGAATGTTCCGAGGGACGAAAAGCTTGTAAATATTTTCGGGGTCGTTCCTTATCATGACCCTTTCTGGAGCGGAACACTTGAGGAGATAGACCGTATTCTTTCTCTGCTCGGTTTGAAAGTCAACACTTTTTTCACGAAAAATCAAGGTATAGAGGATATAAAAAAATGTTCCGGTGCTGCTTTGAATATTATTGTGAATCCATGGCTTTTCAATGGTCCAGCGAAGAAATTCGAGCAAAAATTCGGCGTTCCAAGTATCAGGATTCCCGGATTATTTATTGGCGCAACGGATACGACAAAGTTTATAAGAACAGTGGCAGGGGTTTTGAATCTTGATAATAAATTGGTTGAGCGTGTGATAGAATTAGAAGAAAAATATGTTTATGATTATCTTTCACAAGCTATTGGTGTTGTAAGCTGGAAGAGATTTGCAGTTGTTGCGGACGCAAGCAATGCAGTTGGTATTACAAGATATCTTGCGAATGATTTCAGCTTTACGCCTGTTCTTGTTATCATTTCTGAACCTGTTTTCCGTCCTGACGATAAAGAACGGATAATTAAACAGATAAACGATATGGAATATGCAGTTCCGCCGAAAGTGGTGTTTACAGCAGACCAGTATGAAATTAATCAGGCTCTGTTGAATGAGGAAAAAGAGATAACATTACTGATTGGTAGCAGCAATGACCGTGAGGTTGCTTTGGAAAAGGATATACAGTTTATTCTGGCATCGTTTCCAATGAGCGAAAGATTGATATTCAATCGTACATATGCAGGATACAGGGGAAGTCTTACTTTTACGGAAGACTTATACGATAATTTATAATGAAAGATGAGGTAAAATACAATGGCAGGAAAAGATATTCAGAAATTACACGATTTTTTAAGAGAATCCAAAACATATTATCTGGCAACTTCTGACGGAGAACAGCCGAGAGTAAGACCATTTGGAACAGCTCTTCTCTTTGAGGACAAAATTTATATTCTTACAAGCAGAGAAAAGGAAGTTTCAAAGCAGATTGACAATAATCCGAAGTTTGAAATTTCCGCAATGAATACATCTGATAAATGGATTCGTGTGTCGGGGGTTCTGAAATCAGATGACAGAATTGAGGTGCATCAGGCAATGCTTGAGGCGTATCCGCATTTGAAAGATATGTATACAGCAGGCGGAGAAAATACACACACACTGTATATGGATGAGTTAAAAGCCGTGATTTATTCGTTTACAGAAGAATCGGAAGAACTTGATGTCTGATGAAAAAGTATATTATCAGACCTGCTGTAGAAAGTGATGCAGATAAAATTGCCGAATTGGAACGCTTATGTTTTCCTGTAGAAGAAGCTGCATCAAATGCTGATTTTGCGGATAGTTGAAAGTATATGCCAAACATTTTCTCCTTTTGGAATTAGATGGTGTTCTGATTGCCATGATAAATGGCATGGTGACTGATGAGCCAGATTTAAAGGACGAAATGTATCATAATGCTGGTATGCACAATGAAAACGGAAAATGGCAGATGATATTCGGCTTGGAATCGCATCCTGATTTCAGAAAACAGGGGTACGCTGCACTTCTGATAGAAAAATTCATTGAAGAAGCCAAAAAACAGAATCGTTTTGGATTAGTATTAACTTGTAAGGAAATACTGATTCATTACTATGAAAAATTCGGATTTGTAAATGAAGGCATTTCGTGCTCTGAACATGGTAATGTGGTATGGTATCAGATGAGAAAAAAATTGATTTGAATGGAGGAGGTCATTATGAATAGAGATTCAGCATGGGAGTTACTTACAGAATTTAACAAGGAACGTTTTCACCTGAGACACGCTGTTACTGTTGAGGGTGTTATGAAATATTTTGCAAATGAATTGGGATATGCAAATGAAGAAGCATTCTGGGGAATAGTCGGACTTCTCCATGACCTTGATTTTGAGCAGTTTCCAAAACAGCACTGCATCAAGGAGCAGGAAATTATGCGTGAGCGTGGCATAGATGAACGTATTATCCATGCAACAGCAAGTCACGGTTATGAATTGACTGTAGATATTAAGCCTGAACATGAAATGGAAAAGATTCTGTATGCTGTTGATGAATTGACCGGACTTATCGGAGCTGTTGCATTAATGCGTCCTTCCAAAAGCGTATCCGATCTGGAATTGAAATCAGTTAAGAAGAAGTATAAGAATGCAAATTTTGCCGCAGGATGCTCACGTGAAGTGATAGAACGTGGTGCTGCAATGCTTGGCTGGACACTGGACGAGTTGATAAGTAAAACAATTCTGGCAATGCGAAGCTGTGAGACATCTTATGAGAAATTCTAAGTTTATTGAAAAGCTGAAATGTGATCGTAATCTTTCTGATGATGAGTTCAAGGTATTGCTGGAAAGCGATGCATTTGATGAATATCTTTACAGAGCAGCCGATGAAAAACGTCGGAACATTTATGGCGATGAAGTCTATATCCGAGGACTGATTGAATTTACAAATTATTGTCATAATAATTGCTATTACTGTGGAATTCGGAGGGATAATAAAAAAGTTGAGCGTTATCGGCTTACACAAGAAGAAATACTTTCTTGCTGCGAGGAAGGACATCGTCTGGGTTTTCGCACGTTTGTTTTGCAAGGTGGAAAGGATTTCTATTATACTGATACTCTGTTATGTGATATTATTTCTGAAATCCGTGAACGTTTTTCAGATTGTGCCATTACGCTTTCTGTTGGTGAGAAATCAAAAGAAAGCTATCGTAACTTTTTCAATGCAGGAGCGACACGTTATCTATTGCGTCACGAAACGACAAATGCAGAACATTATCAAAGACTTCATCCATACAGTATGAGCTTAGATAATCGAAAAAGATGTCTTTATAATCTTAAAGAAATCGGGTATCAGGTCGGATCAGGTTTTATGGTGGGATCGCCTTATCAGAGAACAGAATTTCTGATTGAAGATCTGCGTTTTTTACAGGAACTTGAACCAGATATGATAGGTATTGGACCGTATATCACGCATACAGATACGCCATTTGCTTCTTTTGAAAATGGAAGTATGCTTCTTACATTACGTTTGATATCTGTTTTGCGTTTGATGTTTCCATATGCTTTGATACCATCTACAACAGCACTTGGTACAATTCATCCTCAGGGACGTGAATTGGGATTAAAAGCTGGTGCTAATGTGATAATGCCAAATCTTACACCAGTAGATGTTAGAAATCTTTATTCACTTTATGAAAATAAGATTTGTACCGGCGAAGAAGCAGCACAATGTCGTGGATGTTTGGAACAGCGTGTAAAGTCGGCAGGTTATCGAATTGTAACTTCAATTGGTAATAAGATAAAAGAGAGCAAATGATATAAAAGTGGGGCGTTGCGTGGACAGGCAGTTGGGTTACTGTGTGGGTCAGTGCAAATGATGCAAATCGTAATATGCCGTTGATGACTCAGATTGACGAAGAATATTCAGAAGAACTACATACATTAAGCAGTAACATGGAAATAGAAGTACAGCTTGCTGTGGAGACATCTGATTTACAATAAACCTGTTCTAAAATTTGATAAAAGTTTATAAATTATATTATGTTAAAATAAACAATGAAATTTTAAAGTAATTAATCATATAGTAATAACTATTGATTTTCATATATCTCTGTTATAAATTGTGATTTTAGAATAAGTCTAATATACCGTTGATGATTAAAAAATCCGAATGATTTTCTGCTTGCAAAAGATATCCCGATTTAAGCGGAAAATATTACGATTTGGACGGCGATAACAAATGGATTGTATTTGACTTATTCCTAATGAGACGTAAACTGCTCGGTAATATGGTGAGTAATGATTTACTGATTGTTTATATGACACAGGATATTTCGTCAGCAGTTTTGCTGAATACCTACTTTAATCTGCGATTCAGCAATTATTGAAATCAATGCAGAAAGATTGAATAGTACAAGCGGATAATACACAAAAGTTACCCGCTTGTCTTTTTATTTAAATAGCCTTAATTTCTTTAAGACGTGATACAGATTTATTAAAATATTCCTGTGATAATTCACAGCCGATAAAATTTCGGTTTTGATAAAAAGCTGCCGCTGCTGTTGAACCGCTTCCGCTGAAGCAGTCAAGAACTATATCACCTTCATTTGAATGTTTGATGATAAGTTCCTCAAGAAGTGCTACAGGTTTCTGTGTAGGGTGAAATCTGCCTTTATCGAGGCAAATCGGATATTTATATATTCCGTTATCATATTCAGAATGAAATACCGGTTTTGATTTTTTTACACCTGACAGAGCAATTTCCCTCGAATTTGTAAGATAATTTATTTTACTGTTCAAAGGTACAGGGTTAGTTTTTATCCATTCAATAAATCTGATTTGTCTGAACTTTGCATCATCAAAATATTTTTTTAGTATAGTGATTTTCCATATGTCATAGAAGCAAATCATTGTTCCTCCGTCTTTCAGAACTCTGTAACATTCTTTAATAATCTCATCAA
>CAMWQI010000088.1 GCA_947176345.1 uncultured Ruminococcus sp.
GTATAAAAAATCCCGACTGAACGCATCAATCAGGATTAATGCCTGCTCCGAAATTATTTTGTAAGTTTCTGGTACATCTTCATTAGTTCCGCTACACATTCGCTCTCGGTTATCTTCCTGTCGAATCCGTAAGCGGTCATCACAGCGATGATGTGCTTTGCGGAGTTCAGGGGGCATTGTAAGTTCGTCATATAGGTCAGCTAACGAACATTCCGGATATTTTGCACGTGCATTGAGTATTTCTTGTGCGGTAAGTTCTATGCGTTCCGCCTGCTCCGGAGTTGGTTCAGTGAACGGAAAATTATTGTATACAATTCCTACAGAATAACTATAATCACTTTTCATTCTCATTGATACGGTTCTCATCCACGCATTATGAACATTAGAGGTTAAAATACCAAATTCATATATTGTACTGTCTGGAATCATAATTACTTTATTGTTTGCAATAGTATTTTCGTCAATATAACCTATGACTGCCGAAAATTCCCGAATCCTCCGCAGACAAGCGGAATACCAAGCGTACACACAGCATATTTAGACTTTTAAGAGTTTTCGGTGAATCGGGGTTCTTGTACTGTTGAAGTATCAGGTCATACAGCTTGCCGACCATTTCACCGGCTTGCAAGGAGATTTGCATTTCCCTTTCAATTCTATCATTTCCAGTATCGACGAGGAATTGAAGTCGGTAATATTCTTTTGATAAATCTTTTAAGAAAATCCGTTCGGGTTCGCAGTTAGGTTTTTCCATATCATATATCAGAAACTCCGAGAAGTTACACGTAACTATCCACCGTGGGCGTTTTGAATAAGGCAGTTCTGATGCGTAACGTTTAGCCTGTTGGAACGGAGTTCTGACTGCCTTATACCTTTTCTGAGGTCTTTCCCGATGCTTTTCTGTTCAATCATAACGTGTGTAGCTTCAATATAACCGTCTATAAAAGATGTATGGTCTAACTTGACCTGCTCCTCGAAAGTGATAAATTTTTCAGGTTGTTCAACTCCGTATATGTCACGCAACAGCGACAACCAGAATATCTGACTTTCGCCCTTTTCGTAACCCTTGCCAGTCCAACGCTGTACAAATTCTTCAACTATTTTTTTATCAGTCATTTTCAACCTCCTTAAAACTTAATTTACTTATTTATTGTATCATTAATTTACTAAAAATTCAACAGAAAAATTAAAGGCGATATATTACATACAAGTGTAGTGTATCGCCTTTTTATATATGTTATTTACGTTATTTAAAGCTTAAAATAACTTTTATACGAGTATAATACTCTTTTGTAAATGTACTGTACACACATACCTGTAAAAAATCCGGCTATGCAACCTGATACAATCATTACCGGCAGATATGATATTACTGTGAAAGTTTTCGTCACACAGACGGCTACTATAATCTGTCCGATATTATGAAATATCGCACCGGCTATACTGCATAACCATAGATAATCTTCATTTATTATCCTTTTGAGTAATGACATTCCGAGCAGGCAGAAAAACGCTCCCGAAGCACTGTACATTATAGCGGAAATATTTCCACTGAATACAGCTCCGAGAATAACTCTTGTAAATACAATCATAGCGGTTTCACTTAATTTATAACGATATATCGCATAAACCGTTATTATATTCGCAAGACCCAGTTTCACACCCTGTACAGCTGATAAACTCGGAATCCGGAGTTCAATTATGAAAATAATCAGTGCAATCGCCGTAAGCATGGATAATTCAGTAAGTTTTCTGATTTTCATATCAGTTCACCTCGTTTCCGAACCGTATAACAAGCCTGTTCGGCAGACAGACTACCGGTATACTTTCAGATTTAAGAAAACCTGATTTCACGCATATTTTATCCGGACATTCAGAATCTGACATACATATTTTTCCGTCGGATATTGTCACCGTATTTGAGGAATTTCCGTCCGGTGAGGGTATTTTTATTGTCTGATTTTCAGCAGTTAATAAATCAAATGTATATATTATTTTTCCGTCCTGTACTACTTCAACTATGTTTTTTTCAGACGGTCTCATTGAAATGACTGTCATTACCGCCGATAACATAAAAATAATTAATATGATTATTTTAGTTTTTTTCATGATAAATTACCTCTGTAGTCATATCGGAAAGCATTCTGATATTATTTTCTATTCCCTCTGTTACGATAATATTTCCGTCATCGGTGACAAGTATCATATCAAAATCATTGTTTTTATGCCAGTATTCGATTGCTTTTTCAGTACCGGCTACAAAAAGAGCCGTTGAAAGAGCATCACATAAAAGACCGTTTTCGCCGATTATCGTCACCGATACAAGACCATTGTCAGCTGGTTTTCCGTCGGTGGTATCTATGATGTGCCAGTAATTCAGACCGTCATCACCAGTGAAAAAGCGTTCGTAGTTTCCAGAAGTGATAACCGCTTTGTTTTCTACCGACAAGATACATATTTCCGAATCCGTCTGAAAAGGATTTTTTATGGCTACGTTCCACATAGAACCGTCCGGTTTAGTGCCGAGTGTCTGGACATTTCCGCCAAGATTGATTATAGCCGATTCTATACCGTTTTTGCGGAAAATATCAATGACCTTGTCGCCAGTATAACCTTTTGCAAGCGAACCTACATCAAGCTGAAACTCCGGAGGGATTCTTACTGAATTATTATTTATTTCTATCTGACGGAAGTCGACGTTTTTCAGAAGACTTTCAATAGTCTGTTCGTCAGGGATTTTGTAGTCTCCTGTAGTGAAACCCCATTCCCTTACAACCGGATAAACTGTAATGTCAAGATTGCCGTCCGTCTGATTGCCGATGTCAATGGCAGTTTCTATGATTTCAAGAGTATCACTGCTTACGTCGGTATAGTTTCCGGCGGAGTGGTTTATTTTCCATATATCACTGTTTTCGGTAGTCACGGAAAGCATTTTTTCAAGATTTCTGATTTCATTTTCCGCCTCGTCGAGTACGGAAACAGTATCTTCACCGTAAGCTTTCAGATTCATGTACGTATCCATAGCAAATATATCACGAATCTGTGAAATATTGCTGACCTGCTCCCGTTCCGATGGTGTACAGGAGCAGGCTATGAATATCATAATTAATATAAGTAATTTTTTCATGGTCAGTTTTTAGCGGAGTTCAATGCTTTCTGAACGGCTTCCATAATAGCTTTTGAACTGTATGTAGCACCGGAAACGGCATCAACATCGGTATTCTGCTTTGAAATAATCTGTGAAATTACGGAATCCTGTGCGGAATTGAAATACCAGTCATCACTTTCTTCGGTATGGGCGGAAACTGATATAATCACGTCATTTTCTATGGTCACATCAACGTATACGTCACCGTCATAACCGTATGCACTGGCGGAATATGTACCGGTTCTGTAGATATATGAGGGTTCTGTTTCCGGTGGAGTTTCCGGTTCTTCTGACTGTTCCGGAATTTCTTCCTGTGATTCTTCAGGTTGTGTATGTTCTTCTTCCGTTTTAGATGTATCATCATAAATTTCATTATGAGTTTCATTTTCAGTATGTTCTTCCATGATTGTTGTTTCAGTAGTGGCAGTTACGGTAACTTCTTCAGATTCAGAAGATTCAGTAGTTTCTTCTGTTTCAGAGGTTTCAGTTGTTATGGAAGTTTCCGTAGTATCAGTTGTCTGTAAAGTTGTAGTTATGGTTTCTGTTTCTGTAACGGTATATTCAGATGTTGTTGTTGACGTACTTTCAGACGATATCGCAGTAGTAGTAACAATGCTATGTGTACTTCCGGTATCGGAAGTTTTTTCCGGTACGTCCTTACCGCACGAAACAAGCACTCCGGAAAATGCAGACAGAAATATAACTGCACTCGTAATATTAAGAACTGTTTTATTTTTTGGTTTCATTTTAATCACGATATGCTTTCTTACTCTCATGACGGCATAACCGATAAACGTCACACTGTACACAAGAATATTGAAGAAGATTCCCTCACGTCCGGCTTTTGCCATAGAATAATAAAGCACAAGTACATGAATATATATCATTGCATAGAAAAGATACGCTGTACGTTGTATATTTTTCCATAACTTAGCGTTCATTTTCTTACGGACTTTCGGAAATGACATAACTGTAAGCGGTATCATTATGGCAAGCATTGCTATCGACAGTATACCGGCTGTCTTCTGATTACCGGACATTCTTGCTGAATCGGTAAAAAGTCTTACAAAATAAGTCTGTCCGAACCCTATGTTATGACCAAGTGTAAGTATCGCAGTAAATATTGAGAGTTCACCACGTATTGGCATGAGTTTCTTTATAGGTGCTGAACCATTAGGCAACGCTCCGGTGAACATTACTACATACCATAAAGCAGTTGCAAAAGCACCTCGTGTGAAAAGTCCGATTATGTAAGTGTTTACTAACTGCGGTACAGAACGAGTATCTGCTCCGGCGAGCATAACGCTTGCTACTGTAATTATAACTGCTGACACATAGAATACAAACGGATATTTTTTCAACGGTCTGCCACACAAAAACGCAAAGCCGAAAGCAAGTATCAGAGCAATGAGGAATAGCATATTATTTCACCTTTCTGATTATTTGTTTTTCTTTTTTACCGTAAAAGCTGTAGCCACTGCAACCGCCATTACTGTCACCGGTATGGCAACTCCGGCTACACCAGTTTTAGGACTTTCCTTGCCTGCTGAAGATGATGTAGACTTTGTAGCAGTTGTTGTAGTGTTATTGTTGTTGGCAGTGGTAGTAGTTGTTGTTGTTGTTGTTGCCGGAGCAGGTGAGGAAGTATTTCCGTCTGTTTCAAAATTAAAGTCAAGAGTTTTGTTATAACCTGTTGCTTTTACGGAAATAGAATAAGTACCCTGACCGTTGAATATATTTCCGTCCCTCGAAGATACGGAAGTATCAATTTTTCCGTCGTCGCCGATAATTTTAGTACTTCCTCTGCCTGATGCGGAATAATCAGTACCGTTCACGGTAACAATCGATATATTCTTAATGAAGTTTTCAAAATCGGCATTATCTGCATTATCGGCTTTTACCAGTACACCATTACCGGCATACTGAGCAGGCATATTATCCGTAGAAAGCGTGAAATCTGCCGACATATCAGCGTATTTTCCTGAACTGTCGGAGATTGTCATAGTATACGAACCGGCAGGAGCATTGGTATATGATATTTCACCGTCCGTTATCGTGAAATTATCCGCTATACTGTAGGATTTTTCATAATCAGCAGGGAAATTTTCCGTTGTGAATGAAGTCTTACCAGTACCGGAAGTGCTTTCAGAAATATTAACACTTCCGTCGAATTTTACCGGAACATATGTATCTGTCGGGATATTTACATAGCCGTCGAGAGTAATGAAAGAGACTTCATTTATCGTTGAACCCATAAGACCGACAAAATTTTCATAAGGGAGCGTATTTCCATGAGGTTCGGAAGTCTTTATGCCCGAAGACCATGCGAGTTCACCACGCCATATATTAGCCTCGTGACCCATAGCGTATATACTGCCGTCGGAAGTCTTTATCATAGCACCGTAAATCGCACCCATTTCCGGAGCGTTTTCCACATCAATGAGGTAATCGCCCCATGGAGTGTCTGTACTAAGCTTTATTGAGGATTCGCCTGACGTAGTGGGTGTTTCGTCCTGTACCGCTGAAAATACTGCCTTTCCCTCTGCAACAGTGACGGTCTTGTATGCCGACGGAACGTAATCCACAGCAGTGAAATTATAGTTGTTTTCGCCGAGTGAATCAAGGTCTGACTGTGTGACCGCAACAGGATAAGTTACACCAAGAATAGTACCTGTGCCGTCGTCATTTGCCTGATTGTACGTACCCTCGAAAAGTTCACCTGCTCCGTTCTTTGACCACTTTGAAGTAGTTGCGGAAGATACCGCATCGACTTCGTATTCATTAGTACTACCGGAAAGTTCAGCCATGTAGAAGTCTGCATACGGAATATTCATTGTGCCATAGATGACGTTTTCTTCTGCGCCTGCCGTAACCGGAACTATACCAATCACGGATATTGCAAGTGCAGTTACGCTTATAAGTGATGTAATTTTTTTCATATACTTTCTCCTTGAAATTAATTTTTTATTAGCCTATACTAACTATTATGCAAAATATAAAGCCAATACACATGAAGTTAGTACCAGCTAATGTAGTTATTATATGCTATCTTTTTTGTTCTTGTCAATAGATAACGGAAAATTTTTACATTTTGCACATTAACTAAGGATATATATGCTTATTTAATAAGCAGATTTCACAACAACGAGAAATTTCTATTAGCCTGCTGAAACAGAAAAAGCATACTTCCTTATCAATTGTATTTTGAGTTTATTTTTCACTTTATCTTGACAAATTACAGAAAGTATGATATAATAAATTGAGTTAGTAATTGCTAACTAAATTTTTATATTCAGAAAGAAGTGATATAATGTTTTTGGAAATCAGCGGAATAAAAAAACATTTCGGGGAAGGTGAAAGCAGAGTTGAAGTGCTGAAAGGTATCGATGCAGGAATCGAAAAGGGTGAAATCTGTGTATTGCTTGGTCCTTCAGGTTCGGGAAAATCCACACTGCTGAACATAATCGGCGGTATCGACAGTGCAGACAGCGGTTACATAGCAATAAACGGCGAAAAAACAGCCGATATGAACGAAAAGAAACTTACAGTCTACCGCAGAAAACATCTCGGATATATTTTTCAGATGTACAACCTTATTCCCAATCTGAACATCAAGGAAAATGTGGAAGTCGGTGCGTATCTCAGTGATAATCCGCTTGATGTTGACGAACTTCTCAGAACTCTCGGACTTTATGAACATCGTCATAAACTGCCTAATCAGCTTTCAGGAGGTCAGCAACAGAGAACTGCTATCGGACGTGCAATTGTCAAAAATCCCGATATTCTGCTTTGTGACGAGCCTACAGGTGCATTGGATTACAACACTTCAAAGGAAATACTTAAACTTATTGAAAATCTCAATCAGAAATACGGAAGTACTGTCGTTATGGTAACTCATAACGATGCTATCAGGAATATGGCGGACAGAGTAATAAAACTCCGTGACGGCGTAATAAGAAAAAATTACGTCAATGAAGTGAAAATTTCCGCAGAAAAGCTTGAATGGTAAGGAGGTTGAAACATGAAAAATCCCCTTGTTAAAAGATTTCCGAGAGAGTTTAAAAGTGAGTTCGGAAAGTATCTGATTATTTTTCTGTTTATCGCCGGTACGATTTCTATAGTATCGGGCTGGAATGTTGCCGGAAACAGTATGGCTACCGCTTATGACGAAAGTTTTGACAAATACAGCATTGAGGACGGAAATTTTGAACTGTATTCCGAAGCAGACAGGAATCTTATTTCAGATCTGGAAACAGAAAATCTTGATATTTACGAAAATTTCTACATAGAACGCAGTACGAAAGAAATTGACAGTACGTTGAGAGTTTTTCACAAGCGTGACAAAATCAATCTCGAATGCCTCATGAAAGGTGAATTTCCGTCATCTGACAATGAAATCGCCATTGACAGAATGTATGCGGATAATAATAAATTGTCCGTTGGCGATACGCTTACTTTCGGCGACAAAGAGTTTATGGTAAGCGGACTGGTAGCACTTTCCGACTACAGTGCATTGTTTTCAAGTCCGTCCGATATGATGTTTGATGCCGTCAAATTCGGCGTTGCAGTCGTTACCGAAGAATGTTTCGATTCTCTCGGTGAAAACGACTTACATTACAGCTATTCATGGAAATATAATCAGCGTCCGAAAAATGATACGGAAGCTAAAACTCTTTCGGAAAATTTTCTTGAAACTCTCTATGAAAAATCCGCACTGTATGAAAATACGGTCACGGAATATATTCCTGAATACACCAATCAGGCAATTATTTTTACCGGCGATGATATCAAAGGTGACAGCACTTTCATTACGATATTTCTGTATATTGTGGTTGTAATAATCGCATTTGTTTTCGCCATTACGACGGGAAACACAATCGCAAAGGAAGCCACGGTAATAGGAACGCTCCGTGCCACAGGTTACACAAAGGGCGAACTTATCCGCCATTATATGACTATGCCAATGTTGGTAACGCTTGTCGGTGCAGTGGTCGGAAATATCCTCGGTTATACTGCATTGAAGGATTTTGCATCTTCTGCATATTACGGAAGTTACAGTCTGCCGACTTATGTAACTCTCTGGAATCCGAAAGCATTTGTCAATACAACGGTTATACCCCTGCTCATCATGTTTGCGATAAATTTTATCATGCTGTCGGGAAAGTTAAGTCTTTCACCGCTGAAATTTATCCGCCGTGATTTAAGTCGCAGACAAAAGAAAAAAGCATTTAAACTCAATACCAGAATCGGTATAATGAAACGTTTCCGTATACGTGTTATATTTCAGAATTTACCGAACTATATAACTATTTTTATAGGTATCTTTTTTGCAAATGCAATATTGCTTTTCGGATTTCTTTTTACTCCTATGCTTGACAAATATCAGGAGGATATAACTACAAATCTGCTTGCTGGTCACCAGTATCTGCTGAAAACTCCTGTGGAAACAATGTCTAAAGATGCTGAAAAATATACGGTAAATGTTCTGAAAACTCCGGAAGATAAATTCAAATCGGAAGAAGTGACAGTCTATGGAATATCTGATAACAGTCAGTATATTGACGTTAATCTGAACGACGGCGTATATATTTCAAATGCATACTCTGAAAAGCATGACATAAAAACCGGTGATGAAATCACGCTTTATGAACAGTTCGGAAGTGAGGAATACAGCTTTACAGTCGACGGAATTTATTATTATCCTGCCTCGCTCTGTGTGTTCATGGACAGGGAAAACTTCAATAGTACATTCAGTAATGATACGGATTATTTCAACGGATATTTTTCAGAAAATGAAATAACGGATATTGACAATATATATATTGCTACTGAAATAACAGTCGATGACCTTACAAAAACATCACGTCAGCTGAAACTTTCAATGGGCAGTATGATGAATATTTTCCTTATTTTCGGGATTGTGATGTTTATGCTGATTGTATATCTGCTGTCGAAACTGATTATTGAAAAAAATTCTCAGTCCATTTCAATGACCAAAATTCTCGGCTATCATAACAGTGAGATAAACAGCATCTATATTATGACGACTTCAATAGTTGTTGTACTGTCTATGCTGTTGACGATTCCGGTTGCTGATATTGTACTGAAACAGGTATTTGAATATTTCTTAAGGGAGTACTCCGGTTGGCTTCCGTATTATGTTGCACCGTCTGTAT
>CAMWQI010000089.1 GCA_947176345.1 uncultured Ruminococcus sp.
ATTTCATCATAACAGAAAGTCTAATTTATGAGTCGTTAAGTTGTGGATAGTGTTTTTTTAATTACTCCATGCAGTCCGTCATGCCTTGCATGGAGCTGTAACAATACAAAGTATCATTTTCTGTATTCCTTTCATGTAATTAATTTTATTATATCACATATTACAATAAAAGTCAAATTAAATATATAAACTCATAATTTTAAGAATATAACACGCCAAATCCAAAAAAGTTACACGCGAAATACAAAAAAAGCCGATACATTTTCATGTATCAGCTTTTAATGATTTTGATTTTTATTAATGATGTATCTTCTGCACGGAGTGCAATGACTGCACCTCTTATCAGATACGCTGAAAGACCACGATTTTTATAAAGACACTCTATACACGTTCCCTCAATAAGACCTAAATCATTCAGACGATTACGCATTTTTCCGCCTATTAATATTTTTTCTACCCGTGCTTTCTGGTGTTCTTTCAGCGTATCCATTCCGGTAAGATTTTTCATAATATTCTCCCGACTGATATTTTAAAAGGCATATGCCTTTTATATCATATGCCGGAAATCTCACATAGGGAACTTGTCTTGATATACACCTGTTTCCGTAATAATTCCGGAGTTGTTTCCGGTTATGTTCAGAAATCCTATACGCATATTATTAATTGTACCAAAAGTAACAGTATCTGATAAATCCTCACCGTTGTAACCTATATATTTACAGAAAACTTTTTTTCTGCCTCTTGACGAATATGCGGAACGGTATTCAAGTGCCTGTTGCGGATTATATAAAAACTGATTGTCAAGTTCAAAGAAACGGTGTCTAACAATATTATGTGAAATAATATCTTCGTCGGAAAATTCATATTCTCCGAATTTTCCACTTAAATTTGACATATGAAAATGACTGATAAGTTTACTTTCAGCAGTTGAAATTCCCCTCGAAATAATATTACTGTCATCATATTCAAATAAATCCGGATTTTCAACAGGTGTCATGCGTATACAGTTTGTACCTCTGATATACGGATATGTTCCGTGAATTTTATACGAAAGATTAACAATTCCGTCCCACATATTTGAATTACTTTTTACATAGATATAGCTTTGTTCATCGCTATCCTCATGAGTCACATGAGGAAGATTATAGTAACTTTTTATAAGAGAATTTATCGAAATATCGGTTTTTAGTCCCGACTCAATCTGATTCTGAATAAGCAGTGATGTGAAACTTCTTGATGAAACGGAAATCATAGAATTTTCGCCGGAAATTTCAACAGAAATATTATCAGAAAGTCCGTGATGAATTGTTTTACCGTCAATTGTGAAAAGAATTTCTGAAACATTTTCAGGTTCTGAAAGACTGCCGGAAATTTTCGCTCCGAAACTTGTATATGACTGATAAATGTCTTTCCGGAAACTGAATGAAAGTATTTTATCAAAAACAATTTCTGAATTATCTGTATTTTTAAAAATTACATTTACATTCATGATAATTCAACGCCTTTCACCGAAACTTCCAGTGCCAGTAATGTGACAGTTGCAGAAATATATCCTTTATTCTCATCGTCAACAACAAAAGACTGTACATGACATTTTCCGAAAATTGTATTTTTATATTCAATATTTAAATTTTCATTGCTGTACATCATATTATTCATACTTACTAAAAATTCAAGGGGATTTTCACTGCATATTCGTCCGCTGAATGTTATACGGACTGCTTTTTTTCCGGAATTTGTAATTACTTCATCTCCTGAAACTGTATTCTGTTCAGAAAAATTCTTCACTCCGGAAGATTTGAATTTTTCGCAGTAAATAATAAAATCCCCTATTTGCACCGGAAATGATTCATTTATATCTATAAAATTCATGTATTTTCCCTTTCAGATTTTTCAATTCCACTTACAGAAAGTCTTGCAGTAAGCACAAGCCTGTTTATCTGTAAATTGTGTTTCATCGAGATTTTTTTAATATAACAATCAATTCCTGAAAAATTCATTACAGCAGGTTTTATTTTTTCCGAAAAATATTCATATAATTTCTGAATCAAATAATTTTCCGGTGCGGTGATATTAAGCGAAATTTCAGCCTCATATGGCATAAAAAGCGTCAACGCTGAATATATAGGTGTATGCATTTCAAAAGATTCAAAACCTACAAGAGTATAAAAATCTCTTCCTTTTTTTTCAACGGAAATCGCATCATATGCACTGTAAATATTCTTTATACCGTTTCCGGAAAGATTTTCCATAATTTTATTTATAATGGAATCAATCATAATTTATTCCTCCGGCACATCTGAAAATCCCATGAAAATAAAAGTTTTTTCTTTTATCAGTTCAGCACATAAATTCATGTAGTCATGTAATAATTTTTCCGCAAATTTAAGTGATGTATTTTTAGACTCACTGAGCATTTTTCCGGAAACTGTATATTCGGAACGTTCACGGGCGGAATTAATCTGCTGTAATTTATGATTTGCCATAGACGCACATAGAAAATCAAGTCTCATATCAGACGGATTTGTTTCAGGAAGCAACATTTTTTCCACTTCAACGACTGAAAGTGTTATAAGTGGCATATATTTTTCTGAAACATCTTCACCGGAAAAAAGCGTGAAAAGCGTTTTTATTGATTCAATATTCATTTTTATCTCCTATTTCATTGAAAATTCATCGGCTGAAAAATCATTTTCATTTTCCGGCATAATCTGTACTTCTATTCTGTCCGGAATGGCACGCCTTTCAAATGATTTTTTAAGTTCGATAAGCTGTGTAGTGTTCATGCATTCAGCGGAAATCATTGCATTTTCAACCGCTGATTTTCCACCGCTGAAAAATGCAAGCCGACGTATATCACGGCGGAGTTCATCATCTGCATTTTTTATATTTACGTCTGAATATGTTGAAATATTCCCATAAACCCCTGAACGTTTTGTCACACCTGCATTTACTTGTGCCGGTACAGCCACAAAACTCCATTCATAAGAATCTGTTATTTTGTCCAAAATTGTATAACAGATTTTGTTATTATATGTTTTACCTTTTACGTGTACGCAACCACCTGTAGTTTTTTCTGCACCACATATTGAACATTTACGGCTTGACACACTGCACGAAATACTTACTTCCTTTTTTATACCGCCCTCAATTTCTGAAATCATATCGGCATTTTCACCGGTACGCACCATGTAAGCATTTGCTTTGAGGTATTTATAAGGCTCACCGGTCTTTGTAAGGCGTGTACTGTCAACGACAATTTCCGTATCAAATATACGTGCATTTTGATTTGAAACGGCTGGATTATGGTCTGATATGCCGGTTTTTCCTATGAAACTTTCCGCAAGAGTTTCAAGTGCCGAATCTGAAAAACGTTCATTATCGCGGTCAATGTCGTTGTCACAAAGAATGACCGGAAAAGCATATATTTCATCTTCTGTAAACGGTCTGCGTGTGAATTTATTTATTTTTTCAAGAGTTTTGTTATCCATAAAAAAATTCCTTTCATGAAATTCAAGGGAACGCATAAAAAATACACGTTCCCTTATTATAATTATTTATTCAGCAGGTTTAACAACTTTAAGAACCTTTACAGCGTCGGGAGTGATTTTTCTAAAACCACAGGTAATTGAAACTGTTATCTGGTCAAGCTGTCTGTCAATGAGTTTGTCTGTTTCCATTACAAGATTTGAACTTGTAATAAATTCAAGGGCAAAATTTCTGTCAATGCCTATGAGGATATTTCCGTCAATAGCTGATGTCTTGACAAGTTCCGAACCAAACGGAAGAATAAATTTTCCATTTGCATCTGTTGATGTATCTGAAAGCTGTTCCATAGCGACAATTTCCGATGAGGCTTCAGGTGAGGTAATAATGGTGTTCATATTGAAACAATCAAAACTGCCATAAAGTTTCGCAAGTGAACCGTATGTAAGTGACGGAACTGTTATTACATCTGCACCGGTTGTAAGAACTGAAACGGCATCTTTTACAACTGCAACGGCAAGCTTAACACCAATACTTCTCAGCATTACGCCGAAAACATCAAGCCTCTGCTGACGTACAGCTTCATAGGAAGCATTAATAAGTCTGCCGTATTTTGAAAGAGTTATAGCAGATGTACTTTCCTTTACTACAGTTGCTGGCAATACGGCTGACTGTGCAGATGATGTATAGCTGGCTGTATCGTCCATTACACAGCCAAGATACTGTGAACTTCCGCTTACAGTCTGTGCGGCACATACAGAAGAAAGTATGGTTTCTTCAAAGCCTTTTCGGATACAGCGTGTGACAAATTCCGGAAAAAGTACAGCTGTTTCAGTAGATGAAAAGAATTTTTCCACGCGGTCACAGCCCTGTCCGGAAATTCTTATATTAAATCTCTTTAACTGTCTCTCAAATGCGTCAAGTTTTTCCATAGGTGTACCGCAATAAGCAGATGACGGGTCAAGTTCCTCAAGTGCACCAGTGAATGATTTTTCGCTGAGATTGTAAAGACCTTTTTCAAGTTTAATATCGTTGTACATAAATATACCTCCAAAATAAATTTAATCGGAATTTTCAAGGCGTTTTTCTATTTCTTTCGCCTGTGCATTTTTAAGACGTGCTTCAGCAAGTGCGGATTCGTCCTGTAAATTGATATTATCCCATTCAACATGACACGGAGAATTTCCGCCAGTTGAATATATGAAAGAATTGGATATTTCACATATCACCGGCGTAAGCAACCGGCGATAATATTCAAGTTCAGAAGTAAGTATATCAGCCTGTTGTGATGACATTCTTTCCGTTGAACTCCAGTTCAGACCAAGCAGAAACGGTGGTATTGACAATTTTGAAATAATCTGTTCCAAAAGCTGTCGCACAGGTACATTAGTATCAAAAAGCTTATTTTCTGCACCTATTACCTTAATATCAACGTCCCCGACGGAAACAAAGTCTTTTACCTGACCATATGCGGAAGACTTCATAGCATCAGACCATTCGCGTGCAATTTGCATGGCACGTTCACGGGAATAATTATAGTCTGTCTCCGATGATGGTTTATATGTCACGGCATAACGGACATTTCCGGCACGGTCAAAATTCTGTCCAATACATTCGTAAATTCTCATAAGAATGCCCGAAAGTGCCGGAACACCACGTAAAAGAGGTCTTCCGCCTGTAAGTGCCGTGTAGACAATTCTTTCAGGGTGTGCAATAATTTTTTCTTTTCCGTCTGGATTTTTTACTGCATATTGCCGGTTGAAAGGATTTTCACCTGAAAAAACGCGTAATTTTGAGACATCACCATTCCATAGACCTGCTATGGATTTTCCTGTAAAGTCCGGAACGATTTCACCCACTGCACTGCCATACGTCAGAATACTGTCAAGAAAATTATCAATAAATACATTTAAAGATTTTCCGTCAAGTCCTACAGAGACATTTTCAAGAAAATAATCAAGTTCCGGCTGTAGTCTTTCGTCCTCACATATGACCCTGAAACCACCGGTGAGGCGGATAATTTTCATTATAGCCGAATCAACAATAGGAACAGTATTTCTGATATGGTCATAAAGTTCTTTTTCAAAGGGTTCTATTGCGTCCGGAAATCTCACATTAAGTGCTGAATTTCTTTGTGCTGTGACGACTTCCGGCATAACCTGTGGAACGGATTTTTTTTTAAAGAATTTCATTTTTCCTCCTTTAAAAATTTCTGAACGGTGATACATAAAGTCATTGTCTTGCTACAGAGACAGCATAAAAATCATCACAAATTCCGGACACAATTGTGTCCATAACAAAATAACGCATATCGTCCATAGCGTGGTCGTTTTCTTTTATAGGCGTATCAGTGCCGGATTTTTCATTCCAGCAGTAAAGCGAAAACTCTCTTATAATATCCCTGCATGACTCATGAAACATAAGCCTGTTCTGTTTCAGTGCCGTGCTTACGTGACGTATACCAGTGATTACATCGTTGTTGGCTTTCACCACCTTGAATTTACCGTGTCTGCGGATACACTCAATAAAACTTGCGGCTGACGGGTCAACGATAACCCGACTTATATTATAATTTCCGGCAAGTGTTTCAAGGGCGATATAATGTTCTTCGTCTGTACGGGAAAAGCCCGTCTTCTTTGATGAATAATAATATTCCCTTATTCTGTACCAGATGTTGTTACAAAGTCCCCACAGCCCGAAAGATGTGGGATTAACTGTGCCGTAATCACACGATATAACATAGCGTTCACACCGGACTTCACCACTGTAAATATGCTTTTCAGGACTGAATGCAGTATACACAATACCCTCCGAAACCGTCCACTTTCCAAGTACAAATCTTTCATAGAAATTGCCGGAATAAAGCCTTTTATAGCGTTCTTTCAGCTTTACGGAAAGTGATGGGTTATCGTCCATAGTGAAATGAATATAGAGGGCGTGTTTTTCGACTGATTTTTTAATCCATTCATTATAGAACCAATGGGACGGATTATCAGGATTGCAGTTAAACCATATTTTAGAGTTTTCAACTGAACATCTTGCAAGAGCCTGCTCCACGAATGAACGGGGCATAAGTACAACTTCGTCCAGAAATAATCCTGAAAGAGTTATTCCCTGAATAAGTGATGCGGAACTCTCATCTCTGCCACCGAAAAGATAAAAACGGTTTGTCTTTCCAAGAAACGTAATGTCAATATAGTTTCTGCTTATCTTTTCAAGAAAAGTAAATCCGTATTCTTTCATAAACGGAATAAGTGGTGTAATGACATTCCGGCGGACAGAATTTATAGTTTTTCCGCATATGGCAAATGCTCCCCCGTCAGACGTACACGAAGCCCATAAAACAAATCCTATTGACATTGAAAGAGTTTTGCCACTCCTCACAGCCCCGTCGCATATTACAGCGTCATAACCGGAATAAACAGGATTTTTCCACCAGTTCATGACAAGTTTCTGCTTTGGTGAGAGTTTCTTAATCGTCAATGACTTCACCTTCCCCGACTGAATCGGAAAGAGCTTTTATCAGGTCAGTCGCCTTATCTCTTTCAGAAAAAGAGTTTTCCATTTCATATAATTTTTCAAGTGCTTTCAGCCTGTCAAAAAACTTAATCTCAACTCCGCCTCCTTTAACACGTTTTATTTCGGAGACGCTGAAAAGGTCAAGTTTTGAAATCACATCGGGTGGTGGGAGTTCGTCGGCAAATATAAGATATATGGCATCAGTGCAGTTGCCGAAAGCAAGACGCTTTAAACCAGCGGAAACGTCATCACTTTTGGATAAGATATTTTTCAGGTGTGAAATGGTTTGACGACAGTCTGCCGATTCTAAAAGTTTTATTCCCTCCATGAGAGCATTGTTCCTGTCAAAACCGGCTTTTACACCAGCCTCCATGACATCACCTAACATGGCATAATGGCAACAGAAATCAAATGATTTGGAATTGCATACAGACAAAAATTAAAACCTCCTTTCAGTTGTGAACAGTATCACCGTTCATAAGAGGGACGAAAACAGGGTATTTTAAATCAAAACCCGTTGTATAAGAAAAATTAATACCGGAAATTTGTAGATATGTACAAAAAATCTTCCGGAAAACTGTAATATTTCAACAGATTTCCGGAAGATAAAATTATAGGTATCTGAGCATTTTATTAAAACCTTCCATAGCGGTACGCCCGCAATCCTCAATATCACCCTCACATTGAAGTATCATAAGTCCGTTTTCTGCAAGCAAAATATCAGTACACCAATCGCCATACCCACCGATACAGACAGTATTTTCGCCATATTTTTCTATAATATTAATAATATCCTCTTCTTCAGTATTGAATAATTCAGCATGACCTTTCATATCTTCCGATGTATAATTTAACATATCAATAAAATAAACAGGTTTACCCTCGCTGTATTCGGTAGTTCTTTTATCGCTTATATAAAACCAATAACGCATATCTTCACGTGAACCCTCTAAACCGCCGAACTCCTCAATAAAACGTTTTTGAGGTTCAGTAAGGAAAACGCCGTCTTTTTCGCACTCCTTAACCAGTCCGGAAATATCAATTTTTCTACCCTCATACCAGCCGACTTTTTTTAACTGCTTATAAGTATTTTCTGAAATAGGTGCATGATAGTCATATTCAACAGTAGTTATATAGTCAAGAAAATCCGGTGTATTGTCTGCGATTTTTTTCCGGTCGTAATTATAGAAAGAACCGTCTTCCAACATATAGAAACGTTCAATATCTCCGCTTGAATTTTCAAAATCTCCGATATTAAAAGCAATCTGTTTAAGGTCTTTCCAGTAGTTGCACCATTGTAAAGGGCTACAGTCAAACGTTATGACATCACCTGAAATTTTTTCCGTACGTCTGAAAGAAAAACTTCCGTAATCCCTGAAGAACTCAATAATGTTATCCATATAAGCCTTTTTAAACTGTTCGTTGAAATTATCCCAGATTGATGCTTTTTCACAATATTCTAAACATTTGTCTAAGTCTGTATTAAATTCATAAAGTAAATGACTTTCTTTAAATTTTTCAAATTCTTCTCTTGTCATAGTAAACTCCTTTAAGATTTCAGTTAAATAATTATCAGTCACCAAGCATAATATTGAAACTTTCCATTATGTCTAAACCCAACTGAAGTCCCATTTGATTAACTAATCTTCCATCTGTTGTAAGATATAATCCTATCATCTGGTCTGCACAATCTCCTATACATACCAAATCCATTCCATATGTCGTAGTTAATGAATCATAAGGAAAAAGTTTTTCGTAAAATAGCCATTCTTTTTTATCCTTTATTCTGAATTCACGATTTCTTTTATCTTTTCCTTTTATTCCTCCAAATTCCATTATAATCTTTTTTTGCATCTCAGAAAGAAATATACCATCATTTTCACATTCTGAAACAAGTTCACTAATATCTATACATCTTCCCTCATACCAGCCTGCTTCTTTAAGCATATGATAAGTTTTTTCAGAAATCGGCTTATGATAGTCGCACTTTACATTCAGAAGATATTTCAAATAATCGTCTGTATTGTAAGCAATCACATTTCTTTCCTGATTATAAAAAACTCCGTCTTCAGACATATAAAAGTAATTTTCATTTAATGAAGTATTCCATATTGAAGTAACTCCGACAACAGCAACATTAATATCCTCCCAATAGTGTATTACTCCTGTGGATATTCGTACATTTTTATAGTCATTATTTCTGGAAGACTTTATAACAAGATGAATCAAAGCAAATTCTTTTAAAAACTCAAGTATCTGTGTACCAT
>CAMWQI010000090.1 GCA_947176345.1 uncultured Ruminococcus sp.
AACTTAATTTTATTGTCAATACTTTCGACATATTAAGACAAAATTCAACATTTTAATTTTTACAGTTAAAAATTTGTGTTCATAGAAAAAAAAACGGTATAAACAATAATATCTGCATATATTTTCGACATGAATATAACACAGAGTGCGTGCGTGGCAGATCTGATGAAGATGTACAAGAAGCTCACAGAAAAAAGTAATGCTAATATCTTATCAATTATATATATATATATATATATATATAATTTTTACTATATTATAATTATATAACTTGTATTATACAATATTATTGCCATATCATTTAAAATTAAATTTTTCAATAATTTTTTACTATTTTCAAATTATATTTTTCTTTTTTAAAAAATTTCTTATTATTTTTTTCTGTTTACTATTGACTTTTTTTGTCGAATAGTGTATAATAACATTAACAATTTTTTCATCACAAATATATATGTATTGTCTGCAAGTTATTGTACTGCTGATAGATTATAAATTAAATTTGAATGAAAAATATAACAGTTACTTTAATGAAGAGAGATAACTTCGGACATATAATGTAACAGTTATTCTTATCAAACAATGTGGCAAACTATAATGGAATACCATTTACTTTTTAGTAATCACTGGAACGGTTGCAAAACACTTTGATAACCGATAATTAAAGCTAATGGTAAGAGCGTTAAGTACAATTTAACGCCTTTGCTAAAAAAACTACAGAAAGGAGGACTTTAACCAATGAAGAAGATGTCAAAGTCTGAACAGATGCAGGCAAATGGTGGTAAGTATTACAAGATTCATTGCAATGGTTGTGGCAAAAATATCTGTGGCGGAACTAAGTGGGCTGCAGAATTAATGAACGGTGTTCACGTTTCTAACAGAAAATCTTGCTACGGCAAATCTGTATACATCGGCTGGTGTTAATGCACTGCTCTCAGTAATGCGAATTTTTGTAAGAATCAGAAGCTGTGCTAATCAGTGCAGTTTCTGATTCTTTTTTTATCACAAAACAAACTGAAACAACAGAGGTGTTTTATGCGTTCAAAATATATACATATTAGACAGCATGATGAAAAAGACTGCGGAGCAGCCTGCCTTTCAATGATTGCATCATATTATAAACTAAAATTGCCAATATCAAAATATCGTGAGTTGATTCAGGTTGACAATCAAGGGGCAAATATATATGGCATTGTAACAGGTGCTGAACAAATCGGATTTACGGCAGATGCTCTTGAAGGTTCTCTGAAAGAACTGGAAGACGAAATGCAGGATAACCCATCATTAAATCAGCCTTTTATTGCAAGAATTGTTAATAAAGAGGGCTATGAGCATTTTATTGTGGTTTTTAATTATGATATACAGCATGACAAGCTTGTTATAGGCGACCCTGCTAAAATGAAAATATCAAAAATGACAAGAGAAGAGTTTGAAGAATACTGGCAGGAACAGATAATAACATTTCAGCCAAATGATGATTTTAAAGCTATAGATGAATCAAAGGGTATTCTGTCAAGGTTCTTCAGTTATATTCTTATTCAGAAAAAGATGCTTGCTATAATTTTTGTTATATCCCTTATCGTATCAGGTATAAATATGTTCGGAACAGTTATTTTTCAGTATGTTCTAGATAGTGCTACCCATGTATCAGAATCAACAATGACAGAAGAAGAAATTGCTGAATATAATGGAGTAGAAGACGACCACGCTCATGAAGATGACAAGCATGAAACAGGTGAATCAAGTTTTTATGAAAAAACCATAAATAAGCTTGGAGTTATATTCAGCAATTTAAATGTTGTTTGTATCACAATTATAGGTTTATACTTGCTTAAAAGCATTATCAGAATTTTTCGCAGTCATATGCTTGCTGTAATGACAAAAAATATCAATGTGCCTTTGCTAACAAATTTTTACAATCATATGATGGATTTACCTGCAGGCTTTTTTAGTACAAGAAAGTCAGGAGAATTGATTTCACGATTTCAGAATGCAGATGAAATCAAAAATGCAGTTTCGTCAGCCACACTTACTGTTATGCTTGATAGTCTTATGGCTGTTATCTTCGGAGTAGTTCTGTTCTTCATAAGTAAAACACTGTTTTTTATAACACTTATTACTATATTTATTTATAGTTTAGTAATATTTTTTTTCAAAAATTCTATAAAAAATATAAATTATGAAATTATGGAAAACGACGCTCATCTTACTTCTTATCTTAAAGAAACTATTGAGGGTGTAAATACTGTTAAGACAAATCAGTATAATTCTGTTGTAAAAAACAAGCTGAAAGAACTTGTTAACAGCAAAGAGGACAAATGTATAAAAGGTTCTGTAATAGGTGGAATACAGTATGCAATTGTTGAATTTATCAGTTCTACTTCTATTGTTGTACTACTATGGACAGGTGCATATCTTTGCACAGTTAATGCAATTACCATAGGAGCGTTGTTTACATTTTACTATATGATTGATTATTTTCTTAGTCCTGTCAGCAATCTTATAGACCTTCAACCACAACTTCAGACTGCATTGGTTGCGGCAGAACGTTTAAATGATATTCTTGATACAAAAACCGAAAAAGATACAGGTGATAAGGAATTCTGCAACGGTGATATTTGTATTCAAAATCTCACATTCCGTTATGGAAACAGAAATGATGTTCTAAAAAATATAAGTATATATGTTAAAAAAGGACAGAAAATCGCTATTATAGGTGAAAGCGGTTGCGGTAAGACAACTCTTACAAAACTTCTGATGCGTTTCTATGAACAGAATCAAGGTAGTATCACGATAAACAATGTAGATATATCTGAGTTTTCATTCAAAAGTTACAGAAATCATGTATCATATATTTCTCAGGATATGTTTCTGTTTTCGGACACTGTTCGTAATAATCTCCTTATGGGAAATGATAACATTACAGACGAAGAATTTTATAATATCTGTAAACTTTGCCGTATTGATGATTTTGTACAGGAATTGCCTATGGAATATGATACCATGCTTGAAGAATCCGGTGCAAATTTGTCCATAGGTCAGCGTCAAAGACTGATAATTGCAAGAGCGTTGCTAAGAAAACCTGATATTTTGATTATGGACGAAGCAACCAGCAATCTAGATTCTATTACAGAATCTTGCATACAGAATGCCGTAAACGTTCTGGACGGAAATATGACCTGTATTATTATTGCACACAGACTTTCAACAATTAGAAACTGTGATAATATTTATGTTATGCAAGACGGATATATTGAGGAAAGTGGAACACATGACGAATTGATACATTTGGGCAAACTTTATTATAATTATTATAGCCAACAGGCATCGGATTCTGACTTTTAAAAATTCAGAAAACAGATACAAGCGTATACATAAAAAAAGAGGGACGTAAAATGCCCTCTTTCTTTATGTATTATATCTTGTTACAATGTTATAAAGTTTTAGTCAAAAACTTTTGCCTTACAGGAAGACGGTTAATCGTCTTTCTCCCACAGTTAAATATATAGAAAACTTTGTAACGTTTGTAACAGATATTCAAATTTTGGCTTAATATAGCAGAAAAATCTGGTCGCAAAAGTTTGCAACATTTCTCGACGTTTTTTGCAAAAGTATCTATTAAGTGCAATTTTATCACAATTCTATCATATTTGGGTAGACGATTAACCATCCCAACAAAAAACGGGAAGGCGATAAAATGATAAATTAAATCATTTTATATAATAAAAATAAGTGATACATATTTTTTAATTTATTACATAAAATAATTATTGTATAAATAACAAAAAATTTATTATATAAATATTAAAATATATTATGCAATAATCTTGTAACTTGACTTTAAACGTTACAGGTGATATAATATAGAAAAATTAACGAAATGAGGTGAAAATATGGCAAGAAAGAAGATTGAAACAAATCCGCTTATCTTTAAGAAGGCATTTTTTCTTGATATTGCCAAACCCAAACTTACTCCTTGTTAGTTCAAGTGCCTTATGGTGCTGTTCGAGGGTCATGAACGCACCAAAGCATAGATTTCGGCTATACTGGGAGACACTCCACAGCACGTCGATACGACAATGATACATCTTGAAAAGTTAGGATTGGTTATTAACACGAGAATAGAGGGCAGAAATTCCTTTTTCAAACCGAATATGGACTTTGCAGGAGTTGAGGAAAAAGACCCAAATCAATTACAATTAGCCTGAAATGGAGGATATTATGTCAAAAAAATCAAAAGTTACACCTAAACTTGACCTTGTTTTTAAGAAAATATTTGGAGATGTTAAGAACACTGATATATTAGCCGATTTTCTTGCAACGGTTCTTGAAATCAATCCGTCTGAAATCACAAACATAGAAATTCTTGATAATGAAGTCATTCCTGATATATTACTTTCCAAATTCAGCCGTCTTGACCTGAGAATAACTATTAATCGAGTTACATCGATAAACATTGAGATACAGGTTCTGAATTATGGCAACTACAAGGAACGCACTCTGTTTTATTGGGCGAAGATGTATACGGGCGAACTTCAGAAGAACGAAGATTATCTTAACCTTAAGAACGCAGTCGCAATCAATGTCATTGACTTTAATCTTTTTGATTGCAAGGAATATCATTCGACTTTCAAAATATTTGAAGAACACCGACAGGAACTTCTTACGGACAAGTTCAGAATTGATTTTATTGAACTCCGTAAGGCTAAGGAATGTAAGGAGCGTGGTTCTATGATGGACAAGAAACAAATGTGGATGGACTTCCTGAACACTAATGCAGAAGATGATGAAACTCTTGACCGCCTCGCAACAGGTTCTCCGATTATGCAAAAAGCTGTTGCTGTTCTCCGTCAAATGAGTGCTGATGAAAAGGAATTGTACGAAATTGAACAGCGTGAAAAAGCAGTAAGAGATGAAATTTCAGCAAGAGCATACGAACGTCAGCAAGGTGCGGAAATCATAATAGCAAAGATGAAAAAATTCGGAATGTCAGACGAGCAGATACAAAAAATTTTATCAATCAGTTAAATAAGAAGTTGCCATGAATGGCAACTTTTTATTTTCAGTTTAGTTCAAAGAAATCTTAATAGACCAATAGTAAATTTTTTTATTTTTTGGATTTTCAGAAATAACTTTTGAAAGATTTTTATTAAAAATCTTTTTCACACGCTAAAAAAACTATTGTGATGATTGTGTGAAAAGATTACTTTATCTTTTTTCAAAGGTGACTGAATTTTATTTGATTATAATATTTACTTTTGTATTTAAAAGGCTTGGAAAGACTCCCAAAAATGATTTTCAAAACCTTGAAAATTTGCAAGTGGACACCCACTTGCGTTGCTTGATATTTTAGTAATCAATCCCGTTCCCTATGATATATAGCCCTTGCGTAAACAAAACAGATAGTGTTTACCCAATATCTGTTTTGCACGCTCCTTACAGAACTTGCAAAACAGAACATTCCGCTCCGCTTCACTTATTGAGCAAAGTCTGCGACCTTGACGGCTTAAAAACTTTTTTAAAATCCTCTTAAAAAAAATATGTCTAAACTGTAAACAACTCCGTCTATCGTGGAAATTCCCGAACCTCTTTTTGACTAAACTGAAAAAGAAAAAATTATATGTATCCACTTTTCTAAATCAAAAAAGTTGCTACATATAGCAACTTTCCTGAAAAAGAAAAAGCCACCAGACAAAAATAATTTTGCCTAATGACTTGCAATTTTTTCTTATTTGTGATATAATAATAAGCAATGGGTGCAATGCACTCACTACTGTTTAACTTTGGGCGGCAAACCTTAGTTAAACGCTGAAACAAAGTTATCTTTACTAACTTGAATCAACTGTAAGAATACATAACACCCAAACTCTAATATTAGTATATTAGAGTTTTTGAAAAAAATCAAGGAAGTTTATAATTTTTTTTGATAAAATAATTTTATTTTTATCAGTATTTATATATAGTGAAATAAAAGTTGTGGTTACTTTCTTTCAGTTCCGCAACTTTTTTGTTGTTCGGAATGAAAAATATTTTTGAAAAGGACTGATAAAAAATTGAATGACTTCAATGAAACAATCGAAAAAATCAAACTATATTTATTCAACTATGTTAGTGAAATCGCAGAGCTGTCAATGAACGGTGGAAGAAATCAATACGTCTGCCATTTATGCAGTAGAGCAACATGTTCTCATCGTTGGGGAGCGTTCATAGTGTATACTGATACCAACAGTTACCATTGCTTTGCTGATGAACTGAAAGTAAAGGCAACACCGCACAGTTGCAAAAGAGGAAAATAAGTGATATAATAGAGATATGGAAAGACAAATGAGACTGGCAGAACCGAGAAAAAAGAGTTTTTAGAAAAGATAGAAAGAATCATACCATGGGAAAGATTTTTAAAGTTGATTGAACAATGTTATTACAAAGAAGAACATGTAAATAAGCCATACCCAATGGAATTGATGCTGAGAATCTTTTTTCTTCAGGATCTGTACGACCTGACAGATATGAAAATAATGAGGGAAGTAATAGACAGCCGAGTGTTTTCAAACTTTTGTGGAATCGGTTCACCTGAAGAGGTACCAAAAGGAGATACGATAGGAAGATTCCGTAATCTGCTGGAAAAAACGGGATTCAAGAGAAAATATTTGCAGCAGTAGTCGAAATTCTTGAAGAGCGTAAACTGATTCTCAAAATCACAATGCAAGCTACTTAACAAATATGCATGGTTTATTGATAAAGTCCGCAACAATAAGACAAACGTTTTTGAAGAAGCTATTGACATAGCATTAACTGAAATGCCTAATGATTTCATAATCAAACCATTTCTTACAGCGAATAGAGCAGAGGTGAAGCGTATGTGTATAACTGAATATAACGAGTCCAGAACATTAGCAAAACAGCGTGAGGAAGGTAAGGCAGAAGGGATTTTGACTACACTTATAACGCTTGTACAGAAAGGTCTTGTAACTATAACCGATGCAGCTAATATAGCTAATATGACCGTTTCAGAATTTGAAGTAAAAAATAAGTTGTATTGAAATTAATATAAACGTTATTATTTTTGTTATAAGATATATTTGAATAAAACTAAAAAACTCCTATCAAATTTATGTTTGGTAGGAGTTTTTATATATTATAACACTTGTTTTGTATACAAAGTTTTTAATATAACTGGATATATTTTTATCCTATTGTTTGCAGCTCTTTTTCCTGTTTTATGACATCAATATTTATTGATTCAGTTAATTCTTCTTCCGGAATCCATGCCTGACCAAAATTTACTTCTCTAAACAAGGAAGCAAGTCCTGTTATTTGTTTCAGACGCATAATTTCGTCTTTGTCCATTCCAAGATGTTTTGAAATCCATGCATCAGACCTTCCCAAATCATGCAGTTCTTTTACTATATTGCCCATAAGGTCAACATTATGAGAACCTCTTGCTCTGTTATGACGTATTGTACTTGCCATCCTTTTTGCTAAAGGTTTATCAATCACTGAAACAGGAAGCATTCCGTTTTCACGCTCATAAATATCTTCATGTTCCATCATTACACGATAACGGTGAAATCCGTCAACGATTACATATAAGTCGTCTTTCTGGGAGTAATAGCATACAACAGGCATAGTATATCCATCTTCTTTAATACTATCATACAGCAACTTAAGTTCAGGTGGAGCAACTGAATTCGGATTATATGTATTAGGAACAACTTTTTCAATGGGTACAGCTCTTACATTATAAACAGGACTTGTGAATTTCAATTATAATTCCTCCAGACTTTTATATTTTCTTTTAATTTTATCAATTCGTTCTTTTTGTTTTTTTGTTTCTGCAAATCCCATGGATTTACAAGTATGGTCGTTTTTCAGTATACATACACACATACGTTTCCAGCTTGGAATTTCTTTAGTAGATAAAATATCATCTGTATCATCAGGAATTTTACCAATGAATACAATTCTTGATTTTTTATCAAGTGTATAATTTGATACACCATTGCGTTTTATTTTGTATCCATTTTCAATCAATTCATGTATAGTTTCCTCTGAGAGTCCTCCGCCTGTTTCATGCCAGAATTTTATAGATGTTTTGAATTTTTCGACATATCCTTTCCTAAGACGTTTAGGTAGTGTATTAAGCAGAAATTCTGTATATGATTTCCACGTGTGACCTTCCGGTAATTTAATATTTCTATATGCCATAGCAGTCGTTCTTCCATATATGGAAGTAAAATTTGCTCCACGCACACGCCCAAGAAGTTTTACCCATGTTTCTGGTTCAAGAATTCTGTATAAATGTAGGCTATCTTTGGCATAATCATTGAAAGGTGAAGCAACACGCATCTGGTCAGGCTTCAGACCTGCTTTGTAATAAAGGTCGTAAATGTGATTGTATTCATAATCAAACTTATAATTTGCCGTCCATATGTCATTTGTAGTCCAGTCGTATAACGGAGAACCGCACCAGACATCTTTAAACATTTTTGAAATCCAGCAAGTTCCGTTATATCCATATTTTTTGTTAATAATTGAACTGTATCGCTGTAAAGATTCTGAGGCTCTGATTCCCAGAAGACATATTGTCTTTCCTCCGCCGTGAATTTCTTTATACCATCTTCCGAACTGTTTTGCGAGATTTTCCTGATGCATTTTGTATTTATAGTAATAAAAAGTATTGTTACTTAGATTGATGACATAAGGCTTGTCTGGCATAGGTCTTACCCATATTTCTTCTTTTGTATCATCCCACGGATACCAATATATTTCATAACTACTGAGAGCTGTTCTTGTAGCCATTGGCAGACAAACCCAGTATGGTTCTATTAAATCAAAATTCTTTTCAAATGTACTTTCAACATACTTTGTTGTAACGGAATACTGTGCTTCAAAGTCCTGATGAAATACTCCTAATTTTTTATTTATGTTATGTTTCTTCATGTAGTCAAGTACAAGATTTAAAAGTAATCCACTGTCTTTTCCACCACTAAAAGAAACATACACATTTTCAAATTCCTGAAAAATATATTTCATACGGTTTTGAAATGCCTCATATACATTTATCTCCAGATATTTTCGTATCATTCTTGTCAACTCCCTTGTTTAATCATTATACTACAAATTTCGACATATTTCAATATATTACCAATATTTATTCCAAATTTTTCCAATTAGGTAACAAGAAAAAGCTCCTGAATGTATTTTCAGGAGTTTTTATTTATTATTTTGTAAGTTTCTGATAGAGTTTCATAAG
>CAMWQI010000091.1 GCA_947176345.1 uncultured Ruminococcus sp.
TCATATTTTTTATTATACCATATTTTTATTCTATTGTCAAATAGGATAACTATACTCCATGACTGGCAATCAGATTGAAAATTACAAGCAGTTGTCCGCTGAAATTGATAACGTTATAGCCAAAAAACAGGCTGAAATGATGCTTGACTCCTATCTTTCAAACTTTGCTGAAATGAACGAACAACGAAACACCGCACGTTCTGATTATGAAAAATATGATAAGGAACTTAAAGAAAAACAAAAAGCATTTGAAAATGCCAAGAAACAATATGAAGAAATTACAGGTACAAGCTGGGAAAACAATACAAGAGAAGTTGACAAAGATACTGCATACAAAATTATCGAAGATGAAGCAGAAGAGTTTTGGGGCAAAAATTCACAGGAATACAGCGATTATGTCAATGCTGCAAAAACACTTTGGAACGCTCAAAATGAAAGAACGCAAGTCCTTAGTTTAAGAAATGAGGCAGAAAAGGCTTATCAGGCAACCAGCGAATATTTCGACAATCTGGAGCAGTTACAGGAGGCTTACTCGCTCGGACAGTATGACCGCATGGCTGACATCATCTATGCGGAAAAAGACCTCACAAGCACAACACTTGACGAGTCCGTAACCGATGTGGAACAGCGTTTACAGGCTTACAGTGATAGTTGTTTAAAAACTTTGTCGGACTTTCAGCTTGCTGTCAAGGACATGAAGCAGAAAAGTGTTGATGAACTTGAAAATCAACTAAATGATACTATGCAGAAAGGTCTTATAACTGAAAAAACTCCGAAAGAAATATGGACGAATTTCAGTGAAGATTTTGAAAAATTTCAAAATGCAGGACTTGATATTTCACCATTGCTATCGTGGACGGCTAACTCTGAAGTGACTCCGGCGGATATATTTGGAAATGAATGGAAAGATGTTTTCAGAACTCAGCTCGCAAATGGAGGAGATATGGAGACGATACTGAAATGGGTAAAAAATTCCGGCTATACCAAAGGAATTTCTCTGATTTTCGACGGTGAGGATAATTTTACCGACTATCTTAAAGAGCAGTTCAAAACAGGACAGGATATTTCGTATCTGCTTGAATGGGGTGCTGAGTCCGGACTTGCCACTTCTGAAGAGTTTGTTGACATCTACAAAAAGACCGTTCAGAACAATCTTGATAATGGCTTTAATGTCGGTGGTCTTCTTGAATGGGGCAATAAAGCAGGCATTGACTTAGGTGATGTTTTCGGCGGAAAATTCGGTGCAAACTGGCAGATGCTTGTAGACACGCTTGATGCAGATATTACAGAATTTATCAAATGGGGCGAAAAATCCGGTTTAAAAGTATCTGATATTTTCAGTGATGAGTATATTGAAAATTTTCAGGATTACTTGAACAGCGTTGACAGCGACCTAGATATGAACGCTTTCATAGCATGGGCGGATTCAAAAGGTCTGCTTATGGGTGATATTTTCGGTGAAAAGTTCATTGAAAAAGTTAATGAATATCTCGATTCTGCTAATAACTCTATAAATGAAGTCTCAGACAACATTAATAATCAAATTTACGGTCCGCTAAATAAGGCAGATACACTGGCAAAGAGAGGCAAACTTATTGGACCTATTCCATTCATGGCGGACGGCGGTTTTCTTTCGTATGGTCAGGCAGTTGTAGCTGAAGCTGGTCCAGAACTCCTTGAGGTTGTAAACGGTGGTGTACGTGTCACTCCGCTGACACAAAATTCTCGAAATACTGCTGTAAACTCCAATGCCGGACAGAAAATTTTTTACAGCAACTACACGATTAACGCCACAATCGCAAGTAGTTACGACGTTTCACGGCTTGCCGAAGAACTCGAAACTGAAAGAAGAAGAATTGAAATGGGCATGGGTAAAATATAAAAAAAGCACCCCCGAAGGAGTGCTTATTGTTTGTTTACTTGTTGATAGTCTCAAAAATCTGTCTGAATTTCTCAAGAGCTTTTTCGTTATACTTGAAAGCTCTGATTCTTTCATCATCTGTCGGTCTTGTATAGTAATACCATTCGCCGTATTCCTTATTTTTCATGCTAAGAACATTGGCAATACACCCGATTTGATATGCGGTTGTGCCAAATATTCTGGCAATGTCTCCGGCAAGATATGTTTTCGGCTTTTTGGCTGATTCTATCTGTAAAATCGTTTTGCCAGTTAGTATTTCACTTGCCATGTCAAAAAGTATACATTCATGTGTCTTCGACAGTCCGTCCATTTGTGCGACTTCCATAAGTTTTCTTACAATCTTCAAGCGAGGGGGTTCGTCGTCGTCTGAAGCAGTCTGTAACGGCTTGTTTTCCTTGATGTGCTGTTCCATAGCGTGAAAAGCGTTTATGTAGAGTGCTGTAAATGCAACGCCTTTTTTTCCGGTGAGTTTGTTGGCTATCATTTCACAGCCTTTTCTTGTACAGAAATAGCAGGGTCTTTCTTCACCTTTGCCGTCGGTGTATGTGCTTTCAATGAAAAATTCAACCGACTCAAAATTGAGTTCGTTAAGATAACCGCAATATATCGCAATATCTCTCAAAAGATTACAGTGTTTCTTTTCTACTGCCTCCGCAACCTGTCTGCTGTCAATAACATCAACGCCGTTGAAGTTCATGGGTGTAAGTTCTTTCATACCCGTTCACCTCCTATAAGAAGCTGAACGGCGGTATAAAAGCCTGCCTCAAAAGCGATTTTCCTTTCAGCCTCAACTGCCAATACAAGATTAGAGAAACTTAAGAAATCACCATTGGTGACAGTTTCCATTGCTTGAAAATATTTTTCACTGGCTTCCATGCGGTTCTTAGACCATTTGTCATACTTTTTCTTGACTTTCTTTGTCATGTAAAAAAATTCCTTTCGTTTTTACTTGACAAATTCTCTGCTATATGGTACAATATATTTAGCAGAGTAATCTGCCAGTATAGTTAAAATAGGGCATTGTTAGTTTGGTAGACGGGCAATGCCTTATTTTTGATTAAGTTGACTTGCAATAAGGTCAATCCCCTTACGAACAATTTCACTTCTTGTTGATTTTTCCGCTTTTACGCAATTATCTAACTTGTCTAACGTTGATTGGTTTATTCTGACTTGCAAGCGTAAATCTTTCGGATTGTCTTTAGGTGGTCTTCCCATGCGTGCCATTTTTTACACCTCGCTTTCTGTACTAACAATATTATGATACTGTACTCACGAAAAGTCAAGCATTTTTCAAGAAGTTTGTATAAATGCACAAAAATCCATGTCATTTTTTATCGAAAATAAACACAAACAGGATAACTCAAAATTGAGTTGTCCTATTTTTATTGTAAAGAGGTGAAAATTTGAGTTATTTTTTATTTAACGGCGTAAATTCGGATGAGTTAGGACTTATGGTGACAAGTCCGCCGATACGTCCGACATGGGAATTCGAAAACACGGAGTTTACTCTTGCCGGACGTTCCTCAAAGTATGTCCAGATGTCCAAAACCTACGATATGCAGACTATGACTATTGAAACGTTTCTTGACGATATATCGCCGGAAAATCTGCAAAAACTTTATCTAACATTTCAGGGAAGCGGAAAACTATGGCTGTCGTCGTCTCCGGCGGAGTATCTGGAAGTCATTGCACACCCTCCGGACATAAAGTCCGTCGCCTACCTTGCCGGAGAATGCAAGTTGAAATTCACTGTCAAGCCGTTTGCTCGGGCTGTCAATCCGACAATCGTTGAAATAAACTCGCAAAACAGCTATAAACCGGTAAATAATGGTGGTACAGTTTTCAGCGAACCGCTGATTTCTTTCATTTCGTTTGCAAATCAGGATATAAAAATTAGCGTCAACGGGGCGGATTTTATCATAACTCACCCCGAATGCTGTACATTCGATTCAACGATTTTTATTGACTGTGAGGAGCAAATTGTCTATTTTCAGCGTCCGGAGGGGACTATTCACACGTGTATGCAGTACACCACCGGCGACTTGCCCCTTCTTCATACAGGAGAAAATTATATCAGTTATTCAGGTGCAGTAAAAGATTTTAAAATAAACGTAAAGGAGCGGTTTTTATGACAGGTTCAGGCACGGAAAATGACCCGTTTATTGTCGATAACTGGACGGATTTCAGGACGATTGACACAAATTCCACTGAAATTTACGTCCGGTGGGCAGACGCTGAAAATAAAATTATTGATTTTAATAATATCTTGCCTGAGGGATTTTCTGAAACTGTAAATATTCCGGCACACGTCGATTTTAACGGCTGGACGCTTAAAAATTTTCATTCAACAGCAAATTATTATTCTTTTTATTGTTCTTCCGCTTCTGATGCGATGATAGAAAATTTAATATTGGAAAACTTTTACATAAATTCGTCAAATCTGTTTTATGGCTCTACATTGCTGAAAAACTGTATAATTTCCGGCATGGTGCAGTATGACGGAAATGCTTACGTTTTTAACGGATGCGGATTAAAAAATTGCTCACTTAACATCAAGACGAACGCAGCAAGTTTTACCCTTATGAGTGGCAGCGGTTTTTCAAGTCCGAAATCACAGATAACAAATTCTGACGTTATTTTAGATATTTCTTGCAGTAGTTCTAACGCATCAGTATTTAATTCCCTGATAAAAAACAGCCGTATATCTGGAAAAATCAGGTCTGACAACCAGAAAATCACGATTGGTGCTTCTTCCAGTATGAGTAATATTTTTAATCTCGAAACAAATGCTCCGTTATACTATCAGGGATATGGAATTTCCGTCTATAACTCAGATTTTGCACAAAAGTCATCTGACAGTAACAAAAGTTTCATAGGGGTTACGTCTGAACAGCTCAAAAATGCCGAATATCTGTACAGTATCGGCTTTCCGATAGGTATTGAGTAATGGAAAAAGTAACTAATATAACCGGATTTGAACAGGGCAGTATCGGAAGCTCAGGCAATACCGACAGTGACTACAGAATTAGAACGTCCGGATACATACGGGGAAATCCGCTGAAATCTGTGAAAATTTCAGCCACGTCCTCAACCGGAAAAGCCTTACAGGTTGATTTACTTGGATATGTGGACAATGCAAGTACTTCACCGATATTTGATAAATACTGGTATGATGCACCTTATGAGTTTGATTTATCATCATATACAAATCTGAAATTTTTACGTATAGTTCTGTGTTACAAGGACGGAACAAAATTTACTCTGGAAGAACTTTCTGAATGCACTTTGGTAGAATATTTCGACTGGTACGCCGACAGCACCGGAATACATCTTGACGGTGCGCCAGAAGTTCCCGAAAAAGCCGTTAAAAAGCCTTATCCGGCGTCACTCTGGCGTATCGATTATCTTAGTTTGAATATGCCATATCACAAACTAATGCCGAACATAAAAGCAATAAATATGTGGTCTCTGCCCCGTGAAAACGTCATCAGGGTTTACGACTACAGAGAGCCACAGGACGGCTTTAAGCACAACGGGCTTGCAATTCTTGCTCCGTCTGAATGCACGGAATATCATGAGTTGAACGGGCGATGGGACGTTGAACTCACCCACCCGATTGACGATTGGGGTCGCTGGAAAACTATTCTTCCGCAGAACGTCCTTAAAATTGATGGTCAGTTATTCAGAATTGACGAACATACAAGCGTTTCCGGAACGTCTGGAATGTACATAAAAGTCCATGCTAAGCACATTTCCTATGATTTGGCGGACGAATTTGTCCATTACTATCAAGGTGAAAATCTCAACGGCTACGAGTTTATCAGGGCAATGTTCGGGGCTTGTCTGACCGATGTTGACCACTATGACAAGTACCGTTTTCAATACAGTTCCGATATTGATGACCGCACCGGACAGTTTGAAATTACAGATAAATCGCTGTTAAATTCACTTATCGGGGGTGATGACTGTCTGATAAATCAGCTTGGCGGTGAACTCTATCGGGATAATTTTTATTTTTCAATTAACAAACGCATGGAGGGTGCAAGGGATAATGCTTTTTCCCTGAAATACGGCTTTGATATGACCGGAATTACTCAGAAAATAGACTATTCAGAGCTTGCAACGTGGCTTATGGTCGACAACAATTACGGCGAAGGCTGGGCGGTTTCTTATGTAGATAATATCTATCCTATACATCATCATAAACATACTTTTAAACGTTTCAGTTATTCGGACTCTAAAAATAGTTTTGAGCGTATGGTTCGTGATGGTCAGGAGCTTTTCGGACAGTTATGCAGACCGAAAGTTTCCTATGAAGTCAATATTGCAAGCATGAAAAATAACCCTAAATACAGCGGATTTCTGGACTTACAGAATTACAGGTTAGGCGATAAAGGCTCAATTGAATGCGAACTGCTTGACATCAGAACGACTCAGGAAATTATTGCCATTGAGACAGACAGATTGACCGGAGACATCAAGAAAATCAAGCTCGGAAACGAAAATTATTCGCTGATACGTCCGGCTTACAAGGGCAATATTTCAAACGGAGGCACTTCGGCAGAAACTGCTTTGCAAAATCAAATCGCTGAATTAGGTTTCAGAGAATATATAACTACACCGATTACTACTGATAATGGATTATATCTTGTAACTAAAAATAATGAATATCTAATATATAAGGGGTGATTTTCATGGCTATACCAGCGTCACTTGATATGGGTCTGACCAGCGAACAGGTTTTAGAGGCTTTCCGGCGTGCATTGAACGACATGACCGATGAACAGATAAACGCTAAATTTACTGAAATTTCGGCAAAAATTACAGCAGTTGAAGAACGTCTGACAGCACTTGAAAAGGAGGAATGAAAATGGACAAGGCTGTAAACATGATTTCAGCCGGATTTTTTGCGGTTTGTGGATTTCTGTGGGGACAAATTGACGGTCTGCTTTATGCCCTAATAGCATTCATGGTGCTTGACTATATAACGGGGATTATTTCAGCGTATATCGCTAAAAATTTATCGTCGGCAGTCGGATTTACAGGCATTGCAAAAAAAGTTTTTATACTTATTCTGGTGGCTGTCGGACATATTCTTGATATCCACATACTTGGCGGCGGAGCGGCCTGCCGTTCTGCTGTAATCGGTTTCTATCTTGCAAATGAGGGGCTTTCTATTCTCGAAAATGCCGGAAAAATCGGTCTTCCACTGCCACAAAGAATACTTGACGTTCTCGAACAACTCAGAAAGGATAACGAAAATGACAAGATTAAATAACTCTCATGTTATTGCGTATGTCAACGAAATTTCGCATATTATCGGCGAAATCTTTGTTGATGACGTATCAGAATTACCAGCACCGGACGGAATTGATGGTTATAAACTTGTTCAAGGTTCAGTCGCCTATGTGGTACATTCTGGCGAACTCTACATTATGGACAGCGACGGAAAATGGTTCAGCAGTGACGGCGAAGCTCTTCCGGAAACGCAGTATGCAGATACATTATAAAATCGGAAAGGAATGGTGAAAAATGGATTTACACAAGACACTTTTAGCCTCAAAAATGTCAGGAAAAAGCAACAGAAACGTCGATTTATCAGACTATTACACAAAATCACAGACAAACGACTTGCTTTCAGAAAAAGTCGATAAAGTATCAGGCAAGGGACTTTCGACCAACGACTTCACAACGGCGTTGAAGACGAAACTTGACGGACTGGAAAATTACGACGACACCGAAATGAAGAAAGAAATTGTTAAAATATCGGAACAAACAGCCTTAAACCGCAGTACATTGGGGTATCAAAGGAAGAACCTGCTTAAGCTCAGTGCAGTTCCAAATAATATACAGCAAGTTAGTTGGACACCTAATGGAAATGGTACTATTACTGTAAACGGGACAGCATACAACAACAGTGACTATTATATAGCAGGTGATTGGCATAGTTCAAAAAATGTGACAGAACGTGGTGACTTTATCGTTTCGTGTGAAGGTCTTGTATCGGGATTAAAGATGATTGTATTGGATTATTCAGACGGAACTACGAAAAAGTCATATAGTGTAGATGCAGGCACTGAAGTAAGGATTACAGGTGTGCAAATAACAGGAGTATATTTGCAGCTCTCTAAAGATGTAAAAGCTACTAATTTAGTAGTAAAACCTATGGTTCGTCCTGCCGAAATCACAGACGATACCTATGAACCGTACAAGCCGTCGGTGGAAGAACGCCTTACGGCTTTGGAAAATGCGATATTAGGAGAAAACTGAAATGACAAAAAATTACAAATCAACTGACAAAACACAGCTTACGGCACACTTTAATGTGACAGAATTTCGCTGTAAATGTGGAAAAAACCACGATACAATACTAAATCCGGATTTGCCGGAAAAGCTCGAAAAACTCCACAAAGCCCTGAACTGTTCTAAAATCATAATCAATTCCGGCTATCGTTGTACATCCCACGACAAGGCAGTCGGCGGTTCAGGTTCGGGACATCATGTTTACGGAAATGCCGCCGATATTGTCTGCTATGACCAGTCCGGCAACAAAATTTCATCAAAGAAAGTAAGCTGTGCTGCTCAGGACGTCGGTTTCGGCGGTATCGCTAACATTGATGGTACATACACAGCAACACACGTTGATGTCCGCACATCGAACTTCTGGAAAGGCGACGAGGTGGTAACTTCTGCTTATTCAGTGACCAACGATTTTTACAGTTATTACGGTATTCCGAAATCTTCCGGAAATAAAGCCGTTATTGCTCATGGTATTGACGTTTCAGAGCATCAGGGAGTAATCGACTGGGAAAAAGTAAAGACTTCCGGAAAGGTCGATTTTACGATTATCCGTGCAGGCTATGGTAAGGAAAGCAGTCAGGTTGACAAGCAGTTTGAACGCAACTACAGCGAATGTAAACGGCTTAATATTCCCGTTGGTGCTTACTGGTATACTTACGCCACAACCGCCGTTGAAGCAAAACAGGAAGCGTCCGTATGCCTCAGAACGCTTGCCGGAAAGTCTTTTGAATATCCGGTTGTTTTTGACATTGAAGAAAAATCCAGTCTTATTCGTGCCTCAGAATTATGTGAGGCGTTCTGTTCCGAACTTGAAAATGCCGGCTATTATACTGCAATTTACAGCTTTAAATCGGCATTTGAAAACAATATCACCAGCGATATTACAGAAAA
>CAMWQI010000092.1 GCA_947176345.1 uncultured Ruminococcus sp.
TTTGTTGACTGTTCGCCGAGAACCCAGCGTACCGAATCGCCGATATTACTTTTTCCGCTGCCGTTAGGACCTACAACGGCTGTAAGACCCTTATCGAAAGTAAGGTTTATTTTGTCCGGAAAAGACTTAAAGCCATGTATTTCCAGTGATTTCAGATACAATAGTTTCACCTCCAGAATACTTCATATGCCGGAATATCTTTATCCGGAATAAATTTTATTTCTGTTCCTTTTTTCCGGAAAAACTCAACATTTGACTTTTTCTGTCCCAGTGCCTTGCTTATGCATTTATCATTTACTTTCAAAGTATATTGTCTGATATCAGGTCTTATAATTTCAGATATTTTATTTCTGTATATAATGCTCTCACAGAGTTCACGGAATGCAGGGTGATAAAATCCTCCGATTTTGTCATTTTCCACAAATTCGCTTGCATGAAGTCCGCACTTGATAACTTTTATATTATTTTTTTCAAAAGTCATAAGGCATTCTGCTGAAAATTCCACGACGTAATCAAAATCAAACGGCTTATATTCACCGGATTTCAGAAGTTCCGCAAGGCGTGTATGCTCTAGTATTACAACCGGATAAATTCTAACTGTATCGGGTTTTATTTCAAGAATTTTCTGCATTGTTTCGTTTTCAGTTTCCGGAGTACTTCCGTAAAGTCCTATCATCATCTGCAAACCCAGTTCAAAACCGTATTCACGTATCAGCAGACTTGCATTAAAAATATCCCGTGCAGTATGCCCCCTGTCGTTCAGTCGGAGAACCTCATCATTCATAGATTGCGCACCCAGTTCAATGGACGTAACACCGTATTTTTTCAGAATTTCAAGAATTTCAATGTCTATACAGTCCGGACGGGTTGAAATTCTTATCCCATGAAATTTTCCCTCACCGATAAATTCATGTGCTGTGCCAAGCAGTTCAAGCATATAACCGCGTGGAATAGCGGTGAAACTCCCTCCGAAAAAAGCTATTTCGGCATTTTCTGGATTTTTTATTTCACCGAGTGCCTGTGTGCATATACTGCGGACTTCCTGAGCGGACGGTGCTTTCTGCGAACCGCTGATAGTATGTTGATTGCAGAAACTGCACTTATTCGGACAGCCCACGTGTGGCACGAATATTGATATATTACTGTGCCTCATAACCCATTAATCCGAGTGCCTCTTTTGCGGCGAACTGTTCAGCCTCTTTTTTGCTTTTTCCCCTTCCCTTGCCGATAACCTGAGAATTAAGACGCACTTCAACAACAAATCTCTTGTTATGGTCTGGTCCTTCCTCATCGATAAGAACATATTCAACTTTTTCTTCCGGATTTTTCTGCACAATTTCCTGAAGTACTGTTTTGAAATCGCTGAATGCCGGTTTGTGTGGGTGCTGAACATCTTCCGGCATAAAGCGGAGAATATGTTCAGATGCCGGCTTTATTCCGCCGTCAAGATAAATAGCGGCTATTACAGCCTCAAAAGCATCGGCAAGAATGGAGGGTCTTTCACGACCACCGGTATTTTCCTCTCCCCTGCCTAAAAACAGGTAGTCACCTAAATTTATCTGCTTTGCGAAAACGTGCAAAGACTTTTCACATACAAGTGAAGCACGCACTCTTGTAAGTTCACCCTCTGCAACATTCAGGCTCTTATATAAATAATCCGAAACGACTATTGACAAAACGCTGTCGCCTAAAAATTCAAGACGTTCATTACTGCCGGACGGATTTTTCTTTTCATTCGCATATGATGAGTGCGATAATGCTTGATAAAGCAGTTTTTTGTCTTTAAACGTATAGCCTATGACTTTTTCAAATTTTTCAATTCTGTCCACTTTTTTCCAACTCCTTTGACCTTTCTGCTAAATTTGCGTTGTATTTTTCTATCACACCGGAAACATCAGTCTGAACGCATTTTTTTGCCTGTCTCACAGCATTAAAGAAAGCTGTACCGTCGGAACTTCCATGTGCTTTAATTACGGGCTTTTTTACGCCCAACAGTGCCGAACCGCCTACTTCTTTATAATCCATTTGTTTTTTTAATTTATTTATTTTGCCGATAGAAAAAATCGCACCTATTTTACCTGCTCCGGAAAAAATCCATTTTATTTTACTGCCGAAAAATGAACCCATACCCTCATATAGTTTAAGGGCTATATTTCCGGTGAAACCGTCCGTAACAACTACATGACATTTACCCTCAGGCATTTCACGGGCTTCAATGTTTCCGATAAAATTAAGACCTGATTTTTCAAGCAGTTTATATGCCTCAATTTCAAGTTCTCTGCCTTTTGTTTCCTCCGCACCTATGTTGAGTAATGCCACTTTAGGATTTTTTATACCCATTACCTTTTCCATGTAGGCACTGCCCATAATTGCAAACTGTACCAGCATTTCGGGTCTGCATTCAGTGTTAGCACCGGCATCAGTGAGAACGAAACTTCCCTTATCAGCCGGAAGTACCGGTGAGGGTGCAATACGCTTTATGCCTTTGATACGCTTTACAATGAAAGTAGCTCCCATGACTAAAGCCCCCGTGCTTCCGGCGGAAACAAACGCCTCTCCCCTGCCGTCCGCAAGGAGTTGCAAGCCTACCGCCATAGAGGTATTTTTTCCGGATTTTATAATTTCCTTAGGTTCTTCATGAATATCAAAGACTTCCGGTGCGTGTACAATTTCCATGCCGTCAAGGCTTATTTCATTTTTTCTGGCACATGATTTTATTTTCTTTTCGTGTCCGGTAAGTATAATATTTACGTCCAGTTCCGCGACTGCACGCTGACAGCCTTTGAGAACTTCCAACGGTGCATTATCTCCGCCGAATGCATCAACAATTATCTTCATAGCCAATCCTTTCAAGTTCGTTTTTCAGTGAATTTATAGCACGTTCCGCATAAACGCTGTACTTTTGTTTTTTGTCTTTTATTCTTATGGGAATATCGGGCAGAATGCCCATATTCGCACCCATAGGCTGAAACTTTCCGGCATTGTAAGGGTCACTGATATATGCCGATAAAGCCCCCGTCATTGTATCAACGGGGAGTTTCAGGGGTGCAAGACCCTTTACTTTTCTTGCGACAGCTATTCCGGCAAGCAGTCCGCTCATAGCCGATTCCATGTAGCCTTCAACACCGGTTATTTGTCCTGCAAAATATATATCCGGATTATTTTTCATGGAAAAATCAGAATTAAGAATTTCCGGACTATTTATAAATGTATTCCGGTGCATAACTCCATATCGCATAAATTCGGCGTTTTCAAGACCTGTTATCATGGAAAATACCCGTTTCTGTTCACCGAATTTTAAATTAGTTTGAAATCCTACCAGATTGAAAAGTGTTCCCTCACGATTTTCTTTCCGGAGCTGTACAACAGCATAAGGTCTTTTATTGGTGCGTGGGTCGGTTATGCCAACAGGTTTCATGCAACCAAAACGCATTGTGTCCACACCACGTGAGGCAAGAACTTCAACAGGCATACAGCCCTCATATACACTGAATGGGTGTGTTTCAAAGTCTTTCAGCTGAACTTTTTCTGCTGAAATTATAGCCTCATAGAATGCCATGTATTTTTCCTTGTTCATCGGACAATTTATATAATCAGCATCGCCCCTGTCGTATCGTGAGGCATAGAAAACTTTATCCATGTTGAGACTTTCTGCCGTTACAATCGGTGCGGCGGCGTCATAGAAACTAAGCCCCTCACCGCACAGGGATTTTATTTTTTCAGCCATAGCACCGGAGGTCAACGGACCTGTAGCAATTATTGTTATTCCGTCGGGAATTTCGGTTACTTCACATGATACTACTTCTATAAACGGGTGATTTTTTATTTTTGCGGTTACGCTGTCGGAAAATTTTTCTCTGTCAACCGCCAATGCACCACCGGCATCGACGGAGTTTTCCTTTGCACACGGAACTGTAAGTGAACCTAACATTTCCATTTCATATTTAAGCAGTCCGGAGGCTGATTCAATCCGTGAGGCTTTCAGCGAATTTGAACATACCAGCTCCGCAAAACCGCCATATTTATGTGCGGGTGTGAATTTTTCCGGTTTCATTTCAAATAATTTAACTTTTATGCCGTTCTGTGCGATAATCCATGCTGATTCACAGCCGGCAAGTCCTGCACCTATTACATTTACTGTCATTTTTTCAACTCTCTTTCATATCCGCAACCTTCATTTTCACATATAAGTTTTCCATGTTTACCGCCCTTAATGAATAAGGTTTTATGGCAGTCCGGACAGACTTCTTTTGACGGAACGTTCCATGTCATAAAAGTACATTCCGGATATTTTTCACAGCCATAGAAACTTCTTCCCTTTTTTGACTTTTTCAGTAACATTTTTCCGTCACAGCGCGGACATTTTCCGTCGGCTTCTGTAACTATCGGTTTGGAGTTCTTGCATTCAGGGAATGCCGGACAGGCAAGGAATTTCCCGTACTTACTGAATTTTATCACCATATTACGCCCACACTGTTCACAGATAATATCCGTTTCCTCATCAGGAATTTTAACACGCTTGCCCTCCATAGCCTCCTCAGCCTTATGGAGAGTTTCAGCGAAATCGTCGTAAAATTCATGCAGAGTATCAACCCAATTTTTGTTGCCGTTTTCGATTTCGTCAAGGTCATTTTCCATTTCAGCAGTGAATTTTGCATCAACAATTTTCTTAAAATGTTCTTTCATTAGTTCCGTTGTAACTTCACCCAATGCGGTGGGTCTAAGTGATTTGCCGTCACGTTCAACATACTGCCGTGCTGTTATGGTCGTAATAGTGGGGGCATACGTACTTGGTCTGCCTATGCCGTTTTCCTCAAGAGTCTTGATAAGTGATGCCTCTGTAAATCGCGGTGGTGGCTGTGTGAAATGCTGATTTCCGGTAATGGAAACAAGTTTCAGAATATCATCATTATTTATAACGGGAAGTTCCTTTTTTCCGCCCTCATCCGAATCTGACTCGACGTAAAGAACCATAAATCCATCAAATTTCACGGAGTAGCCCGAAGCCCTAAAAATACAATTATCTGCATTTATTTCAACGGAAGTCGTGTCAAGAAGTGCATTTGCCATCTGGCTTGCTATAAATCTTTCCCATATAAGCTTGTAAAGTTTATACTGGTCAGTCGTAAGACTTGTTTTTACACGTTCTGGTGTGAGTTCCGGTGTAGATGGTCTTATAGCCTCATGTGCGTCCTGTGCGTTTTTGCCGGATTTATACTGACGTGGCTTGTCGGGAAGATAATTACTGCCGTAAACCGTATCAATATATTGTGTGGCTGATAACTGTGCTTCAGCAGATATACGGAGACTGTCGGTTCTCATGTAGGTAATCAAACCAACTGCACCTATTCCCTCAATGTCAACACCCTCATAGAGTTCCTGTGCGGTTTTCATGGTACGTTTGGAACTGAAATTCAGTTTTCTTGATGCCTCCTGTTGCATGGTGGACGTTATGAACGGTGGAGCAGGTTGCTTTTTAGTTACACGTTTTTTCACGGACTGCACTTTATATACAGCATTTTCAAGACGTTTCAGAATATTATCGGCATCAGCTTTGCTCGAAATCTGTATTTTCTTGTCGTTTTTCTTGCCGGACTGGTCGGGAACTTCTATTTTCTTTCCGTCCACTGATACAAGTGATGCCTCAAAAACTTTCTTTGAAGACGGTGCTGTGAATTTTGCGTCAATTGACCAGTATTCCATAGGCTTGAATTTCTTTATAGCCTCCTCCCTGTCAACTATAAGGCTAACAGTAACCGTTTGAACACGTCCAGCGGAAAGACCTCTTTTTACCTTTTTCCATAGGAACGGACTTAATTCATAGCCCACAAGTCTGTCAAGTATACGCCGTGCCTGCTGTGCATTGACCAAATCAATGTCTATTTTATGCGGACTGTTCATGCCATTCTGAACGCCCGTTTTTGTGATTTCATTAAATGCAACACGATTATTGTCATTCATATCAAGGTCAAGCATCTGTGCAATATGCCATGAAATAGCTTCACCCTCACGGTCGGGGTCGGTAGCAAGATATATCTTGTCGCATTTTTTGGCATATTTGCGTAACTCTTTTATAACGTCCTCTTTGCCTTTCATATCAACGTATTTAGGCTCAAAGTCGTGTTCCTTGTCAACGCCCATTTTCGACTTAGGCAAATCACGGACGTGACCCATTGAGGCAATGACTTCGTAGCCCGAACCTAAATATTTTTTTATTGTTTTTGCCTTTGCAGGCGACTCAACTATAACTAAATCCGGCATTTATCTGTTTCCCCTTTCAGTTTTTCTGTATCGATTTCCGGTAATTTCTTCAATTACACCGGACATCTGTAAATCCATAATTTCAGCTATAATTTCAGAAATATCCATATTCAATCTGTCAATGATAGTATCTATGTGCAGTGACTCATCATGGAAAATTGAAAGTATCTTCTGTTGTACAGACGTGAATTTTGTTTCATTCTTTTTCGGTATGTCATTTATATGATATTTATTTTTTTCCGGTTTATAGCGGATTTCCGGCTTGTTTTCCGTAAAGCCATAAATATCCAGTATATCGTCAACGCTGTAAAGCGGTTCTGCACACGTACGCAGGAGATGTATATTTCCGGCATAACGGATGTCCGATATATCAGCCGGCGGAATGCAGAATAATTTTTTATGCTGTCCGCATACAAGTGAGGCGGTATTCAGAGAACCGCTTTTTTCAGTGGCTTCAAAGACTATTGTTGCCTTGCTGAGTGCCGAAAGTATCCGGTTACGCTGTGGAAAATTCCGTGCAAAAGCCGGAGTTTCAGGTGGAAATTCTGAAATAAAAACTCCGCCGTTTTCGATAATGCTTTTCCTGTACTGCTGATTCTGTGAGGGATAATTTATATCAAGTCCGCACCCTAAAATACAGGCAGTTTTTCCGGAATTTTTCACGGCTGACATATGTGCAGTAATGTCACAGCCCACTGCAAATCCACTCACTATGGTAAAATTATTTACCGCAAGTTCCGTGCATATTCCTGAAATTATTTTCTGTGTGTAATTACTGGGTTTTCTTGTACCCACACAGGTTACATTTTTTCCGTTCTTAATGCACGAAATATTACCCTTGCAGTAAAGCACCGGCGGAGGACAGCTTATATCTTTCAGTTCTTCCGGATAATCTGGCGAATTATAGGTTATTATATTTATATCATTGCTGGCACAATAAGAAATTATTTCCTCTGATTTTTCGGGAGATATTTTATCAATATTGTTTTTCTGATTGATGGTCATGGGTATCGGGCATGAACCGCCTGTTATTTCAGCATATGCCTGATATGCGGTATCATATGTTTCTATGACTTCCCATACTGCACGGGAGGCACTGCCGAAAATCATGGCAAGCCATATCAGATATTTTGTTTCTTCCAATTACTGCTCCTCATATTTGTAAATTCCTGTTAATATTTCTGCATTTCCCACATGACAATGCCGGAAGCCATACCGGCATTAAGCGAATTTATAGTGCCGTTCATGCGGATAGTCACACGCCTGTCACAACGTGCGGAAACGTCCTGCGGAAGACCGTTTCCCTCATTGCCGATAAATACAGCCTGTCGCCCCGTAAAAGTGCAGTCCGTAAGACTCATATCGCCGTCTATGACAGTAGCCGACGTGGTGAAATTATTATTTTCAAAAATTGAAAATAAATTTTCCGTGTTGTTTTCAATGAAAATATTCGTCCGGAAAACTGAACCCATAGTAGACCGTATGACCTTAGGACTGTACAAATCGCACGAACCGGACATAATAATGCCGTCCATGCCGAACGCGTCGGCAGTGCGGATAATCATTCCCACATTTCCGGGGTCTTGTAAGCCGTACAGGACTATATATTTTTCATTTCCACTAAAAATAGGCTTTTTCTGTTGCGGTATACTGCATATCGCAAAGACACCCTGCGTGGTACTTGTGGCGGATATTCTGTTTCCAAGTTCATTTGAAATAACAATGGTCTTTGTATCTCTCAAATCAGCCTGAAACAAATCCGGATATTTTTCAAGGGCATTCTGTGTAAGAATAAGATGTGTTATATGGGCATTTTCATTTATAGCGTCCTGAGTTATGCGGAGACCCTCTAATACAAATAAGCCGTACTGAATCCTTTCCTTTTTAGATGAAGAAAGTTTCTGATACAGCTTGATAACGGGATTATCCTTAGATGTAATGATATTTTCCAAAAGTTTTTATACTTATCGCCCAAAATATGAACAGATATAATTCTGCTGAACGATAACTCCTTTCAAAATATTTAAATGTCGTTTTTAATTTCTGTATTTCCTCAGAAACTTTTATATTGCATTGCATAATATAATTATAACAACTTTCTTAATTTTCTTGAAACTATTGCTTCTATAGAATTCAATTCACCTCCAATAGTACGATTAGTAATAAATTCTGATGAAAAAGCATTTTCTATAACATTATATTCTTCGATATATAAATCTTCTTTATTGATATTTGTTTGTACAAAAATTCGTGTTGTATCTAAATGTCTGAATGAATCAATACTTAAAATAGAACTATCAACACCACCAAAAATTAAACGGTCTAATGTCTTGGTAACATTCCAATGCGATTGTATTCTCCCCTTAATTCCAACTTTAGAATTAGTAATACCAATATATATTTGTTTATATTCATCAAGTACCATAATATAAATACCAGAAACACCCGCATAATCGTTAAGGTCTTTAACTTCTACAAATTCAGGATTATTAGATAAAAAAAGTTCTATTTCTTCATTGAATTTATTTCTATCTAATTTTTCATAAAATGCCATGTTCAAATCGAAATTATATAATGCTTTTTCTTGTAATTTTTCACATACTTCGTCACTATGATAAGGAAAATGATCCTCTTGAACAGCTTGTTTTATGTCTAATAATGTAATATCCTCTGTTTTTTTATGTAATGGACGTAATCAACATGGATTAAAATACTCACTTTTTAGTACATCTTCCATTGAATATAATATTTTTATTTCTG
>CAMWQI010000093.1 GCA_947176345.1 uncultured Ruminococcus sp.
ACTCAAAAATTTTGCGGAACGGAAAATTGATATGTCCCGAAAAAGTTTGTGCGCAATGCGGATTGTTTTTAATGGTATGGGTGCGCTATAATGGTAACATAGCAGGACAGCATTAGTCAGGTATGCTGACTTGCTCAGAACAAAAATTTATGAAGGGAGTTTTTCTTATGGGCATTTACAGAGAAAAGAAAGAACAGCTCATTGAGAAAATCGAGTTTTACAAGAAACGTATTGCTGATGATACGGCAAGGAAGAAAGCAGCGGAGGACAAGCTGAAAGAAGTGTCTCGGCTTGCAATGGCAGTGGAGTACAACTGCAAACCGAGAGAGCTTGACGAGATCATTTCCGCTGAACATATGCTTTTGCAGAAACTGAGATCGGGCGGTCTGTCCGATGCCGAGCTGCTTGAACTGGTCGGCGGTAAAAATGCTGATGGTGATATTTCATCCGACAAGAAAAATGATGACAGCACGAACAGCGATAGTCATTATGCCGATGATGAGGACGATGGAATTTCGTTCTACGATAATTCGGACGGTGACGAGGATTAAATATCTTCAAACACCAAAATCATAGCCGTGCGCCCGTAGGAAGTGCCCTTGGGGTATAAATACTCAAATCGGCTATCGTGCTGATTCTGCACGGCTATTATGAGGGTAAGAAAAAGAAAGCGATGCCCTCAACTCTAAAAAGCATAGAGATAGAGAAGCTAAAGGAGAAAATTCGCTATGAATAAAAACAGAACAATGCAGGAGATGGACGAGCAGTACAAGGACTGTCCCGTCCGCACCAACACCTATGAGGTAGAAGGTGTAAAACATACAGTTGTAAATCACTTCGTTGGTAACAGGGACATTAACGATGTTATGTTCAATTACGCTTACAACAGAGTTGTAAATGAGATGCTTCACCGTGTCCCTAAAACAGCATAAAACTTTTTTCTTAAAAGCTATTGCTTTTTCCGATATGGCGCGCTATAATAGACTCATATCGGAAAAGGTTGCTTTGGAAAGAAAGGAGTTATTATGTTACCAAAGCAGACTGATTACAACGTAGGCATTTATATGCGCCTATCAAAAGATGACGAGAGAAACGGCGAATCTCTCTCCATTGAAAACCAAAGAAATATTCTTGCAAATTACGTTCGTGAACAGGGTTGGACGATTTATGACGAGTATGTTGATGACGGAATTTCCGGCGTAACGTTTGATCGTCCAGGCGTTCAGAGAATGCTTGACGATGCAAAAATGGGGAAGATCAACCTTATCATATGCAAGGATTTGAGCCGCTTCGGACGTAATTATATTCAAGTGGGTCAGTATGTAGATTATATATTTCCGTCATACAATATCCGCTTTATCGCCCTGAACGACAATGTTGATACCGCCAATTCTCAGAGTTCGGGAATGGATATGCTTCCGATCATGAATGTTTTTAACGAATGGCACAGCGCAAATACTTCCAAAAAATTAAGGTCAGTATTTGATGCTAACGCAAGAACAGGCAGATACAAGTCAACCGTTCCGACTTACGGTTACCTCAAAGGCACGGACAAAAATAAAACGCCTGTTGTCGAACCACAGGGAGCAGCAGTTGTGCGCCGTATTTTTGAAATGAGGGCGGCAGGAAATAATATTCGTACCATTGCTAATGCTCTGAATGATGACCATATACCTGTTCCGTCAGATCACTATTACAGCCTTATCGGAAAACCGAATCCTTATCATTGCCAACACCTGTGGGATAACACATCAGTGGGACGCATTCTGAATAATCCCATGTACCTCGGAAAGCTTGTTCAGCTCCGCAGCACGACGGTAAGCTACAAAAATCACAAGCACGTCCGCCGTGATGAGTCTGATTGGGCAGTGATAGAAAATAATCACGAGCCTATTATATCTCAGGAGCTGTGGGATAAAGTACAGGAAGTACAGCAATTCCACTATAGACAAATAAAAGAAAATATGATATAATAGATAGTGTTGTGGAAGCGAGAAATAAGTTTATATGGAAAAAATGACAAGCGATTGTCCTTGGAGGAATACACTATGAGTTTTATTGATTCATATAAAAGGATTGAAAAACTATGCAACGAAATATATGGCGATACCCATGGTATATCAATTTATATTGATGAAATGATTAGTATGCCGAACGGCTCCTATTATGTGTCAGGTTGGAATGAAGACCTAAAGCAGTTAAAACATTATCGTTGGGTAAGAAATAAAATCGTACACGAACTGGGGTGTACCGAAGAAAATATGTGCGAACCTAGTGATATGCAGTGGCTTGATAATTTTTATTCTCGTATCATGTCAACCAACGACCCACTTGCGTTATATCGTAAAGCGAGAAGTCCACATGAAGCGCAAAAACAGAAACAAACATATTCGTCAACTCCAACGAGTTATACATACCAACAATATAGAAAGACATCATCTAAACCCACGGGGTGCTTAACATACTTAATTGGAGTACTGCTTGTCGTTGTTGCAGTAGTACACTGCTTTTAAAGGAAAATTTTGATGATTGATTATCAATGAGCCGATAAACCGCCTAAAAAGTTGTTACAGCAATTCCACTTTAGATTAATAATAACCGCATACAGAAAACCAATGGTCAATATTTTTAGTTGTAACAACAAAAAAGGCTTCTTCAATAAACTGATTGAGAGCTTCAGAAGAACGTGTTTTCCATTTACGTAAAAGAGACTTTATTTTTGACCACATCATTTATGATAAAATATTGTAAAACGTAAAAAGGAGAAAAACTGATGTCATATTTTAGCGAAAAATACCTGAAAAAAATCCGTATCGGAAATATAACACTGAAAAGCAATGTATTTTCTGCACCTCTTGCGGGATATACTTGTTATCCGTTCCGTATTATGTGCAGTAATCTCGGAGCAGGACTGACATTTACAGAAATGGTAAGTGCAAACGGTCTGAAATACAATGATAATGCAACAGAAAAACTCCTTTTCACTACAGAATCAGAATATCCGAAAGCTGTACAGCTTCTTGGTGCTGAACCGTCTGTATTTGAACATACCTGCCGTTGCGAAAATATACAGAAATTTGATATTATCAATATAAATATGGGCTGTCCTGTTCCGAACGTAATAAAAAGCGGTTCTGGGTGTGCATTGATGAACGATATGACAAGAGCATCTGAAATAATAAAAGCCTGCAAAAGAAGTGGTAAGCCTGTTACTGTTAAATGCCGTATCGGTATGAACAGCAACAGTATAAATATAGTTGAGTTTGCGAAAATGTGTGAGGATTCGGGTGCGGATATGATTGCAGTTCATGCCCGTACAAGAAATATGATGTACAGCGGTGAGCCTTTGTACGAACATATTGCAGATGCAAAAGCATTTATAAAAATTCCTGTTATAGCAAACGGCGGTATAGATTCAGAGAAAAAAGCAATAGAAATGATGAAAAATACAGGTGCGGACGGTGTAATGCTCGGACGGTACGGATTTGAAAATCCTCTTATTTTTGCACATCTGTGCGGATGTGAACTGACTGAAACAAAAAAAAGTCTGTTGCTGTCGCAGATAAAACTGACAGCAGATTATTATGATGAGTTTTTCACCCTCTGTTATATAAAAAAGCTAGCATCATATTTCATGAAAAAACAGCACGGCACAAAAAAGTACAAGCAGGATTTATACGCTTGCGGAAATCTGAAAGAACTTGAAAATATTACAGAAACAATCTTTGCGGAGGAATGATTTCATGGATTACATACATCAAAATAACATACTTGTTAAAATTGAAAACTATAATAATGAAAAAACAATAGTCATTCCAGACGGTATAACCGCAATAGAAGAAAGCGTATTCAAGGGCTTGAGGACGATTGAAGAAGTTATACTGCCTGAAAGTGTTGTATCAATAAACGCAAATGCGTTCAAAGGGTGCAGGAATCTGAAAAGCATAAATTTTCCACAGAATCTTTGTGAAGTTGGTGACTTTGCATTTCACCGTTGTCACTCTCTTGAATCAGTTTTTTTGCCTGACAGCGTGAATCACGTGGGAAAAGGTGCGTTTCTCTGTTGTGATTCACTGAAAAAAATCTCCCTCAAAGGTGTGCAGCGTATTGAAATGCAGACATTCACAAACTGTACAGCTATTGAAGAATTATCGCTGAATATCAATCTTGACACATCAAATCTTGGCGACGATATATTTACAGGCTGTACCAAAATAAACAAGATTAATTTTTCCGACAGTTCAGAGTATTCAATACCTAATCTTGTAGAAGCTATCGACCATAGCAACAATATAGTAAGCACGATTGCAAAAAGTGTGTATAAGTCAATGAAGCTTGAAAACGGACGGCTTTATAAATTCAGTATAAATCTGAAAGATGTGACTATTCCAGAGGGCATAACAAGTATTGAAAGAGGCTGTTTCAGTGATAAAAAGGGCATTGTTTCAATTGTCTTTCCAATGAGCCTGAAAAAAATATGTGCAAATGCTTTTGTTAATTGCATTAGCCTGAAAAAAATTGTCATAAGCAATCCCGATATAAAAAAAGAAGATATTGAAGATGATGCTTTCAGGGGTTGCAGTAACCTGACAGATATAGTATTTGATGGTGATACTGATGTTATAAGAAAAATACGTGAACAGGTTTACAGCGATTTCTATATAAGCGGTTGCGTATTGATGCGGTACAGCGGACGTGAGGAGCGTATTAATGTTCCTGACGGTATCAGAATTATTTCAGAAAAATGCTTTATGGGAAATGACAGAATCAACAGAATCATCTTGCCCGACAGTGTAGAGGAAATAAGAGATAGTGCATTCAGAAACTGTACATCAATGCAAAGTATTGAGTTGTCTGCTGATTTGCGTAAAATCGGCATAAGTGCATTTGAAAACTGCCGTCAGCTTCTTAAAATAACACTTCCTGAAAATGTGCGTTCAATCGAAAAATCCGCTTTTAAAAGATGTCGTAAACTGAATTTTTTTGGTGTGAATAAAAAGCTTGAATATATCGGAGATATGGCATTTTATGGCTGTAGCGAACTTAAAAATATAGATATTCCGTTTGATACAGTTCTTGACGGTGATATGATTTTTTTCAACAGCGGATATAAAAGAACATACATTCAGCCATATCGGTTCTGCGGTGATAATACAATTACAGAACTTGAAATAAGTACACCGCACACAATAGGCAGATATGCTTTTTCGGGCTGTAAAAATCTTGAAAGCGTGAAAATAATCAACAGCGACTGCATTATAGATGAGTACGCTTTTGAAAAATGCCCGAAACTGAAAAGTATATCAGTCAACGCAAAACATATCAGCAAGGGAGCTTTTTCATTTTGTCAGAATCTTGAAAGTGTATATATAAATTCGCCTGAAATAAGTGACTATACTTTTTTTGAATGTGTAAAGCTTAAAGATGTTTCTTTGTCGGAAAATGTTAAAACTATTGGTAGAAATGCTTTTGAGGAATGTACATCACTGGAGCATTTTCCGTTTGAATCAGTTGAATCGGTCGACGAAAGTGCATTTGCAAGATGTGAGGGGTTTTCCGAAATCTCACTTCATGGCAAAAAAAGTATTGGTCATCACGCCTTTGAGGACTGTTGTAATATAAAGCGACTGAATATTGATTCATGTGTTGCAACAGACAGCGGAGTATTTTTCAGCTGTACATATATAGATGAAATTGTACTTGACGATTTGGCATACAGTTTCAGCCGATTTTCCGACAGCATAAATTCTGTAGATAATAAAAAGCCTGAACGTGTACAGGAGATTATCGGCGATATATATTCATGCTTTCACATCAGCAGAAAAAATGAACTTCTGAAATATTATGGAAATTCGACAAGCGTAAAGATACCAGATGATGTTGTATCAGTTGGCGACGAGGCATTCCGAAACTGTCTGAGATGTAAATATATAGTATTTCCCGAAATATTGAACTACATCGGCAAGCTTGCATTTGACGGTACAGGCTGGCTTAACAGAATACGACAGTACAACAGAATCAATATAATAAACAATATGATTGCAGACGGTACAAACTGCGGTGAATATGCAGAAATACCGTCTGAAATAAAGCGTGTGATAAGCTGGGCATTTGCAGGAAATACAAGTCTGAAAGAACTGAAATTTCTTGGTAAGCGTACCATTGTTGACGAATTTGCATTCCGCAACTGCATAAATCTGCACAAGATTATTTTAGCTGATGGTACTTGCTATACTGTCAATGAGCGTGAAAAAAGTCCTGATTTTGTACAGAAAATATTTGCGGAGTGTCTTAACTGCTTCAAAACGGACGAAGCAGGAAATCTTGTTGAAAGTACGGGAAATATAAAAAATCTTGTATTTCCACAAGGGATAAAATCAATTGCAGATGAAGTATACAAAGACTGCAATCTGCTTGAAAGTATAGTGTTATCAAATGATACGGCGGAAATCGGAAAGAGTGCATTTGAAAACAGCAAATGGTTAAGATGTGTAGAAAATGCTGTGGGAGTAGTAAAAATTGGTGATTTTGCATTTAGTGGCTGTCAAAGTCTTGAAACAGTGGAATTTTCAGATAATCTGCGTGAAATCGGCAAAAGAGCATTTGAACATTGTTGCAGACTGAAAGAAATAGTAATTCCAGAGGGTGTAAAAGTTATACGTGAACGGACGTTTTTCAGATGCAAGAGCCTGAAAAAAGTTGTACTTCCGTCAACTCTTGAATCAATAGAAAAAGAAGCATTTGCTTTTTGTGATAATCTTGAAACAGTTGTAATATCAAAAAATACTCATGTAAATGAAAAAGCATTTGTATGGACAAATGCAGAAACGGAGTATATATGAGATACAGAAAATTAGGTGATACAGGATTGAAAGTATCGGAAATCGGCTTCGGCACAATCCCGATATTAAGCGGAAAAGTTCCTGTTCTACCTGAATATTTCAGCCCTGATACAGACGAAGCAGTGAAAATAATGGAACACGCATACAATATGGGCTGTAATTTCTATGATACAGCAATCTCCGAAGAATACGGCGATGCGGAGTATAAACTCGGACGTTTTGCCGAAAAAGTCGGCAGGGATAATATTATAATCTCCGACAAGGCACGTTTTTTCAGCGGTAGTGAAATATACAACGCTGTAATAAAGTCAACTGAAAACCTTGGTACATACCCCGATATATATTTTGTGCATCAGGTTGACATGAATAATCAGGATATTACTTTTGAGCGATATGGGGCAGTTGATGCACTCTGCGACCTCAAAAAAGAGGGCAAAATAAAATTTACGGGAATTGCAACACATTATTATGATGTTATGCTCCGTGCGGAAAATGACAGCAGAGTTGATGTTATTCAGGGAAGCGGAAATATTATGGAACGTGGTATGCTTGAAAGAATCCGCAGTTTTTCAGGTACAAAGGGATTTATACTTAATAAAGTATACGGTGCAGGCGTTCTGATTGACCCTTTTTCACCTGATGAGCTTATTTCGGGTATACTTGACTACCCTTTTTCATGTGCATTAATAGGTATAGGAAATTTTTATCAGGCTGATATTGCAATGAAGCATGAGTATACACCAAAAAATTTCACATTCAGCGAAGTAATCAACCGCCTGAAAACAAAGTTTGAACCTGTTGAGTGCAACAGATGTCAAAGATGTGTCTGTCCGCACGGTACAGAAATCCACACAATATTCAGACAGTATAATTATTATCATCTTGGCAAGAATTTCTGGGCATTGAAAAAACTAAGTCTCAACATAGAACAGGCATACAGAAAATGCCTTTGCTGTACAGAGCATTATTGTGAAAAGAATTGCCCTCAGCATCTGTATATCCCTGAACTTATAGGAAAAGCAGATGCACTTGTAAAAAATCACATTGACTATGATTTCAGAAATCTTTTTTAGGATAACTCAGTACTTTTCAGCATCTTCAATAGCCTTTTTCGGAGTTGATATACCGAAAATTACATCAACAAGTGCATTTCCATATTTCTGGAGCATGACAATAGCCGTTGCAACATAAAGGCGTACAACATCAAGAGCAGGAACAGCATTTTCTCCGCAATAACAAGATGTTCTGTAACTGATTTCACCGTCACGATAATCAACTTCAAAACTGCCGTACCTCATACCATAATTTGCACGTGCTATAAACTCCGCAATCTTGTTTATATTTCTGCTGTCGGCACTTACTTGCAAAACAGATGTAATTGTAAAACCGTCGCTTGTGACATCAACAGACATATTCACATCTTTGAGATTATTATTAATCACAATATCTGCCTTTATAACACCTTTATAATTGACTGGCTCGAAGTCGATTTTATTCATATCAAAAAAATTCTCAATCACTTCTGCAATTTTCTTTGAATATCCGACCGCCATAAAAACACCCTTTCATATTTCATAGAAATTTTTGAAATTTTCAGCAAGAATAAGCCTGTTTTCGTTATGTGAAAATCCAAGGGACAAAAATCTTTCAAACTCCTCTTTATGATTCCACATAGGAAAATCACAACCGAAAAAACATCTTTCAATACCAAATTTCTTTATTCTTCTGACAGCATCTTCTTTACTCATAAAAGCAAGACTGCTACTTATATCCACACGCAGATTTTCAAATCCTGTAAGAAGTTCTTCTGCATCACTCCAGCGACAATAACCGCCAAGATGTGCAGCCTGCAATTTAAATTTTGGAAAATTTTCACATATACGACGTATTTTTTGTGGTGCAGAATAATCATGCGGAACGCAAAGTGTAAATTAACAGGCAAAACGTCAAAAATGAAAAAAGCCGGATAAAGCCGGTAAAAAACGTGAAAAGTACGAAAAACTGCGGTATATAGCCGAAAATCCTGCGGTATATTGTAGAAAACTTTGAAATTAAAATTTTTAACGTGTGAAAATAAAACCCCCGATTTTGGAGTAAAAATCCAAATTCGGGGGTTTTTAAATTTTTCTTTAAAAAGTATTTAAATAATGTTTAAAAAGTGTTTTAAGA
>CAMWQI010000094.1 GCA_947176345.1 uncultured Ruminococcus sp.
AATCTACTGGTTTAGCAAGTTCGTTTAGTTAATTTTCAACGATACAGCACACTATTCTAAAATCCATTCATCATGATACTTGTCTAAAGCTTTTACGTGAAGTTGAGACCTAAAAAGATAGTACCATCCTGGCTGAAAAGGCTGTGATATTATTGTTTCAATATCACGCTTATCAAAAAAAGGTGATTCATCGCTACTCCATTCATATTGGAATAAAGCGTCTGGATACTTTTTCATATACTCTGCGGTGATAGCAAGAATCATATCCGAATTCATACTTTCTATTCCATGTCTTTCATCATCCCAGATAAAATCAAAAAACACTTCACGATAGTATTTCTTTCCGTTAACCGTAAACATGGGATAATCCTCTTGGTCTACCCATACCCGAACGCCTTTTTCGTAATTACCATTAGGTTTCATATATATAGCGTTGTCGCTTTCCTCATGAGCATCAAATCCAAGTGGATGAATAATCTCAAAAAATTCTCTTACACGTTCATCAATACTCATTTTGGTCTTATTACTCCGTACTATTTGTGCTGTTGAAGCCATATTCATTTCCTCCTTTAAATTGCAATTTATCTTACTGAAAATTATATCACAACCACAACAATATGTCAAATAAAAAAAGCCATACTCCCGAAAGAGTACAGCTTTATTTTTATTAAGAAAATTACTTGTTGAGTCTTGCTTCAATCTTATCAAGTTCAGCATAGAGAGCTTCCGGAACGTTACCGCCCTTAGCCTTTATGTCGTCATTGTAGTATCTTCTCATTTCAGCGATTTCCTTAGTCCAGAGTTCCTTGTCAACGTCAAGGAGCTTATCCATGATTTCAGGTGTTACCTCATCTTCGATACCCTCAACGTTGATATCGCCCTTCTTAGGAAGATAACCGATAGCAGTTTCTTCAGCGTCAACAGTGCCTTCACATCTCTTGATAATCCAGTCGAGAACACGCATATTGTCGCCGAAACCAGGCCAGATAAAGTTGCCGTTTTCGTCCTGCTTGAACCAGTTAACATTGAAAATCTTAGGTGCTTTGTCACCAAGCTTTTCGCCCATTTCGAGCCAGTGTGCCCAGTAGTCGCCAACGTTGTAACCAATGAATGGCTTCATAGCCATCGGGTCATGACGAAGAACGCCTACAGCACCTGTAGCAGCAGCAGTTGTTTCAGAAGAAACTGCTGAACCCATATAAGTACCGTGTGTCCAGTCGAATGACTGATAAACGAGCGGAGTTGTAGATGCTCTTCTACCACCGAAGATAATAGCAGAAATCGGAACACCAGCCGGATTATTGAACTCTGAAGAAATGCATGGGCAGTTTACAGCCGGAGCAGTAAAACGTGAGTTCGGGTGAGCAAGAGTATTTCCTTCTGCTGTATACTCAACGCCGTTTACCTTAGCACCTTTCCATTCTGTAGCATTTACAGGTGGATTCTTGTCAAGCTTTTCCCACCAAACAGTCATATCATCATTGTTGAGAGCAACGTTTGTGAAGATAGTATTTTTCATTGTGCAGTGGAGAGCATTCGGGTTTGACTTTTCGTTAGTTCCGGGAGCAACACCAAAGAAACCATTTTCCGGATTGATTGCGTAAAGTCTTCCGTCTTCACCGGGTTTCATCCAAGCAATATCGTCGCCGACTGTGAATACTTCATAGCCGTCTTTCTTGTAACCCTCCGGAGGAATGAGCATAGCAAGGTTTGTCTTACCGCAAGCAGACGGGAATGCAGCTGTAATATACTTGATTTCGCCATCAGGTTTCTTGACACCAAGAATAAGCATATGTTCAGCCATCCAGCCCTCATTCTTGCCCTGGAAAGATGCTATACGGAGAGCAAAGCACTTCTTGCCAAGGAGAACGTTTCCGCCGTAAGCGGAGTTAATAGACCAGATTGTGTTGTCTTCAGGGAACTGTACAATATATCTTTCATCAGGGTTAACATCAGCCTTTGAGTGAAGACCACGTACAAAGTCATTTGAAACATCGCCGAGGTTCTTGAAAGCGTCTGCACCCATTCTTGTCATGATTTCCATGTTGAGAACAACATAGATAGAGTCTGTAACTTCAACGCCTACTTTTGCAAGCGGTGAGCCGATAGGACCCATTGAATAAGGGATAACATACATAGTTCTGCCCTTCATAACTCCGTCATAGAGTTTAGAGAGCTTAGCATACATTTCCTGTGGGTCGCACCAGTTGTTAGTCGGACCTGCATCTTCCTTTTTTCTTGTACAGATGAAAGTTCTGTCTTCAACACGAGCAACGTCGTTAGGATTTGTTCTGTGATAGAGACAACCAGGGAGCTTTTCCTGATTAAGTTCAATCATTTCTCCTGTTTCGATAGCTTCCTTTCTAAGTGCGTCAAGCTGTTCCTTAGAGCCATCAATCCATACAACGTTTTCGGGTTTACAGAGAGCTACCATCTCATCAACCCACTTGATAACATTCTGATTGTTTGTCAGTGACATCGCAGTTGTACCTCCTAAAAATTAATTTTTTTAATAACAGACAGTTATTTCTGTCGTCTATATGTGTGAAACGACTGAAAAAGTCAATCGTCCCTCTAATACTATTATATACAATTTCTGTCAAGCTGTCAATAGTCAAAGTGATATTTTTTTAACATATCAGTATATATTTTTTCAAGGACTTGACAAATCCCGAAAAACGTGCTATAATGGCAAAGCTTAATTTTATATTTAAAGGGGAGTTTTTTATGAAAAAAAATACACATATAACCGCCGGAGTTATGGCATTAATGCTTGTTTTTGGAGCAGGCACAGCAGTGGTACATACAAAGTTCAGTATGTCGGATTCAGTGGTAGCTACATCACTAGAAACACTCCAGTATGGTTATCTTTCATATGAAGTACTTGATAATGGTACTATAACAATAACGGGTTTTGACGATTCAGTTACAGAAGTGGAAATACCCTCCGAAATAGACGGCAAGCCGGTAACTGCTATCGGGTCATCTGCATTTTCGTCTAAAAAGATAAAATCTGTAACAATTCCGGATAGTGTTATTGAAATTGGAAGCAGTGCTTTTTCAAGTTGTACGGATTTACAATCAGTTAAACTTTCAAGCAATGTTTCTATAATTGGAGGAAGTGCTTTTAGTGGCTGTACTGGTCTTATGGAAATTACAATACCAAACGGTGTAACAAGCATAGGAAATCAGGCTTTTGATGGCTGTATTGGTCTTAAATCAATAACATTTCCTGATACTTTAACAATAATAGATAATCATGCTTTTCGTAACTGTAGTTCACTTGAATCAGTGACAATTCCTGAAAGTGTTGCATCTATAGGTATTGGTGCATTTTATATTTGTAAAAGTCTTAAGGAAATAACAATAATGAACCCTAATTGTACTATTGGAAATGGTGCTATTAAAAATGAATACATCAGTTATTCAGGTGTCATATATGGCGAAGAAGGCTCAACTGCACAGAAATACGCTGAAAGTAACGGCTATACATTCCAGACAATCGACTTAAAGCCTAAAAAAGGCGACATAAACGGCGACGGTTCAGTAAATGCTGTTGACGCCTCAATAATATCAAGTTATTATGCTTATCTCTCTACCACAGAAGATGAGGTTATAATGGATATTGACGAATTTCAGGCTGTACAAGAATAAAAAATTTTAAAAATTCCCTTTATAATTAAAGTCCATGACTGCTGTCGGTCATGGACTTTTTTTGGATTCAGCATCTTATAAGTTGACATATTCAATATTTTGTGGTATAATTATACATATTATAAATTACGGAGGGATTTTCTATGAAAAAACATAACAGAATCATTGCCGGCATTATGGCGATGTGCCTTGCGTTTGGTGTGACGGCTATTCCGGCAGTCTCTATGGCAGAAAGTTCAGAAAATTACTATGAAGAGGAAGAATATTATACATACAAAAATTTAACATATACATTTTTAGAGGACGGAACTATTGAAATTATAGATTGTGATAAATCCGTAAAGAAAGTAATTATTCCGGATAAAATTGACGGAACGGCTGTAACAAGTATTGGTGATTCTGCATTTGAGCATTGTGAAAATTTATCATCAATATCAATACCCGATAGTATAACAACAATTAGGTGGTATGCATTTTCGAGTTGTTATAATTTAATATCAATAGATATTCCCGATAGTGTTACAAGTATTGGTGATTCTGCATTTTTTTACTGTTCTGCTTTAGAATCAATAAATATTCCGGACAGCGTAACAGACATTGGAAATAATGCGTTTGATTATTGTACGAATTTAACAGAAGTTAAAATTTCTGATAATATAACAAAAATTAACACTCAAGTATTTCATCATTGTGAAAGTTTAAAAGAAATACATATCCCAGAAAGTGTTACAAGTATTGGAAATAATGCATTTTCTTACTGCAAAAATCTTACATCAATAAATATTTCTGAAAATATTTTAGATATCGGAAACAATATACTAAAAAATACACCATGGCTTGAAGAAAAACAAAAAGAAAATCCGTTTGTTGTTGTAAATGATATCTTAATTGATGCTACAACCTGTTCCGGTGATGTAATTGTTCCGGATGACATAAAAGTTATCAGCGGTGGAGCATTTGAAGAGTGCATCGATTTAACATCAATAGTAATTCCGGAAAGCGTTATAAGTATTGGCAGTTATGCATTCTATGAATGTAAAAATTTAACATCAGTAACACTTCCTGACAGCATAAAAAGCATTGAAAAAAATACATTCCAATATTGTACAAGTTTAATATCAATAGAAATTCCAGAAAATGTGACAGCTATTAAAATTAATGCATTTCAAGGCTGTCGTAATTTGAAATCGGTAACCATTCCTGATAGTGTAACAAGCATTGGGTGGTATGTATTTTCTGATTGTTCAAATTTAACGGAAGTAACACTCCCTGATAACTTGAAAAGTATTGGTTTAGAGGCATTTGCAAACTGTTCAAATCTGACATCAATAAATATTCCGGACGGCATTACAAGTATTGACACTTATTTATTTAATAGATGTACCAGTTTAAAATCAATAACTATTCCTGAAAGTGTTACACATATTTATAATTCTGCATTTAAGGATTGTTCCGGTTTAACAGAAATAATAATCCCCGAAAGTGTAATAATTATTAATGAAAATGCCTTCAAAGGCTGTTCAGGTCTGAAAAAAATAACTTTTATGAATCCTGAATGTAGAATCAGAGAACGTGATGAACTTGGTGAGACAATAAGCGATACAGCAACCATATATGGCTATGAAGGCTCAACCGCACAGGCATACGCCGAAAAATACAACTTTAAATTTATATCGCTTGAAAAAGCACTGGAAGAAAACACAGCAACAGGTGATTTAAACAGCGACAATGAATTTAATGTATCTGATGTGGTATTGCTACAGCAATATATTTTAGGTGGTTCAGATACAGAAATTTCAGACTGGAAACAAGCTGATTTAAACGCCGACGGCGTATTAGATGTTTTCGACCTTGTTATGATGCGAAAGAAATTAATTGAAAAATAAAAAAATTTTAAAAAACCCTTGACAAATCAGTTTTTTTATGATATAATGTACAAGCTGTGATTTATACAGTATCGTATTCTTAAGACAGCTGGCAGGCATTCAGCCATAAGACCCGCCGAGGAACTGATTATATCTATAAAGATTTATCAATGTCCTTGTCCGCTGTCGGTCAGGGACTTTTTTTAATCCGCTGAATACGATTATATTTTATTCGGAGGTGAATATACAATGCCAAGCATTTCTGTACTCGAAGCTAAAAAGGCTAAGGTTGAACAGCTTACAGAACTTATCAAAAATTCTGTATCAGGCGTTCTCGTTGATTACAAGGGTATCACTGTTGAAGAAGATACTAAGTTAAGAAAGGAACTCCGTGAGGCTAATGTAAACTATTTCGTTGAAAAGAATACTCTTTTACTCCGTGCTTTCCAGAACTGCGGTATAGAGGGTTTTGAAGAGGCACTCAACGGCACAACCGCTATCGCTCTCTCCAACGACGACCAGACAGCACCAGCAAGAATTTTAGGTAAATTCGCTGAAAAGGCTGGCGACACAAAGTTCAATCTTAAAGCAGGTTATGTTGAGGGCGAAATTTACGACCAGGCAGGAGTTACAGCACTTTCAAAAGTTCCGTCAAAGGAAGTACTCCTTGCACAGCTCGTTGGCTCACTTCAGGGTCCTATGCAGAAGTTTGCAGCAGTTATCGACGCTGTTGCAGAAAAGAAGTCAGAAGAAGAAGCTGCATAATTGCTTTTCTTTCTGTACTGTTCATGCCGTATGAACGGCAATTAAAATTATTATAAAGGAGATTATTATCATGGCTTCAGAAAAAATTACAAATATTGTTGAAGAAGTAAAGACACTTTCTGTTCTTGAACTTAAAGAACTCGTTGACGCTATTCAGGAGGAATTCGGTGTAACTGCTATGGTTGCTGCTGCTCCTACTGCTGCTGCTGACAACGCTGCTGCTGCTAAGACTGAATTTGATGTAGTTCTCACATCATTCGGTGATGCTAAGATGGCAGTTATCAAGGTTGCTAAGGACGTTCTCGGTCTTGGTCTTAAGGAAGCTAAGGCTGTTGTTGAGTCTGCTCCTAAGGCTATCAAGGAAGGCGTTTCCGAAGCAGAAGCTAACGAAATCAAGGAAAAGTTCGAAGCTGCTGGTGCTACAATCGAAATCAAGTAATTTTATTACTTACAGAAAAAATAAACTGTATTCTTTCGGGAATACAGTTTTTTTATTGTGTAATGGGTCATGCAAAAAGTGAAAATACTGCACGCAAAAAGTGAAAACGGGATTTCACGGGTAATGGTGGGATTAGACGGGAAACAGAAAAACTTTGGCGGTACGAATACGGGATTATGCGAATTTTTAAGAGACAAAAAACATGGCTTAAATATATATTAAAGACCCCTTAAATGAGCATTTAAGAGGTCTTTAAATTGTCTTTAAGGAATTTTTTCAGTTCTTTATACAGCTTCGGATTTTCGTCTTTCATTGCCTGATATGCAACTGAATTGAATTGTTCCACACCGTTTTCAATAAGTGAGTTTGTTTTTGCATCCACGTTCTTTTTGTAAGCAACTGCCCTTGTTAAAGCAACTGTATTTTTAATAAGTGTTTCAATGTCCACTTCCTGAAGTTGTTCATCGGGTAGCTTGTTTATCCGCTCTAAAAGCTGACTGCACAAAAGTCTTGTAAGCGGTTCTGTAAAATCAACGTTCTTGTATTTTTCAGTTTCTTCCATGATAGCACGGAAATTTTCCTGTGTCATTCTGAGAGTATGGAGCGATTCCATAAGGTTTGAGGCGTAACGCTGTACAGCTGATTTTGACACACTGTTTCCGGTTTTCTTTATATAATCGACAATTTCCTTGTATGTAAAATCTGCCTTTATCATTTCATCAACGGCTTCTTTAACGTCTGGGTGCAGTTTTTCAATAGCATAATGCTTTCTTTTCTTCTTTCCCATAAAGTCCCTTTACACGTCTATACAGTCGTCTGTAATTGCTCCCCTGAGTACCTGTATACCCTTTGCTGTAAGTGAAATTTCAGTGCTGTCAAACCTATCTGCTTTAAAGTTTGTTTTCTTTCCGGTTTCACTGTCTGTAAGCTCCACATATCCGCTTGAATCAAGGTATTTTATGCTGTCCATAAATTCATAATGGTCAACCCCTTTGAACGAATATTCAAGGCTTGAAAGGCGACAGCGACTATCTGAAATGATATTCAGGGTTCGTAAAACAGAACCGTTGCAGTGTATAAAATTTCCAGTTTCAATTTTATTCTGAATTTTTTCACGATTATTCATATTATTCTCCATTCGTTTTTTAGTTGAAACTCCGTTCTTGCTTATCGGGAACGGAGTTTCAGAAATTTATGAGAGTTTATCGGAATAGCTTTACTGTGTTTCTTTTGGTGCTTCTTCATCGGACGGAGCTTTTGAAATAATAATAGCTTTTTTCTTGTTATTCAGTACAAATGCGTCATAATAAATACGTCCCTCGCATAACCAACCGCTTATCCCTGGGGGATTGTCGTGTGTCTTGTACTCTGCAAGCTTTACCGGACTTACTGTAGCCATAGGGTGAGTTATAATAAAATTCGTTCTTTCGGGCAGATAGTCGCTCGGCACAACTATGATACTTATTCCATCAATTTTGGCTATACTTCCGGTTACTGCAACATTGTTGACTTTATCGCCGTACCCTGTAAAATTCCTGTCACTTTTCATAAGCATATAAAATGCCGGTGAAACAAATGCAATTCTGTTTTCAGTCGGTACTTTGTTTTCAATCAGTTCAACGGACGCTGTAATAAAACTCTGATAAGCATTGTTCGCTGTTATAATCTGCGTCATAACCGTTCCTGCATTTTCCGCCATTACGTTGATACGATACTTGTCAACGGCTGGCGTTACAACCTCATCAATCTGCCTCTGTAAAGCGTTTCCTGCACTGTTTGCAAGCACTGTATCTTCGTGATTGCCCCTGTCAATTGTGAATGTAAATGACTTGTCCTGTGTAAGTTTGAGCGACTGTATGGCATTTCCTAACTCTTTAGCTATTCCGTATCTGTTGGAGGCTGCTTCCCTGTTATAATCATTTAATGGTGCTGTTTCAACTGAGTAAATATTGATTTTATTAACTCCGTCAAAATTGTAGTTTCTGTTGACGGCTGATTCTGTAACGGACGCAATCTTAAAGCGTTCATCAACCTGTGCTTCGTACTTTTCAGCATAATTTATATCCGGCATTTAAAATCTTCCTTTCTTTATTAAAGCGGTTTGTTTCCTGTAAATCCGGCTAAAAAACCGTTTTTGTCCCTTATGCCTGATACTCCAGTAGTTGAAACAGAAAATTCAGGGACTTTCGGTTTGAACGCTTCAGGGTACATTTTCTGCATATAGTAATCCTATTTTAAAATGGAATATCAAGGATAGCGAAAAACGTAATG
>CAMWQI010000095.1 GCA_947176345.1 uncultured Ruminococcus sp.
TCTTGTCTCGTGGGCTCGGAGCTGTGTATAAGAGAGAGTATTATATATGGTGCTAACAAGGGTATTGAACCACTCCGCAAGGCTATAAGCCAAAGAATAAAGAAAAAACACGGTGTTGAATACTGTTCGGAAAATGAAGTAATCGTTACCGTTGGCGGTTCGGAGGGTATTGACCTCGCTATACGTGGAATCGTTGACCCTGGCGATGAGGTACTTGTTGTAGAACCTTGTTTTGTATGCTATGCACCACTCGTGGAGCTGGTTGGCGGTGTAGCTGTACCCGTTCCGACGAAAATTGAAAATAATTTCAAACTCACTGTTGAGGACTTCAAAGACAAAATTACAGACCGAACAAAAATGATTATTATGCCGTTCCCCAATAATCCGACGGGTGCTATTATGACCCGTGAGGACTTAGAACCTATTGCAGAATTTCTTAAAAATACTAATATAATGATTCTTTCGGACGAAATTTACTCCGAACTTACATACGGCAGAAAACACTTTTCTATTATAGAACTCGATGGCATGAAAGAACGCACTATCTATGTAAACGGTTTTTCAAAGGCTTACGCTATGACCGGCTGGCGTTTAGGATATGTAACTGCTCCTGAACCGATTATATCACAGATTGCTAAAATCCACCAGTATGGAATTATGTGCAGTCCGTACATAAGCCAGAATGCCGCTGTAGAAGCTCTAAACTCATGCGATGCTGAAATTGTCAAAATGCGTGACGAATACGACACACGCCGTCGCTATCTTGTCAACGAATTTAACAGAATGGGTCTGACCTGTTTCAATCCGGAAGGTGCATTTTATGTATTCCCATGCATAAAGAGTACCGGACTTTCAAGTGAAGATTTCTGTGAACGCCTGCTCTATGAGGAAAAAGTAGCTGTAGTCCCTGGAAGTGCTTTCGGTGACAGCGGTGAGGGTTATGTGCGTGTTTCATATGCATACTCACTAAAACATCTTATGGAGGCTATGAAACGTATTGAAAAATTCCTTGAAAAGCTGAAAGGTGAAAATCATGAAAGTTAAAGCCGCCGCAAAAATAAACCTTGCACTTGACGTTACAGGAAAACTTGAAAACGGCTATCATTCCATTGAAAGCGTTTTCCAAACCGTAAGCATTTATGACGAAATAACAGTTGAATTGACAGATTCCGGAATTTCACTAACTTGTGAAGTGCCTGATGAGTTCCTATCTTCCGACCCCATACCATGCGACGAAAGAAACATTGCATATAAAGCCGCAAGGAAATTTTTTGACGACAACAATCTTGATATTGGTTGTAGAATACATATAAAAAAAGGTATTCCCTCACAAGCCGGAATGGGCGGAGGTAGTACCGATGCCGCCGCTGTGCTGTACTGTCTTTCAAAAATGACCGGCAAGGAAATTATTTCCCCTGAAAAATTAGGTGCGGACGTGCCGTTTTTCCTTACAGGTGGTACTGCTTATGTTTCCGGAATAGGCGAAAAAATAACTCCCATTGCTGATTATTCGGGATATTTTGTTATTGCAAAGGGTAAAGAGGGTGTTTCCACTGCGGAGGCTTACAGAAAAATTGACTCCCTTGTAAATCCCGTCCACCCGCAAGTGAATAAACTTGTTGGGGCTATTGAAAATTCCCCCGAAAATGCATATAAATATTTCGGTAATCTCTTTGAGGACGCTATACAGCTTGACGAAGTAAACACTATAAAGTCAATTATGCTTGAATGTAATACACATTCGGCTGTTATGACCGGTAGTGGTTCAGCAGTTTTCGGACTGTTTTCAAGTTTTCTTTGGGCTGAACTTTGTACTGATGATTTATCACGTTCCGGATTTTATGTAGAAATATGCAAAGCTGTAAATAAATCATTTATAGAAATATAAAAATGGAGAAATCAAATGAAAAAAGCAATAAAAACTGCAATAGCTACTATTGTACTTGTATCAGTTCTTGGCTTATCTGCCTGCGGAAATAGCAAAAGCAATCCGGAAACCAAGTCATTATATGCACAAGGTCTGGAAGTCGTTCAGCTTATGAATGAAATGATACAAAGTGATGAATACATTAATGCCATTGCAACAGATAGTCTTAAACCCACTATTCAGGAGCTTGCCGACGGAAACTATTCAAAACCTAAAGCTGTTTATTCTATTTACGCTTCTGATAAAGAAATTGCAAAACTGGTAGAATTTAAAGAATTTGATAACATTTCCGATAATCTGAAGTCTTTCGTTTCGTCGAAATTCTGTAATTCCCTGATAAACCTGATTAATAGCAGAGGCGGTGCTGAAGATGTAGCCGTTGCCGGCATATGCAGTGCCGGAAAAACTTTTGTCAATGAAAATGTCGGTGAAAACATCATCTATCTGTATACGTATGATGACGCTGTTCCGATAGCGGTAACTTTCATAACAGGCGACGATAATTCAGTTTCCGCAAACGGTGTTTTTGTAATGTATGATGAATTTACCTGCAATTCTGCTGACGAAATAAAAGAATTTTTCAACTATATTACAGTTGAAGTAACTGAAATCAGACCGGAAAGCTAAACCGAAATTTATGGCAGAAAGGACTATATATGAATAATACGATTTTGGAACATATAAACGACTTGTTCAATTCATATGACCTTTTCAGCGGAACAGGCATAAAAAAGATACATGACTCAATTAAAAAAAGTTTTCCTGATTTATCGGAAGAAGAAATCAAAGAAATAATGGACTATTTGGATGGTTTTTATAAGTATTGTATGAGTTTTGCAAATATGATAGCTAATAAATATAAAACACCATTTTTACCAAAGGGTGAAGAAGCTCAAATGGAAATTGCACAATATATGTGCGAATGTCAAAATAAATATCCCGCAATTGATGATAAGCATATTATTGATGTTTTTTCTGTTGTCTGCTGGTTGACAAACAGATAGGGAATATCCTGACGGTAAATCAATTGTTCTATAAAAATTAACCGCACAACGTAAGTTGTGCGGATTTTTTATTATTGTCTGAATGTCGGCATAAGCTGTAACTTATGAAGATTATTTCTGTGCATACGGTCTATTTTTTCCTTGAGTTCCGGCTTGTCGGAAAGGTCTGTCAAACCTCTTATATAGGTATCAAGTTCAGCATACGTAAAGCCTAAATTTTCCTCATCGGTCTTTCCGCAAAGTCCATCGATTGGCACTTTATGGACAAGTTCATATGGCAAACCAAGTGCGTCACCTATCTGAAGAATTTCAGTTACTGTGAAATCCGACAACGGTGAAAAATCACCGGCGGCATCACCGAATTTTGTTGAATATCCCACCCAGTCTTCCGAAAGATTACAGGTATTTACAACACGTCCGCCGACCGTCGCTGCAACTGCATAAAGAGTAGTCATTCTGATACGTGCCGGAGTGTTTACAATCGCCTGTCCGGATGGTTCAATATGTTTTTTTATTTCGTTCATGAAAGAATTTACAGTTTCACCAACGTTTATTATATAGTGCTGAATGTCAAGAGTTTTAACTAAAAGTTTGCTGAACTCTATATCAGCCTGCTCACCCTGTGGCATGAGTACGCCTATAACTCTTTCCTTGCCTAAAGCCCTCACGCATAGTGCCGATGCAACAGAGCTGTCCTTTCCACCGGATATGCCTATTACGGCTTTTGTCGTCGGTGAGGCGTTTTCCTCGAAATACTGCTTAATCCATGCGGTTATGTTTTCAATAGCCTTTTCGGCGTTAAAATTTCCCATAGCGATTACCTCCGTTTTTTCTAATTATAATATAGTTGACGTAATTTGTCAAGTCATGACAATTCTTTTTCAAGTGTCTGCCTTAATTCACTTAAAGTATATTCACGTAATATTTTACCGTTCCTGAAAACAGGTTCAAGTAAATTGCCGTCCGGAATATTACTTACCGTGAAATTATCTTTATACTGCAACTTTCCATTTTCGTCACGGTATACATAACATAAGCCTTTCTGACTTTTCTTGAAATTACTGCCCTTAGGATTTTTGAAAACCGGATATTCTTTGCCGTCTATTTCGGCATAGCAAGCCTTTATTGCACAGCCAAAAGTATCACGGGTAAATGGTTTTAAAATTCCGTCTTCCTCAATGCAGTGCATGGAAAATGAACCCACACCCAATGCGACATTTGAACACGCAAAACCATTTTTCATGAGTATTTCGTAAATTTCCTCACAACGCTGTACTGTTATGCTGTCACCGTAAATAGCTTTTACGTGTGGGTCAAGTACTTTATAGCCCTTGCTGTTGACCGTTCCTCCGAACTGCTCCCACAATTTAAAGACCGTTTCCGTAACGACTTCCACACAGTCACCGGAGTCGCCACGCATAAGCATACAACCGTTATGGTTCATAATTTCGTCGTGCAGTTGTGGGAGTATATTATCAATAACATTCCAGTAATCGTATGAATCAAGCACCGCCGAAAAACTCGTATTCGGATAAAGTTCAGTTAACAATTTTCTTAAAAAAGTTATCTCGTCGCCGTCAACGGCATAGTTTGAACACATAACAAAGTGTTCCGTACTTACTGCACCGAATGCAACCGGTTCTTTTGTACAGTCGCAATTGAATATTTTTTCAAGATACGGAATTGCCGGTACTGTAGCGGTATTCTCAAATGACAAGCACCAGCCGGCAGAGGCTTTTAATGCTGAATCAAGTCCCATATCTCCCCTGAAATCAAATGACCCTAAGGCTTTTGCCCGATTAATATTGTCATCACAAGTGAGATTATAATATTTATTGACTATTTCACGATATGTCGCTCCGACCGTTGCCGTAATCTGCGGATACCATATTTCCGCACTGATAAGGCTTTCAAGCGCCTGCGGTAACCATGCAAAATCTTCATGTGTATTGCTTATCGAAAACATAGGAACGTGTACAGGTACTTTCACGCCCTCTGGCAGTGCCGTAATTTCCACCGGCAAATAGCCTAAACGATGCAGTTTGCGAATTTTTTCAGAATTATAAATACCTTTTCCCAGTGATGCGTCAAGTACACGTTCAAATTCGTTGACCACTTCATTTTCGGGACGTTCAAAAAAGTTTTTATTAAAATAATCAATTAAATAAGTTTTTATAAACATCTGCAAACCGAAATTAACAATGCTGTCCCAGCGGTTAACCCTGCTCATACGTGGTGTATAGTATGATACAGATTTTGTCATTTTCGGATTAATCATATCGCTATGGACGGTTTTATAAAAATCGCACAGCAACATCGGATTTATATAATCGTACAAAATAATCACTCCTTATATCTGCCATTCTGCAAGAGTTTCAATAAAATTCACGGCATTTTCCGCTTGTTCCGGAAATACGCCACCGCCTACTTTCAGCGAAACAGTCATATCAAGACGGAATTTTCTGCCGTCTGCTATAAAAACCGCTTTTATGCTGTAAGCCGGCAATAATAAAAGTTTTTTAATTTTAAGGCTTTTCAGGCAATATGCCGGAAAAATATATTTCTTTTCTTTTCCAAGCACGGAGTATTCGGCAACCAGAAGTTTTCCGGTATTGGTTACTGCTGTAAAACCTGTCTGTGCATTGTATCTCCGTGTAAAAAATCCTGTCCTGCAATATACACCCGCATAGACCGGATATTTATAATCTTCGCCGAAACCGTCAAGGCTCTGTCTCATAAAACTATCTGTAAACTTTATCATATGCAATCAAAAACGGTTATTTTACCGGACGAACCACCGTCAAAAATAGAATTAGTCGTATAGATATGATTTATCAGGTCGCCTTTGAGGAGTTCACCCTGATATATTGAATTTTCACAATGCGTGAAATATAAATATATATTATTACAGCCCAGTTCCTTAAGTTTCAGGGCGGAATGATAAGCCGTACCACCATAGGAACATATATCATCAATTATAAGGACTTTTTTATTTTCCGGATAATCACCATGAATATCCAGTCCGATAATTTTTCCAGTTTTCCAGTCACGCTTTTTTACTCCGAAACCGATATTATTAAAATTCTTAAAAATACCGGAATATCTTTTAAAACTGCCCTCATCTGGAAAGAAAATATAATCCGACTCTGGATTAATTCCGGAAAGTTTAACTGCATAATTTATATATTTTTCCGGCGAAATATTTTCACAGCGTTCAAGGAGTGCCGACCCCACCGGTGAATGAACATCAAGAATTTTCACGCTGTCAAATTCAAGAAAATTTATCACCTTACAGAAATATTTCAGCGTAAAGACTTCATTTTTATCATGCACCCTGTCCATGCGGGCGTTAGGAACATACGGCATATAAAGATTTACAGGATTTTTATAATTTTCTTTAAGATTTTCCGTTATATAAACCAAAAGCGTTAAATCCTGTTCCTTGCGGTAAGTCCATACCACTTCAATGGGCTGATTGTCTGTCACGGGAATTTCAGGCATATTCACCCTGAAAGTTCCGTCCGGATAAGTATGGACTTCCGGATAGTAGAATTTTTTATATTTCATTGAAATCATAATTTTTCACTCCTCAATAATAATCTGACACATTTTCATTGCATCAAGTGCAGTGCGGTGACTTTCCGGCGTAACTCCTGCACAGCAGTCCGCAATTACTTTTATCGGCACTTCCGGAAATGCTGATTTAATAATCATTGCATTTGAAATCACACATATATCGGTACAAACGCCGATAAGCTGAATTTCGTCAATTATTTCATCACGACCGATAGCAAACGGCAAATCAACTGCACCAAAAGTGATTTTTTCAAGTTTTATGCAGTCATCAAGTGCCTTATTGATTTCCGGCACAAGTTTCCAGCCGTCCGTACCCCTTATGCAGTGCGGAACGGGTAAATTTTTTCCCTCTTGAGTTTCCATGTAATTTTCATAATGGGTATCAAGGGTAGCAATTATTTTTCCGTAAGGATTTTCCGCACGGAATTTATTTATATAATCCGCTACCCTGCCCACAACGGCAGATGTTTCGGGATTTCCTAAAACTCCAGTTGTAAAGTCGTTCTGCATATCGACTACAATTAAAACCTTCATAATCATTCCTCCTGTGGTATTTTTTCGTAAAGTTTCGATGTTCTGTGTGCTGATTTTTCGTCGAAAAATTCTGTCTCACGTATTTTCGATGACATTTTTTTCCGGAAATTCTGTGGTGAAGTCTTTTTCCCTGTGATTATTTCATAAGGTTGTTGTAAATCTGAAATTGCAAAAAGCGGTGGCATGAGGTCAAAAATTATGTCATGGTTTGCGACTTCATCGCGAAGTTTCATAAAAGCGTCATAGATGATTTTTGCGTGGTCGAATGCAAGCGGATTTTTTTCAGGCTGACCATTATTATAATGTATAATTATTTCTTCGTTGCCGTCGGAAAGCGTTATTTTTTCGTTTTCGTACTCAAAAGTAAGCCAATGAGCGTCCAGTGCATCGGAATAATCAGCGGTAGAAAGTGCAACCGTTCTTGTGAGAGCAAGAAATGCACATGAAATAATCCAGCCACGAGGGTCACGGTCGGGACGGCTGTAAACACCTATATTTATTATTTTCGGGTCTGAAACACCGGCTTCCTCTTTAAGTTCGCGGAGGGCGGTTTCTTGTATGGTCTCACCCTTACGCAGAAATCCACCGGCAAGCGAATATTTATTAATGAATGGTTCTTCACCACGCTTTACAAGCAGAATTTTCAGCTTGCGTTGTTTAAGACTTCGGGGCGAATTTGGCTCTATACTATCTATGCCGAAAACAACACAGTCGGAGGCTACAGATGGTCTTTCAAAATTTTCTATGGAATAAATAATTATCACTCCTATGATAAGAATGTTTAGTTATTAACTTTTGGTTTATATGTAGTATATCACATATTTTGTCATTTGTCAAGAGTTTTTTTCAAAAAAATAAAAAAAATCACTCCGGATATTCAATTGTGTTCACAATATTGACATACTAAAAATTATATGATATAATCAATATATGGAGGTATTTGACATTGAATAATGAAATTTCAAATTATACAGATGTACTTGAATTGCAGTTAAAAAATTACGACGAACTAAACGACAGATACATGGAAGACGAAGAATCAGACTGGCTGAAAAATAATAAATTCGTCGATATAATTATTAACGGCGTATCGTTGCTTGATATGATAAAACAAATTGAAACTGAATACTGTCAGCAAGAAGGCTGTCCAGAATTAGCTGGCGATTACGGACATAATACAGCTGAATTTATGAAAAAAGAGTTAAAAGAGGCTTTAATTCCTGATACATACAATTATAATGGAGTGGAGTTATATTGTTGTATGGGTTGCGGTATAGGTGGCTGTTGGTCGGTATGTTGTAATTTCCGTGAAACAGATGGTTTGATAGAAATGAAAGATTTCAGACAAAATCACCGCAAAGAATGGGTTTATAATCTGCATTATCGGTTTTCAAGGGAAAATTTTTATAATGAATTAAATAAATTATAATCAGAAAATAAAAAATCCTCCAACAAAATTTCTTTTGCCGGAGGATTTTGTTATATTACTTTATAGCCGTATCATTTGACCGCAAATCAATAGTTGAGAGTTACTGAAACGAGGTCACCAAGTCCCCAGTAATTGTAGAGGAAAATAACGTCCTGAGGATTGTTTATATCGAACTTAACAACGCCGTCTTTCATTTCATTACACTGAACAGAATGACTTTCATTCCAGCACTGACCGAGAACCAGACAACCGCTTCCCCATTCTATGCCGTTCTTGAATTTAAGTTCAATAGACTTGATGTTCTTGTAATCGTAGTCAGCGAGTGAGTAGCCTGTACCGCATTCTACATCTGTAAGAACAACGCTCTTTGAGTCAGATGGTGTAGTAGTTGTAGGCTTGGTAGTTGCAGTTGTTGTTGTGGACTCGGTAGTAGTTGTTGTAGTTGTGGGCTTAGTAGTTGTTGTTGTAGTTGTGGGCTTAGTAGTTGTTGTTGTAGTTGTGGGCTTAGTAGTTG
>CAMWQI010000096.1 GCA_947176345.1 uncultured Ruminococcus sp.
TTCTCTGATGTATCATTACATATTTTGTATAATACCATTTAAATGTCTTATATCCAGACAGATGATACATAATAAGTATTGTCATAATTTCACTTAATGACATTCTTGTTCGGGGGACAATCTCTTTCTTATCCATCAACAGTTTGTTTCTGCAATACTCCTCATATGCATTGCAAAAATCATCTGTGTCACAAAAAATTGCTATTTGTTCCATAGAAAAAACCGCCTTTCTGTTGCTTTGAGTCTGTAGTTATTCTCATTATAACAGATTTCGGCGGTTTTTTCTATTTTTTTCATCGAACTCACGTTATATTTATCGAATACTTTTTGCATTTTCCTGCTTTTATAGTGCCTATTTTTTCATCATCAATATACACAGTAGCATCATCATTATAGGAAAGGCTTTTACGTTCGTAATCTATTTCAATTACTATTTCATAAATTTTATTAATATCAGTTTCCTTATCTTTATCATTATTTACACATGAATACATTAAAGTTATAAAAACTAAAACTACAATAGCATAAATAATATTTTCTTTTATTTTTTCAATCATTAATCCTCACTCCAAAATTAATATGAAAAATAATCATCAAGCAAATTATCATTCAGAAAATCAGCACTTTCCAAAGGTTCGCCAGGAATATCATAATCAAAAAGCGATTCATCGCCAGAAGCATAATAATTAGAGACTTCCAGAAGTAAATCATCATTCAATTTTATTTCAGAAGTATGCTGATAACCTGTATAACAAAAAGATATATAAATGCAATCATCACCTTTAGTTACAATTTCCTGAGATTCTCTGCTAAGACGTTCAAGTTTTTCTTCATCTTCGTCTTCAATGCTTACGTTTCCTCCTGATACACCGCAATCATAAATCTTATTATCCTTATAGGTATAAATTATATATTCAGCATTTTTTATATTTCTGCCTATATGAATAATCAGCTCGGGTATACCATCATTGTTTATATCAGTTATATAATATTCCCTATATGTAAAGTTATTTTCAGTATCTTCCTGATTGCAGGCATTAAGAACTTCCATATAATTATCTTCTATAGTATTATTATCAAAATTTTCTGTATTGCCAGAAGTATTTATTACATATTCTTCAAACTTTTCAGAAAGCATTTTATTAAGGTATTCTATATCAATATTTTCAGCATAATAATCGACCTTAATATCTGACTTCTTTTCTGAAAGCATATCAAAAGTACTCACAAAATCAGCTACTGCCTGAATATTCATCCTTGTATCAGTAAAGCCTTTTGAAACTTTTTCATAATTATACACACCTGATGTCAGCATAAGCACAAATGAAGCTGATTCTGTTTCATCATAACCTACCTGACAAAAACTTATATCAATTCCGCAGAATTTTACATCAAATCCGAAGTTTCCTCCTGATTTATAAACGTTACCTATATTATCAATCTTAATAGTTGACAGGTCAATAACAGTATCACTAAACATTTGAGCAGTCTCATATGGATTGCTCCAGTTCTCATAATTATAATCACCATACAATTGTGTAGACAGCATCGGCTTTATACAGGCAGTACAGAGAGAATCTGTAATTTCTTCATATCTTTCTTTAAAAGCAGGTTCACCAAAATCCAGTAAATTAGAATTGCCACAGCCACACAAAACAATACCAAAAATAATAAACAGAGATAAAAGATTCTTTATTTTTTTCATTTTACCACCATTAACCATTTTGCATCCATTCATCAATATCATCAATTGTTCCACCTGTTGAAAGATATGCATAATATGAAAGTATCAAAGAAGCATCAACAGCATCTACCAGTCCATCACCGTTCATATCACCTTTTTTTGTACCTGTAGAAATAGATGGGTTTGTTGTTGGCTGTGTTGGTTCAACAATTGAAGACTGAGTACTTACATATGGTACATTAATAAGTGTAGGATATGGATATTCAGCATTCGGGTCAATCGTCCATATTTCGTCAAAATCAAAGTTATAAGCTGCTTGTGATTTTGCCTGTGCAGAAGTAAGACTTTTAACATCAGTATATTTCGAATCTGTGTTTTTACCGCCAGCCGTTATATTAGAATTGTCTTTTAAATAATAACATTGAACTAATTTGCGGTCACCACCGACAATTGCTCCTGTGTATGCATTAGCTGATTCACAGGTTATTTTACCTGTAGAATATGCTGCAACAACTTCTGCACGCATACCTCCACCCACAATTCCACCAACATAACAAGATGAAGCATTATCAGCTGCTACAGTTATATTACAATTATTATAGCAATTATTAACATTATTTGTATCTGTCTGCTGATATTCATATCCTATTAATCCGCCTGTATATAATTCATCATTTCCATTATATTCAACATTAATACTGCCTGTTGAATAACATTCTGAAACTGTATCATATTCCTGTGCTGTATAATACCCAACAGTTGTTCCTACATTAACTTTTGTATTACCAGTATTATTAACAGTAATATTAATATCACAGTCAACAATTCCTAAATCTAATATAGTTCCATATGAGACATATCCAAATAATCCTACAGATATCTCATTATCAGCACTTTCTGCAAATTCACTAACATCGCCATAGATATGCATATTTCTTATTTTATAGCCATTGCCATATAAATTCCCTTTAAATTCGTTATAGTAGCTGCCTATTGGCTCCCAACCATTCCCACTATCCCATTCACCGCCAGGAGCGGTTTCTGACATATCAATATCATTCATAAGAATATAATTTCCGCTCAAATCATTGCGTACAGCATAGAGGTCATTAATTGTATATATGCCAGTATATCCCTCTGGAACTGTATCATATACAGCCGCAGAAACTGTTATAGTTTCTTCCTGAATATTATTCGCAGGAATTACAACACTGCTACCAATCAAAGCAGCAACCATTAAACAAACAATACTTTTCTTTTTCATATTCAAAATACTCCTTTATTAAAACTATTTTTATAAAAATTAACATTTTCATTTCATTATACCACAAGATTTTTTATTTGTCAACCCTTTAGACAACATTTTTTATACTCTAAATATATTTGAAGAAACATAGAATAAACGATACAATGGAGTAAATACTGCCTTTATGGCAGAAAAGAGGCATACTATGAAAGAAAACCGTGAAACCATATCAGTCATTATCGGAGAACGAATCCGTAAATTCCGCACAGAACAAAAGCTTAGTCAGGAAGAACTTGCATTCAATTCTGAATTACATCCCGCATATATCGGCAAGGTAGAACGTGGCGAAAAATGTCCTACAATTGAAACACTTTATAAAATCGCAAACGGCTTAAAAATTCCACTTCACAAATTACTTGATATATCATCAGGAACAGAAGCCAATGAGACTGACGCATTTCATCGCATACTGGAAGCACTTGATGGTCTTAGTGCAGATGAGATGCTGAAAATTGCTCAAATCGTAGAGCAGGTCACAGAACTGATGCATAATCATTCCTGATTGTTTCTTCCGAGTCCTCGTATTGCAAGTCAAAAATTTCATAAAGACGTACCAGGAGCAGAGCGTTATTTTCAGAAATATTTCTGATTTGTTCTGCTTTTTCGTGTTCCCCGATTTTATCAAGAAAGATTTCCAGTTCGCCGTTATAATAGCTGTAAATCAGTTCTTCAAGACTGAAACATCGTTTCAAATCTCCTAAAGTTTCGAGATATTCACCATTCATTAACATATTGTCACCTCCTGAAAACAGAATATCACAAAAAATCAGATAAGTAAACATAAAACAGTTCCGAAAAAAATAAAAAATTTCGGAACTGTTTTGTATTGACAATTATATTTTCAGGAATTTTTCTGCTGTCTGGAGCATTTTTTCTTGCAGTTCTCCTGCTGCATCTCCATATATCAGAAGTTCATCTTCGTTCATTGTTTCATAGTCCGCACGGCTCAGAATGTCGGGAAATGATTTCGGCATTACCGTCTGAATCTTTCTTTTCAGACTCATAGGGATATCTTCATTCGGCTCGCAGTTCATATAATACCATTCGCTCAACGGGGAGAGATTTGCAAAGCAGAAATCGCATAATTCCATATCCACATTATCTTCTTCATCAATGTAACTTCTTTGAAGATGGTCATACAGTTCCAGCTCGGACTGATAAAAATTGAAATTTTTGCCGTTGTCTTTGTAAATATTGTAGTCCTGATACTTAAACAGTGCTTTTAAATTCGGCATAAAATGCTCTCTTTTCTGTATCAGACCCGTTTTTCTGGCAAGTGCCGCAAAGATGATATACGGCTTGACACGTATCAGTTTTTCATCGCTGTTAATATATATTACCAAAGCATTCAGATTATCCTTGTAGACCGAATTTCCCACACTTTCATACAAAAAAGTATGCTGTATCGTCAGTTGATAAAGAAATTCTGTTTCTTCCGAATATTCGTTATTTTTTACTTTAATCGGCTTTTTAAGATATTCCAGCAATTCCTGATATTTTCTGATATTCTCAGACTGGGATTTCCAAAATTTCGTCAGTTCTCGTATCAGTTCCTGCTGATGAAGATAATTTCTGATTTTCTGTTCATCATCTGGGTCATGGTCTGTTCTTACGAGCAAACAAAAATCCGTCATCACACATAAATAAAGATACTGAAAATTAGGATTGTCAGGTTGCTGACTGATACGCTCCATAAGTTCATAACAGATTACAACAAGACTCTGACTGCTGATAGAATATTTTTCAAGTAAAGCATAAAACGTTTCTTTGAACTGCTTTGCCTGCTGAAGTGCTTCATCGAATGTAAGATGATTTCTTTTCAGCAACTCGTCAGTTTCTACATACTGGTCTGCCAGCTCATTGATATACTTGTATATTTCATAATCAATATCGTACATTACTAAATTCCTCTCAGCATCCTATCAAAGTCTCTTTTGATTCTTTCTCCATCCTCACTATCTAGGATTTTCATTTCATCAAGATGCAGATGAACTGATTCTCTCCATTGTTCATCATCCGATTCACTTGCAAGTGCAATCTCCAGCTTTCTGGTATGGAGTTCTTTGTCTTCATCATTATTTTCAATCCGTCTTATTGTACGTTTCGGAACAAGTTTATACATTCTCCATCATCTGCCTTTGTTACCATTATACATCATTGATTTGTAAATGCAAGTGTGAAAATCATTTTTTCCTGCTCCGTGATGCATCAAATCTGTTCCATATATACTCGCAAATTGCATCATATGATTTTACTTTACGCAAATTTTTCTGTATGCCTTCCGATGTAATCTGTATATTTTCCATGACATAATCTCCTTAATGTTTTGGTATGGCTATTTCTTCAACCTTTTATAAACCACATTACCGATAGATTCCATAACCTGTTGCATCATTACTGAGTCAGAAAACATTTTTATAAAAAAATCTTCGTTTTGCTCGTAACGTGCTGCTGCCATTTCGGGAAAATCCTTTGCAAACAGAAGCATAAATGTTTTGAAATCGTTATTCTGAGCATAGCTTTTCCACTTATCCTGAACGGCATAGTCATTCTCAATCTGGAGCAATACCTTATCCATTTCAGTAAAAGATGTACCATATTTTTCATTTATTTTATCAATAATAATAGTGAGTGGGTCTTTTTGCTTATCACATCTGCCCGCTTCTCCTGTGATTGGAGTAAGACCTTCGCTGGTAGGTTCAAGCTTAATACTGCCATCAAAATCTTTTTCAAGTTTATAATATTCAAGCAGAACTTTACCATCAATATAAACCTTCTCAGAATCACCTCTTGGTAACATGATGCTGAGAAACTTTGCATAAATGCTAAACTTATGCAATCCCTTATCAAATAATCGGCAAACCTGAGTAATGAAAGAATATATACGATTAAATCTTGAAATAGTGGATTTAAACATATCTTTTTTTTCTGGTTCGAGTGCATCAAATCTGTCGAGAGCAGGCTGTATCTTAGCTTTAAGTTTACCTAAATCAGCATATTCTTGATTTTTAGCAGAATACCACACATTAGCAAAGCTGTTAATTTCAATCTGTTGATATACTCTGTACTCATCAAGTGTGTTTTTCAAATCATAAACAACATTCGGGTCGGTTTCCCTTTCCAAAACAGTTTCTTCATAATATGGCTCAAAAGCTTTCTGAATATCCTCTGCACTATTAACAAAATCAAGTACAAAAGTATCCTGTTTTCCTCGACAGGTACGATTAAGACGAGATAGCGTCTGAACTGCTTTCACTCCTGACAGCTTCTTATCCACAAACATTGTATGTAAGAGTGGTTCGTCAAAACCCGTTTGATATTTTTCTGCAACAATCAGCATTCCAAAATCGTCTGTATGAAAGGTCTCAGGCAAAGCATTTTCCCTGATTGCTTTTCCATCTTTGGTCTTATTGATTTTTTCTTCTGTATAAAATTCGCCGTTATCCTCAATTTCATTTGAAAATGCCACAAGTACATCAAGGTTGGTATATCCTTTTTCAGCAATCTGCTTTTTAAATTCCAGAACATAGCGTACAGCATGAAGTCTGGACGGTGTCACAATCATGGCTTTTGCCTTACCTCCGATTTTATATCTTGTAATATTTCGGAAATGTTCAAGCATTATTGCCGTTTTCTGTGATATATTGTGTGGATGCAAGGTTTCATAATTTCGTATTGCCTTTATACCTGCTGTCGTATAAAACTCAGGATTATCAGGGATGGTCTTGGCAATTTTATAGTACATTTTATATGTCATATAATTTTGTAGGACATCAAGAATAAAGTGTTCCTCTACTGCCTGACGCATAGAATAAATATGGAACGGATGATACTTTCCATTCTCATCACGAGTGCCAAACATCTGCAAAGTCTTGTCCTTTGGTGTAGCAGTAAATGCAAAGAAAGACATATTATCATGACTTCCATGTGCTGCAAGTTCATCAAGAAGTTTATCTTCATCATCCTTACGCTTGCTTTCGTCCTCATATTCAAATTCTGCAATTTCTTCAAGAGTCTTTTCCGTATCAGCTAAGGCACGTTTTAGCTTTTTGGCTGCGTCACCTGTCTGTGAAGAGTGTGCCTCGTCAACAATAATCGCAAAACGCTTGTTTCCTGAATTTACCTCTTTATAGATAACTGGGAACTTCTGCAAAGTAGTAATAATAATGCCTGTTCCTGCCTCAATAGCTTCTTTCAGCTGCTGTGCATTCTTGTCGATTTTCTGCACAACGCCCTCAACATGGTCAAACTGATAAACTGTATTTTGTAATTGACTGTCAAGCACACGTCTATCGGTAACGATAATGACTGATTGAAATATTTTTTCGTTGTTGTCATTATGCAGTCCTGAAAGACGGTGTGCAAGCCACGCAATAGAATTAGACTTCCCCGACCCTGCACTATGCTGAATCAGATAATTTTTGCCTGAACCGTTTTTCTTTACATCTGCAAGTAATTTGGTTACAACGTCAAGCTGATGATAACGAGGGAAAATCATTCGTTCAGATTTTATAGTTCCCTTTTCGTCACGTTCAACCTGAAAGTGCAAATATTTATGTATAATCTCAAGCAGACGGTCTTTACAAAGAACCTGCTCCCACAGATATGCCGTATCATAGCCGTCAGGGTTAATAGGATTACCTTTTCCACCGACGTTTCCAGCACCGTTTGCACCTTGATTGAACGGCAGGAAGTATGTATTTGCACCCTCTAATTTTGTAGTCATATAAACATTAGAGAGGTCAACTGCAAAATGCACAAGTACCCTGTTTTTGAACTCAAATAAAGCGTCCTTTGTTGCTCGGTCAAACTTGTACTGTTTTATTGCATTATCCGTATTCTGTCCTGTAAACTGGCATTTCAGCTCCATTGATGCAACGGGAATACCATTTATAAAAAGTACAATATCAATGCTATTTTCATTTTGAAGTGAATAATGCAGTTGTCTTGTGCAGTGAAGAATATTTGCGTTATACTGTGTCATAGTAGTAGGATTGATAGTCGTTTCAGGCTTAAAGAAAACAGAACGGAATTTAATTCCCCTGTCGGTAAAGCCCTGACGAAACACTTTCAGAAGTCCCACCATTTTGACTTCACGACAAAAGCGGTCAATAATCTGTTTTTCGCTGTCTACACCATAAATCTTTTCAAAACGCTCCCATTGTTTCGACTGACTTGTTTTAATAAATTCGATAAATGTATTCACATCAAGAGCAAGCTTTCTGTCAAAGGATTTCGGAACGCCTTTTTCATATCCGCCTTTTGTAGTGAGATATTCTTCAATATCCTGCTCAAAACGTTTTTCTTTGTAGTCAAAGTCGTTCATATATCCTCCTGCTTTATTTCAAAATATAAAAGCAAAATAGCCGCAATGTCAAATACTATGGTATTTGCTGTTTCTATAGAATCTTTTCGCTTCGTTAAAAATTCACTTACTTTTGGAAAATAAACGATAATTTCTCCAAAATCTATAATTATTGTAAAAAGAAGAACAATTATCATAGCATAAAAAATAACAATCTTAACATTTGATAATACAAAACGACGAGTCAATTTAGTAATATCTAATTTAACTACATTCATTTCATCTTGAGGATTTTCTTTATTATTAAGACAATTTTCACACAATCTGACAAATTCATTTTCATCTTTCAAGTAATAGTTGTTATTGATAAAATCATATAGCTTTTTTCTATTTTCATTTTTAGTATTATCAAATTGATTAAGCATTAGTTTAAGATTCAAAGCAAAAGTCATTTGTTTATTTAATTTACGTTTGCCCAAAAAACCATTTTTACCCATTTTTATGTATTCATCATTAGCAATTTGTAAAAAGGAATTTAAATTATTTTTATCTGTTGTTATTTTAGTTATTTTGTTAGATACAATTATTAATACTAATAAAGAAAAAAACAAAATCCCTAAAATAACAAATGAAAATGTTTCAATACTCATCATATAGCAC
>CAMWQI010000097.1 GCA_947176345.1 uncultured Ruminococcus sp.
CAACAATATAATTCTTTGCCTCGTCGCTTACATTCAGTTTTATATGCCTGTCGTCAAGACGTTTGCCTAAATCGGCAAGCATCAAATCAACAATACTGATAATTTCAGTTTTTGCAAGCGGTTTATAGAAAACAATTTCATCAAGCCTGTTAATAAATTCCGGACGGAATTTTGTTTTTAAAAGTGCATCAACATTTTCACGTGCCTGTTCCGAAATTTCACCGTTTTCATTTATTCCGTCAAGAATATAATTAGAACCTAAATTTGATGTAAGAATTATTATTGTATTTTTGAAATCAATCGTTCTGCCCTGTGAGTCGGTAATTCTTCCGTCGTCAAGAACCTGCAACAAAATATTGAATACATCGGGGTGAGCCTTTTCTATTTCGTCAAAAAGCACTACTGAATAGGGCTTACGCCTTACAGCTTCGGTAAGCTGTCCGCCCTCATCGTAACCGACATATCCGGGAGGCGCACCAATTAAACGACTTACGCTGAATTTTTCCATATATTCGCTCATATCAATGCGAATAATATTTTTTTCGTCATCAAATAATATTTCAGAAAGTGCCTTTGCAAGTTCAGTTTTTCCCACGCCGGTAGGTCCTAAAAACAGGAACGAACCTATAGGACGGTCGGGGTCTTGTATTCCGGCACGCGAACGGAGTATAGCCTCACTTACTTTTGTTACTGCCTCGTCCTGACCGATAACACGTTTATGCAAAAGTTTTTCCATATTAAGAAGTTTTTCCTTTTCGCCCTCCATAAGTTTTGAAACAGGAATACCAGTCCAGCGACAAACAATTTTTGCTATTTCATCATCTGTGACTTTATCACGAAGCAGTCTTCCGTTTTCCGTATCGTGTTCAGCTTTCTGTTCAAATTCCGAAAGTTTTTTCTGTAATTCCGGAAGTTTACCATATCTTAATTCGGCAACTTTGTTAAGGTCGTATTCACGTTCTGCCTTGTCGATTTCACCGTTAATCTGTTCAATTTCCTCACGGATTTTCTGTACAGCGGAAATATCATTTTTTTCATTTTCCCACTTTGCCTTCATGCTGTTGAATTTTTCACGCAGTTCAGCAAGTTCTTTCTGAATTTCCTGAAGGTGTTCCCTTGAAATATTATCTTCTTCTTTTTTCAGTGCAACCTCTTCAATTTCAAGCTGAACGATTTTTCTTGAAATGACATCAAGTTCAGTCGGCATGGAGTCCATTTCTGTACGGATAGTAGCACACGCCTCATCAATCAAATCAATAGCCTTGTCCGGCAAAAACCGGTCTGTTATATACCTGTCCGAAAGCACAGCAGCCGAAATAAGTGCGTTATCGTGGATTTTTACACCATGAAAAACTTCATAGCGTTCTTTTATGCCTCTTAAAATTGAAATTGTATCTTCAACTGTTGGCTGGTCAATCATTACTGGCTGGAAACGTCTTTCAAGTGCGGGGTCTTTTTCGATATACTGACGGTATTCGTTAAGAGTTGTCGCACCTATACAGTGCAGTTCGCCACGTGCAAGCATAGGCTTTAATAAATTTCCTGCGTCCATTGCACCATCTGATTTGCCTGCTCCGACTATCGTATGGAGTTCATCGATAAACAATAAAATATTTCCATTGCTGTTTTTTATTTCATTCAGGACAGCTTTTAAACGTTCCTCAAACTCACCGCGATATTTTGCACCGGCAACCAATGCACCCATATCAAGTGAAAATACTTTCCTGTCCTTAAGACTGTCCGGAACATCTCCGGCAACTATACGCTGTGCAAGACCCTCTGCAATAGCAGTTTTTCCCACACCGGGTTCACCAATAAGAACCGGATTATTTTTTGTCTTTCTTGAAAGAATGCGGATAACGTTTCTTATTTCGCTGTCACGTCCGATTACTGGGTCAAGTTTGTTCTGACGTGCAAGCCCTACAAGTTCCTGACCGTATTTTGTGAGAACGTCATATGTTTCTTCCGGATTTTCACTTGTAACACGAGTATTTCCTCTGACGGTCATCAACGCACTTAGGAACGTATCACGGGTGATATTAAAAGTCCTGAAAAGCTGTGTGACCTCCTTGTTTCCGGATTGAATAAGGGCAAGCATGAGATGTTCAACGGAAACAAATTCGTCTTTCATATCGGAGGCTATTTTTTCAGCAGAATTTATAATTCTGTCGCATTCAACAGATATGCCGACATTACTGCTTCTTCCGCTTCCGGTAACTTTCGGGAGTGAATTTATTTTCTTGTCTGTTTCGCCCTCAAAAATATCAGGGTCAACATTCATTTTCCTCAAAAGCTGTGGTATAAGACCGTTTTCCTGTTTAAGAAGTCCGGCAAGCAGGTGAACTGGTTCTATCACCTGATTTGACTGCATAACGGCTGTACTCTGAGCTTTTCTTACGGCATCCATAGATTTTTGAGTTAATTTTTCTGCATTCATAATTTATTCCTCCTTAATAAATAATCATTGGCTGTATATATGCCTTATATCTTGTAAATATCAAAAATTTTTCTGTATTCATTTTCTAAAATATATTTCGGAAAATCCGTCGGAGACGAAAAATACAACTGCATTGATTTATTTAAATGCTTGAGATATTCGCTTATTGCAATGCCGGTTTTTCCGTTCGGATTATTCAACAATTTTCTTGAAAAATTTCCAGAAGTAAGTTCGAATGAATAATTATTAAGACCGATTTCGGAAAAACAGTGTTTTTCCATTTCAATACGCCATATAAAAAAGTTATTGAAAATATTTATCAGTGGTTGACTTTGTGTACGTATCTGCACACGAAGTTGACCTATAAAATTATCTGGTTCACGCTGTAACTCAACTTTATAATTCACAGCCGGACGGTATTTATACGCAAGAGCTGTTTTAAGGGTCATAAGTGAGGCTGAACCTTGTTGCTGTATCTGGAAATTTTCACTTATCATTTCAGTGACAGAATCGAATATTTCACGCATACGCATTTCAGGCGTAACACAGCAGAGATGTTCGGCGAGTATCTGATTTATGAGATTTGAACGGCTTGTGCCGAGCCTGTAAGCCTGTTCGTCGACAGCCTTAACAACGCTGTCCATGAGAACGAGACTATAAACACTTTTTTTCATTCTCCTCCCTCCTTGATAATATCATAGCACGGATTATAGAATTTGTCAAGCGTATTATATAATTTTTCACGCAAATTTCACAATTTAAAAAAAAGCTCCTTTTTACAAGGAGCAAAATAAAATCAAAACGGTTCAGATGATTTTCATCATCAGCACTGTGAACCGCGCCACAGACTTAGTCAAAAAAACATAAAAACATAGTTTTAATCACGCTCCGGACGGAGCAGTAATTAAATAGAAAACATGAAAAAATTAAAATTGAAAGGGGGTTAGTTATAGGTATCAACTAAAAAACCTGTGGCAAGCAACTGTTTTAATTCACGTTCTCAGATGAGAATGAAAATTGAATTAATATTCAGTATCAAGCACATGAGAGGGAATGACACTTGATACTGAATACCAATATTCACAATTGCTGTAAGTATTATAACGCAAAATTGTCCAGTTGTAAATTCATTATTGTATACAAAACTGTAAAATAATGTAATTTTGTATTAATTTCAATACTTTTTCACCTTAATTTTTTATTAATAAAATAAAAAATATAATTATATAAATGAAAGAATATCAGACCATAAATAATGGTCTGATATTACAGAGAGGGAAAAATATAAATTAGTTTTCATAAATTTTGTCGTCATATCTGAAGAATATGAGATTTATATTCATATTACCGTTGAGGGTGCGGAGTTCATCAATGAATTTTTTCTGGTCGCAACTGTCCGGAACATCAACGCTGTATATAAGTTCAAAGAGAGTACCGAAATTTGTTGTCTTTACACGGCGGAGTCTGTGAAAATCTGTATATTTATTAAGAACAGGTTCAAATACACCCTGATAATCAAGATTTTCAGGAATTGTTATTTTCAGTGTCATATGGCTTTTTTTACTTCCACCAAAATTAATTTCACTGAGTACAAAAAGAATTATTCCAATAACCACAAAGAACACTACAGCATAGCCTACATAGCCTATACCACACGCCGTTCCGGCTGCCATAGCAAAGAATATGTATGCTATATCTTTCGGGTCGCCGGCAACGCTCCTGAAACGCACAAGTGTGAATGCTCCGGCAAGGCTTAATGCTCCGGCTGGAGTATTGATTAAAAGAAGTATGAGTGCAACTATAGTAGGAAGCATTATCATTGTGAAAACATAGCTTTGAGAATAGCCCTCCTTGCGATGTGTAGCCATATATAGCAGGCTTATCAGAAAGCCCATTACAAGTGCCGACCCTACACAGATAAAAAATTCTCCTGCAGTTAAACTGTCCGCTGTTGATATTACATTACTAAACATTTCTTACACGCTCCTGTTGATAATTATAATTATTAGTCATCTGAATACCAGAATAAATATTTTTATGTTCTTTTATACCGGCTTTCACAAAATTTTCATAGGCTCTTCCGTATTTTGAAAAACTGGTTTTGTATATACCAAGCTCTGAAAGTTTTTCTATAAGCCATTCCGGAACGGCATTTCCTACTTTTACTTCCATAAGCCTGTGATTCTCATCTATAATTTGATTGCCGTAACTTTCAAAATCAAGTCGCAAATCATAACGGCGTTCAGTAAGTTTTCTGTCAAAAGTAAGCCTGAAATCGTGGTCATCTTTACCGAAAAATGCCTCACGCTGATAGCTTATATACTGTTTAGGGGAAACGGGATACATATTCAAAAAAACGTCAAGTTCCCTGAAAACCTGCTCCGTTATGTACTTGTCAGTCTTTGGCTTTTTCCCTGTGCGGAAATATTCATCTGATTCCTCTAACGTCATTGAAACACGGCGTTTTGTCACAATACCGCCGATTTTTTTCTTAATTTCCAGAAAAACAAGTGAGTCCGGCGAGGCTGGTGAATAATAACTCCTTAATCTTATTTTTTCCTTGTAATATGGCTTTGCAAGGGATTCTCTTATAAGATAATCGTCGGGCGTATCATAATAGATATTATAAATGCCGTATTCCTTACCACCGACACAGAATTTATCAGGATTCATATATATCTGCAACGTTTCCATGAGATTATGATACTGATTCATGTCAAGCAGGAACTTTATTTCTTTCCTTGCAAAAGTATTGATTGCCACTTTACTCAACTCCTTCTGTAGTATTTTTGAATTTATATTTATTATAAATTTCCAATCTTAAAATAATCTTAATTTAATATGAAAAAATTTTCACATTTTTAACTTTACAGAAATATTTTTATGTGCTATAATTATTCAGTAACTATTTTTATTGGAGGTATTTAATTTGATTACTGTAAATGATGTAAGTGTACAGTTCGGCGGTTCTGTTCTTTTCAAGGGCGTAAACCTGAAATTCACTAATGGCAACTGCTATGGTGTTATCGGTGCTAACGGAGCAGGAAAATCAACATTCCTGAAAGTTCTTTGCGGAGAACTTGAAACTGCTTCAGGAGAAGTTGTTATTCCTAAGGAGGAACGTTTAAGTGTCCTGAAACAAGACCATTTTGCATATGATGAGTATACAGTGCTTGATACCGTGATAATGGGAAATGCCCGTCTCTATGAAATTATGCAGGAAAAAGACGCACTCTATGCCAAAGAAGATTTTACGGACGAGGACGGCGAAAAAGCTGCTGAACTGGAGGGAGAATTTGCCGAACTGAACGGCTGGGAGGCTGAATCTGATGCCTCAAAACTCATTCAGGGTTTAGGACTGCCGGAGGATATTATATATTCACAGATGTCATCACTCTCCGGAAACGAAAAAGTAAAGGTACTTTTAGCACAAGCACTTTTCGGAAATCCTGATATTATTCTGCTTGACGAGCCGACAAACCACCTTGATATTGATGCAGTCAAGTGGCTGGAGGGTTTTCTTGCTGAATATTTTGGTACTGTAATAGTCGTATCACATGACCGTCATTTCCTGAATAATGTCTGCACCCATATAGTTGACATTGACTACAATAAAATTAAAATGTATGTCGGAAATTATGAATTTTGGTATGAGTCAAGCCAGATGATTCAACGCATGATTAAACAGCAGAACAAGAAAAATGAGGAAAAAATTAAAGAACTCAAAGAATTTATTGCACGTTTTTCAGCCAATAAATCAAAGTCAAATCAGGCTACTTCACGCCGTAAACTCATTGAAAAACTCACCGTTGAGGAACTTCCGGCATCAAGCAGACGTTATCCGTTCATAGCTTTTGACATGGACAGAGAACTCGGCAAGGATATTTTACAGGTTGATGGCATCTCAAAAACAGTTGATGGTGTTCAGCTCCTTAATAATGTAAGTTTCACTCTTGGACGTAATGACAAAGTCGCTTTTATTGGCGAAAGTGAACAGGCTATAACAATGCTTTTTAAGATTCTTATGGAAGAAGAACAGGCTGATTCTGGTAGTTTCAAGTGGGGTGTATCAGTGACTACTTCATATATGCCGGTTGATAATTCTGAATACTTCAATGACTGTCAGCTATCAATACTTGATTGGATAAGACAATATTCTGTAAAAGACGAAACAGAAACTTATCTCCGTGGTTTCCTTGGAAGAATGTTATTCTCCGGTGACGATGTGTACAAGCCCGTTAACGTTCTTTCCGGTGGCGAAAAAGTCCGCTGTATGTTTTCAAGAATGATGCTTTTCGGCTCTAATGCAATTATTCTTGACAGACCGACAAACCATCTTGATTTGGAAAGCATAACCGCTGTTAATAACAGCCTGATAAATTTCAAGGGGGTTGTACTGCTTGCATCTCACGACCATGAAATCCTCCAAACTACCGCAAACCGCATTATTGAAATAACGCCCGACGGATGTATTGACCGTCAGGGAACGTATGAAGAATTTATTGAGTTCTGCAAAGAAAATTAATCAGAAAAAACGCCGGATTTTTTTAAAGTCCGGCAGTTTTTTATTTTGACATACTCTTACAGTATCAACGGGATTTTTCCCGTGTGTGCCATATTTTTTATGTTTTCTGATTAAAAATCAATATCTCCACTCAACGGAAGGTCTGATGCTGAAATCAGATTTATTCCTATCATTTGTATAACAAGTGCGTCCTTAGCTGTTACACCGTCTCCGTTACCTACAACATCGGCAAGAACAAGAGCCTTTTCAGAAAGTTTATATTCATCAGGATTTGAAAGTGACTGCATAATAAATACAGCATCGGAAACATTCAGTTGACCATCACCGTTTGCGTCACCTACAACACCGTCTGATGTTGCTTTCTTAGAGGAATACCATGTCATATTACAATCTTTGTCCGTGGAAGTTTCTGTTTCAGCGTTCCATACATTTGACCACCAAATCTGAAGCTCCGCCTCTTTGACATCTGCCGGAATTTCAGAAATATCAATTGTAATTTCAAGGTCACCGTTTTTATCAGCGTTTCCTTTCCATTCAATATTCACCCAGTCTGCCGGAGTAGGTCCGTTGCTGTAGCCTAAAGCACCGCCAATAGATGCAGTTGGTGCACCTTTGATTTTAACCGTAAATACCTTACTTTTATCATCAGGAAGTTCAATCGGATATGATTTTACTTCAAACTTGAAATCGTCGCCTTTACCGGTAGTAGCAGTTGTTGTGGTTGTAGTAGTAGATGAACCGTTACCGCTTGCTGTTGTAGTAGTCTGTACAGGCTTTGCCTTACTTGAATAGAGGTCTGCTGGCAATTCGTCAAGTGTAATGCAGTATTCACTTTGATACATATTAATAGTATCTTCTTCTGTATTGAACATTGGATTTGAAAGGAAATTTATGTCGTCAGAACCACCATCATACCACGTACAAAAATACAGCCAGCCAGCTTTTTCAGATGTAAGATTTTCAATATTTGAAAAACTGTCATTTTCAGCCATAGCAATCATTTTTGCACTGTTGTATTTTTCCATGATGCCATAGAAAGTAGAGCCTATTGCACTGTCATTATGGACAAGTGATGCCTGCCAGTCGTTTTCTTCAAGATATACGGTACAATTATATTTATCATAACCGATAATATCAACATATTCGTCGCCTGGATACCAGTCAGTAGAAGTATCAAAATTATAGCTGTTCCATTCCCATATGATATTATGGAGACCATAATCTTCTGTGAGAGTTTTATAGGTAAGTTTCCAGAGTTCCTTGTAAACCTTAGAGCCTTCCTTGCCCCACCAGAACCATGAACCATTCTCACCGCCACCGCCTTCAGCCTCATGGAGAGGACGAAGAATAAGCGGAATATCAGCGTCCTGAAGTTTCTTAATCTGTTCAGCAAGTGCGCCTAAAGCCGTGAGGTAATATTCACGCTCTACAGTACCCTCTTTAAGAACATTAGATGTGACAAAATCAGTAGCCGGATTGCCTTGCAGGTCTTTTACGGAATACGTAGAATTTTCATAGCTTACGGGGTCACCGACCTTATAACCGTCCATGTGTTTCGGAACAACAACGTGCCATGAAGCAGTAGCAATACCATTTTTATTCTTTACCCAGTCAACTATTCTGTCAACAGTTCCGTCTTCCGAACCGTAAAGAATATTAGCACAGTTAAGGAAGTCAAAACCTCTTATAGCCGGAAGTTTTCCGGTAAGTTCCTTGAGATAATCGAACTCAAGTTCAAAATTTCCGCCGTGTCCGTACTGATATATTTCCTGCTGACCTGAAATTATATTATTTCCATATACACTTGCCAGATAAGACATAAGATTTTTTGTCTCATTGGTAGCTTTCGGGTCACATGGTGTAGTCTGTGA
>CAMWQI010000098.1 GCA_947176345.1 uncultured Ruminococcus sp.
ATGATATAGATAAGGATACAGATATTTACTTCTACTTCACCTCCACACCCACACCAAAAAACTTTTTTCATAATTCATAATTATTAATTATTAATGATGAATTGTTTTGTTTCTTATGCCGAAAGTGCCGGAAATCTATTGACAAATCGGAAAAACGGGTATATAATAACAACGTAAACAGCAAGGGGGCTGTGGATTGAATGTCAATCCATAGTTCTCTTTTTTTGTTTGTATAATTTCCATACACAATGGGGTGTATGTTATTCCGGATTATCGGGGTATCATACACCCTTTTGTAATTCTGAAAGGGAGGAATTTTTATGACAGACATTCAGTCAATTATCGAACAGGTCATGGAAAAGGCAGACAGTCATATTTTCGGAATATGGTTTCTGATTGCAGTATCGCTTGTTTTCTTTATGCAGGCGGGATTTGCAATGGTGGAAACCGGATTTACGAGAGCTAAGAATGCCGGAAACATTATCATGAAAAACCTGATGGATTTCTGTATAGGTACAGTGGTATTTATTCTTATAGGTGCAGGACTTCTTATGGGTGAGGACGTTGCCGGACTTATCGGCAAACCTGGATTTGATATTTTCACATCTTATGATAATTTTGATTTTTCAAACTTTGTTTTTAACCTTGTATTCTGTGCAACGACTGCTACTATCGTTTCGGGTGCAATGGCAGAAAGATGTAAATTTATTTCATATTGTATATATTCAGGCATAATAAGTGCATTGGTTTATCCGATAGAAGCACACTGGATTTGGAGCAGTGATGGCTGGTTATATAAAATGGGCTTCCATGATATATCCGGTTCATGTGCTATTCATATGGTTGGTGGTATATCAGCACTTGTCGGTGCAAGCATTTTAGGTGCAAGAATAGGCAAATTTACAAAAACTTCAGACGGTAAAGTGAAAGTAAATGCTATCCCTGGACATAACCTCACAATAGGTGCATTAGGTGTATTTATTTTGTGGTTTGGCTGGTATGGATTTAATCCGGCTGCTTCACAGTCAGTAGAAATGTTAGGCTCTATATTCCTTACAACAACAATTTCACCGGCAATAGCAACAGTTACCTGTATGGTCTTCACATGGTTGAAATACGGCAAACCTGATGTTTCAATGTGCCTTAACGCTTCACTTGCCGGACTGGTAGGAATTACAGCGGGCTGTGATGTTCTCAATGCTTTTGGTGCAATATGTGTAGGAATTGTTTCCGGACTGCTTGTATGTTTCGGAGTATGGTTCTTAGATTATGTACTTCATGTTGACGACCCTGTAGGTGCGGTAGCAGTCCACATGATGAACGGTCTGTGGGGTACTATAGCAGTAGGACTTTTTGCAACAGATAAAGCCCCTGGATTTGCAATAGCACAAGCCGGTGGTGCAAGTGGTATTTGCAATACAGGTCTTTTCTATGGTGGTGGCTTTGAACTTCTCGGAAAACAGCTTCTCGGCATTCTTGCGGTAGGTACTTGGACAGCAGTTACTATGTTCTGTGTATTCCAAATAATCAAACACACAATTGGTTTACGTGCAAGCGAACAGGAAGAAATAATCGGTCTTGACGTTACAGAACACGGACTTGTTTCCTCGTATGCGGACTTTGCACCATCAATGGGTGATATATCAATGCAGGGTTATACAAAAGATGATGCAAAAAGTGTACAGCGTATTCCAGTCAATGAGGCAGTGGAAATAAAGAATTATTCCGTACCGTCAGCAGACGGCTCGCCGAAAATGACTAAAGTTGTTGCAATATTCAAACAGCAGAAATTACAAGATTTCATACAGGCTATGGAAGACATTCATATTACGGGTATTACTGTAACTAACGTTCTTGGCTGTGGTATGCAGAAAGGTCAGACACAGAAATATTATCGTGGTGCTAAGATTGAAATGAACCTCCTGCCGAAAATAAAAGCTGAAATCGCTATATGTGCAGTTCCGGCAGACAAAGTAATAAATACGGCTATCAGGGCTTTATATACCGGAAATTTCGGCGACGGAAAAATATTTATCTATGATATTGAAAACGTTGTGAAAGTCCGTACCGGTGAGCAGGGTTATGACGCTTTACAGGATACGGAAGAGGAAAACAAGGCTTATGCCGGCGTTCATGAAAACAATTAACGGAGGTCTGATTAAGTGAAGTATATATTTATCACCGGCGGTGTGGTATCCGGTCTCGGAAAGGGCATAACAGCCGCATCACTCGGAAGACTTCTGAAACAGCGTGGCTATAAGGTCACTATACAGAAATTTGACCCATACATTAATGTTGACCCTGGTACTATGTCACCATATCAGCACGGTGAAGTTTTCGTCACCGACGACGGTGCAGAGGCTGACCTTGATTTAGGTCATTATGAAAGATTTGTTGATGAGAATTTATCAGTAAATTCAAACGTCACAACCGGTAAAATCTACTGGAATGTAATTCAGAAAGAAAGAAGAGGCGATTATCTGGGCGGAACTGTTCAGGTAATCCCCCACATAACAAATGAGATAAAGGATAAAGTTTACAGTGCAGGCAAGGACGCAAATGCAGATATTGTAATCACGGAAATCGGCGGTACTGTAGGCGATATTGAGTCAACGCCGTTTTTGGAGGCTATCCGTCAGGTAGGAACGGAGCAGGGCAGGAATAATGTTTCTTACATACACGTCACACTTGTTCCGTATATAGCAGGTTCGGAAGAACTGAAATCCAAACCGACACAACATTCCACTAAAGAATTGCTGTCAATAGGTATTCAGCCGGATATAATCGTACTCCGGAGCGAAAAGCCAATACCGGACGGAATGAGGGATAAAATAGCTTTATTCTGCAATATCCGTAAGGAAGATGTTATACAGAATTTAACTGCACCATCGCTCTATGAAGTGCCGTTATGGCTGGAGGAAGAAGGACTTGCAAAGTCGGTATGTCATCACCTCGGAATTGAAGACAGAACACCTGACCTTACAGAATGGTCGGAAATGGTTAAACGTGCGGAAAACGCACACAAGAAAGTTACGATTGCACTTGTCGGAAAGTATGTCATGCTCCATGACGCATATCTTTCAGTAGCGGAAGCTTTACGACACGGCGGTATAGTCAATGATGCAACGGTTGAAATAAAATGGGTAAATTCGGAGGAAGTAACCTCTGAAAATGCCGGAGAGATTTTCAGTGATTGTGGTGGAATTATAGTCCCTGGAGGGTTTGGACATCGTGGCATTGAAGGTATGATTGAGTCGATAAAATATGCAAGAGAGAATAATATAGCATTCTTTGGAATATGTTTAGGAATGCAGATGGCTGTTGTAGAGTTTGCACGTAACGTCATGGGTATTCCGGACGCCGACTCTTCGGAGTTTTCAGATACTGCAAATCCGGTTATAGATATTATGGAAAGTCAGAAAAATATTTCTGAAAAAGGCGGTACAATGCGTTTAGGACTTTATCCGTGCAGACTTGCGGAAGACTCAACAGTAAGAAAAATTTATGGTGAGGAATTAATTTATGAAAGGCATCGTCACCGTTGGGAGTTCAATAATGCATATCGCAAACAGGCAGTCGAAAGCGGATTGAAAATAGCTGGAATTTCACCGGACGAAAGACTTGTTGAAATTATTGAAATTCCGGAGCATAAATGGTTCACGGGCGTGCAGTTCCACCCTGAATTTAAGTCGCGACCAAACAAACCGCATAAATTGTTTGCGGACTTTATAAAGGCATCAATTAAATAAATCAAGGAGGATTTTTATTATGGAAATGGTACAGGATTACTTCGGAAGTATGGTATTCGATGAAAGAGTTATGAAAGGCGTACTTTCAGAAAAGGTTTATAAATCACTCAAGAGAACGATAGACAGGGGAGTGCCTCTTGATATTACAGTAGCAAATGCAGTAGCTTCAGCAATGAAAGACTGGGCGGTATCAAAGGGTGCAACCCACTATACACATTGGTTTCAGCCGGAAACGGGTGTGACTGCTGAAAAGCACGACAGCTTTATAAATCCTGCTCCGGACGGTCGCGTTATCATGGAATTTTCCGGCAAGGAACTTGTTAAGGGTGAGCCTGATGCATCGTCTTTCCCCTCCGGTGGTTTGAGAGCTACTTTTGAGGCAAGAGGCTACACGGCTTGGGACCCTACTTCCTATGCATTTATCAAGGACGGCACACTTTATATTCCGACTGCTTTCTGTTCGTATACTGGAGAGGCACTTGACAAGAAAGTACCGTTACTTCGTTCAATGGACGCACTGAATGTTCAGGCACTTAGAATTTTAAAGCTTTTCGGTAAAGATGATGTCCGCTGTGTAAAGACATCTGTAGGACCGGAGCAGGAGTATTTCCTTATTCCAGAGGAACTCTATAAACAGCGTAAGGACTTAATAATGACCGGACGTACTCTTTTTGGTGCTATGCCACCTAAGGGTCAGGAAATGGAAGACCATTATTTCGGCTCAATCAAGCCACGAATTGCAGAATATATGGCAGACCTTGACAAGGAATTATGGAAACTCGGCATTCTTGCTAAGACTAAGCACAATGAAGTTGCACCGGCACAGCACGAACTCGCACCGATTTACAGAACCACAAATATAGCTGCCGACAATAATCAGCTTACTATGGAAGTAATGCAGAAAGTAGCACAGAAACACGGTCTTGTGTGCCTTCTGCATGAAAAGCCATTCGATGGCGTGAATGGTTCGGGTAAGCACAATAACTGGTCTATTTCAACTGATACTGGCGTAAATCTTCTTACTCCCGGAAAAAATCCCTATGAAAACGCACAGTTTCTGCTTTTCCTGTCTGCTGTAATCAAGGCAGTTGACGATTATCAGGATTTGCTCCGTCTTTCCGTTGCTACAGCCGGAAATGACCATAGATTAGGTGCAAATGAAGCACCACCGGCTATTATTTCAATATTCCTTGGTGATGAGCTTTCAGGTGTTCTTGACGCTATCGAAAATGACACTCCATATGACAGTGGTGCAAAGCAGAAAATGCAGTTAGGTGTTGGAGTTCTTCCTGAGTTCAGCAAGGACACTACCGACAGAAACAGAACATCTCCGTTTGCATTCACCGGCAATAAGTTTGAGTTCAGAATGTTAGGCTCTTCAAATAGTATTTCATGTGCTAATATTCACCTTAATGGAGCAGTTGCGGAGGTATTAAAACAGTTTGCAGATATTCTTGAAAAAGCTGATGATTTCAACAAGGCACTGCATGACCTTGTAAGAGATACTATCAAAGAACATAAGAGGATTATTTTCAATGGCAACGGCTATGACGACAGCTGGATTGAAGAGGCTGAAAAACGTGGTCTTTCAAATCTTAAGACTACTGCCGATGCTATGCCGAAAATCCTTGAAAAGAAAAATGTTGAAATGCTTACATCTCATGGAATTTTCACAGAAAGTGAAATTACATCAAGATGTGATATAATGCTTGAAAATTATACAAAGACTGTCAATATTGAGGCAATCACAATGATTGACATGGCAAAGAAACAGATACTTCCGGCACTTTCAAAGTTCACCGGTGACCTTTCCACTAATTTAAAATCCAAAGACGGCTTAGGTGCATCAAAATACGAAAAGTGCATTGTAAGCACGGTTTGCGGACTTATGGACGAAATATGCGACGCTGTATGCGAACTGGAAAGTGCAGTTTCAGAACTGAAAAAAATCGATACTGCTATTGAGGCATCAGCATTCGTGCGTGACCAGATTATTCCTAAAATGGACGCACTCCGTATGCCAGCTGACAAGGCTGAACAGCTTACCGCTGAAGAATACTGGCCGTTCCCGACATATGACAAACTTCTCTTTGGTGTAAGATAAATAAAAAATCCCCTGTTTTATACAGGGGATTTTTTGGATTTGGCGTGTTATTTTTTGATAAGCTGATAGGCGTATTTCATGAAAAAATTTTCATTGTCCGGTTCAGCGGTGGTGTAATTTATTGAATATTTAAATTCGATTTTACAGGAGCTTGTCTTAGATTGTATTGAAGTTTGCGGTTTTACAAAAGCAATTGGAATTTTTTTCCCGTTTTCGTCTTTTTCGTTCTGAATTATATCATTGAAAAGTACAAGCATAATATCTTTTGGTTCAAGAATTTTTTCCGTCTGAAAAGCGATATGACTTATAATTTTTTCAATTGATACATCTGTGGGTGTTTCATTTTTAGTGTTTATTTTAATATTATTAATTAAATTGCCTTTCCATTTATTGATAATTGTATGATAGTCAATTTTTGTCGGTTCGTCATTTCGGAAATAATTTTTTTCATATGGAAGAAGTTCATTGCTGAAATCTGTAAAATACGTCCGGAGAGTGATGCAGAAAATAAGTGCAAATTCGTCAGCAGAAATAATTTTGTTCCTGAATTTGCTATGTGCTGAAAAATTCCGGAAATATCTTGAAACAGAATGAAATTTCTGTAATTCTTTTTTTATTTCATTTATTTTAGCGCTTTGTTCATGATACATCGTAGCAACCTGCAAAGCCTGATAGTATACTTTTTCGCATTCAACGGGCTTTACAACTGGGAAAAGCATTTCTGCTCTGTCAAGCATATCAATGAAACTGTCTTTTTCAATCTGATTTGGTTTTTTGTTTTTAAAGTAAAGCTGATTGAATTTTATCTTTTCAGTTTCAGGGATATTTTTTTCCCAGTAATCGCAAGCCTGAAATACAAGCCTTCGTACCCTGTAGTAAGAGTTCTTTTCGCCTTTAAAGTATGTGTTTTCCAAATCAAGCTTTTTATCTTTTCCTTTGATAATACCATTATTGAAATTGAAATAAGCTAGTTTTTTCTTTACATTCTCATCAAGTGAGGCATTTTCGGAATTACCGGTATAAATAAGCATTCTGTCTATAGGATAGCCATAGGAAAGCAGAAGAACATATAAGTATATACCGGCTGTTTCGGGATTTTTTTGTACATCGTTATAGTTGAAATCTATATTACGATCTTTGAAAATATTTTCAATGTTTTTAGAATTTTCTTTTTTATCATCGAAACCATTTTGTAAATTCATATCAAATATGACGAGGTCATACTGATTGCAATTCTGAATTTTATTGACAGCTTCCCATATAGTTCCCACAAGGTCAATGCCCATATGGTCGGAGTTTGTGAGACAGTCTTTCAGCCATTTAACTGGATTTTTTGATGCATTGTTTTCGTCTCTGTCATCAATCCATAGGATATTTTTATAGCTGTTCTTAAATTCTTTTAGTTCTTTTTTTTCTTCTTCTCTTATTTTCTTAATATTATCATCTGTTGTTTCTGTATCTAAAAGATTTTTTGGCGTTTCACGCGTTGAGTCTTTTAACGATTTAGGTTTTTTCATATTACTGTATTCCTTTCATGAAAATATCAGATGTAATTTTCAAGGTTACTTCATACTCATCATCAGTCTGTATAATGTTAATGGAGTTAATGTTTTCTTTCTTTTCGTTTAATTTGTCAAGAAAATTTTTTATTGATTTTATACCTTGTTGTGTAGTATGACTTGTAATATCGGTATTTTTATGGTTTTTCAGATGAATGATAAGATTATTATTTTCAGATGAAAATTCGATATATATCGGATATTCATTGTCAGCGTATTTCATGATATTCTTAAAAAATTCCGACAGCCATTCGGTAAGTAGTAATGCGGCGTATTCATCGACAACAAAGTATAAATTATTCCATAGACCAGATATAGAGAGCTTCAAATCAAATATTTCTGTTTCGCTAATCCATGATAACGTATCATTTATGTTTACAATTACATATGTTTCAAATTCATCTCTGAAATTTTTAGAGTCTTCGTCATTATCAAAATACATTTCACGGAGTTGAACGGCTTCTCTGCTGTTGTCATACAGCATTGTCATGAAACATCTTTTCCATGCTTCAGAAACGATATTATTTATCAATATTGTGCTTTTATCCGGAGAATTATATACGGTATTACTGATTTTTTTAATCAGTTCTTGAATATTATCTTCGAAAAGCAACCGCATCATATCTATTTGTTTTGTAAGGTTCTTTTTTATGCTATATTCTGATAAAGCTACTCTTCCATAATAGCGTATATCCTTATTTGAAGAGGTAAGAAGTACCTTTCCCATATCATAGAGTGCAGTTGCTTTCATATTTTTGTAGGTGTGTGCAAAGCTGTTAAGGATATTATTTTTGTCTGCTATTGATTTTTCAAGTTGAGCGTTTTTTTCTATAATAGTATAATTATGATTATTAATAATAAGGTCTTTTGTCGTAGGTTTGATATTAGGAATAAAAAGAGCAAAAAGGGGATTATCAAAATAAATAGTTTTGCTTATTTTAGCAATCAATGGCGTAAGTGAGTGCCACCTGATATTTAATCTTTCAAATGCTCTATCATAAAAATAGGTAAGTGCTTCATAACTGATTTGATTATCATTGTCATTTACTAATGATACAATACCTTCAAGTTCGCTAAGTTTATTGCATATTACAGCAAGAAAATAAGCTGGTATTTCAATTTTATATTTTATGGAAAAATTCCGTTCGCTAACAAGATATGAAAAATCCCATAAAAGTTCTTTGTAAATTTCGTCAATGATATTCATTTCTTCATTTTCTTTTAATCTGATATATATTTTTCCACTAAGAACATCATCAAAAAATTCAGCCTCCCTGATTTCAGGTATTGTCTGTTCATAATAATTTTCAAAATATTCAGAAAATATTGATATTTTTTCAAGTAATTCATCTTTAGGCTCTGCATACAATTCTGTTTCTTCCTCGACTAATTCCCAT
>CAMWQI010000099.1 GCA_947176345.1 uncultured Ruminococcus sp.
GGAATAAAGCAATAATCCTCTTTCCGACTTATATATTTTTTTATTTTAATTAAAAAATCAAAGACTTTTCTGTATTTTTATGTTATAATATATGTATGTTATTTTAATGGAGGGATTTTCTATGGCAATGGAATATTATATAATTGAAAATAAATTAATAAACTATAAAGGCAATGAAAAAAATGTCATAATCCCAGAGGGCGTTACAGGCATATCATTCAAGGCATTTCAACATAAACAACTCATAAGTGTAACTATTCCTGATAGTGTTACAAGAATAGACGAAATTGCATTCTATTGGTGCGGTAGTCTCCAAAATGTAATTATAGGCAACGGCATTACAAGAATAAGCAATAAGGCATTTTATAACTGTAAAAATCTCACCGATATGGAAGTAAAGGGTAATAAAATACATAACTCTAAAGGAATAATCAAACAGACTGATAATCGTTTCAGAATAGATGTCATAAGAAAACTAAATAATTTAGGTATACAAATTACATAATAATCAAGGAGGAATAAACATGAATAAAGCAGTAATTCTTGCTGGTGGACAGGGCAAACGTATGAAAGCCGATATGCCTAAACCGCTTTTTAAAGTTCTTGGTGAGCCTATGCTTGAATGGGTCATTTCAGCGTGTGAGAGTGCAGATGTAAATGACATATGCGTTGTCAAAGGCTTTATGGGCGAAATGATTGATGAGTATCTCAACGGACGTTATAAAACAGTCTTACAGGCTGAACGTCTCGGCACGGGTCACGCGGTAATGCAGGCTGTGCCGTTCCTAAAAGACGACGAATCAGGAAATACACTTGTACTTTGCGGAGACGCACCATTCATTGACGGGGAAACTATAAGAAATTCCCTTGAATATCACGAAAAAAATAAAAATGCCGTTACGGTCATTACCGCTGAACTTGATAACCCATACGGCTATGGTCGCATAATCCGTACCGAAAACGGAATAAGTGGTATTGTTGAACAGAAAGACGCTACCGACGAACAACGCATGATTAAAGAAGTAAATTCCGGTGCTTACTGGTTCAGGACGGCAGATTTAATCAGACTTCTTGACAAGATAACCTGTGAAAACGTCCAGAAAGAATATTATCTTACTGATACTATTTCCATAGCAATTTCCGACGGCAAGAATGCCGGTGCATATAAATCCTCCAACCCTGATATTATCAAGGGAGCTAACGACCGCAAGGATTTACTTAATTTAAATACATATGCCCGTATGATGATTATTGAAAGGCATCTTAATAACGGAGTGGGTTTTGTCTGCACAGATGGTATTATTATTGAAAGAAATGTCGAAATCGATACAGGAACTGAAATTCTGCCAAATACTATTATACGTGGAAATACAAAAATCGGAAAAAATTGTACTATTGGTGCAAGCTCCGTTATAGAAAACTGTACAATCGGAAACAATGTAAAAATAGACTCCTCACAGGTATATAATTCTGTTGTTGAAGATAACGTCACCATAGAACACTATGTACATATCCGTCCGGACAGTCATATTAAAAATGGTGCATACATCAGCGACTTCGTGGAAATAAAAAATTCAGTGATAGGCGAAAAGACAGCAGTTTCGCACCTTGTATACATAGGCGACAGCGATGTGGGTCGCAAAGTAAATATCGGAGCAGGCACTGTAACTGTAAATTATGATGGTATAGCAAAAAGTCGCTGTACTATCGGTGATAAGTGCTTTATAGGCTGTAATACTAACCTTATCGCACCGGTTAAACTTGGAAAAGCTGTCTATACAGCAGCCGGAACTACTGTAACAAAAGATATACCCGATTATGCCCTTGCTATTGACCGTGGCATAATGAAAGTAAAAGAAGGCTATACAATAAGAAAGCTGAAATCAAAGCCATAACACATGAAAAATAATCTGGTGACGGTCTTGTGCTGACCGTCACCCTTGTGTTTTGCTGTAACTGATAAATTATATCATTCAGGAGGGAAAAATTTTTTATTTCAATAAAAAAAATCTTATAATAAAAATTATACGTATAAAATTTATTTAAAACTAACACTTGACAAATAATCCAGATTATTATATAATAGTATTGATATAAAAATCAGCATTGCCCGTAAGTTTTCGGGATTGCTAAGCTATGAAGTGTCACGCAGGGGTCAAGAGGTGTGCATGGAGCTTTAGTGGTTGCATAAATAACCAGACTTGACGTAGGCAGAAATGCTGAAAGAAAATTATGCATAAATGGCGGTTCTTGTATAAGAGCCGTTATTTTTTTCATGACTTTTAAGGTTATTTTAATATTTATACATTATAATATATTTCACATAATGAAAGGAGATTTTTTTATGAAATTACTTGTAGTAGAGGACGAAATGCAGTTAGCAGATGCCCTCACGGAAATTTTAAAGCGTAATATGTATACTGTCGATACGGTCTATGACGGCATAGACGGTCTGGACAACGCCCTTACAGGAATTTATGATGGAATTATTCTTGATATAATGCTTCCACGCATGAACGGAATTGAAATACTCCGGAATATCCGCAAGGAAAAAATACATACTCCGGTTTTGCTTCTCACGGCAAGAAGCGAGGTTGAAGATAAAATAAATGGTCTTGACTGTGGTGCAGATGATTATTTAACAAAGCCGTTTATTACTGGTGAACTCCTTGCCCGTGTCCGTGCCATGACAAGACGCAAGGGCGAAATAGTCGATGACAATAAGCTTGAATTTAACGGACTTGAACTGAATAAAAATACGTGTGCCATAATATATGCCGGAAATGATGTAAAATTAAGTCTTAAAGAATATCACATAATGGAAATGCTTATAGCAAATCCACACCACATTCTACCGAAAGAACGCATCATTGAAAAGATATGGGGCTATGAAAGTGATATTGAATACAATAATATAGAAGTTTATATATCATTCCTGAGAAAAAAAATAGCTGTGCTGTCTGCACCGGTGCAGATTAAGACGGCACGAGGTATAGGCTATTCACTGGAATAGGCGGTGAATTATGTTCAGACAGGCACAATTAAAACTTTTTGCCGTAATAACAAGTATTCTGCTTGCAATCTTCATAGCGGTACTAAGTTCTATAAATATAGTAACAAGCTCTTTTATGCAGAGGCAGTCGGAAGAAGTCCTGCAAACAATAGCCTCCGGCATAGAATACGACGAAAAAACAGACACTTTCAGCTTTACACCGCCGGAAAATTATGACAGAAAACATAATCAGATACCTCCGCCGGAAAAAACTCAACCTCCGACAATAAATGTTACCACAACGGAAACAACAACGGAAATCCCCACCGAAACAGAAACTACACCAGAAGAAACGACTACTACTGAAGAAATTCCGGTGGAAACAAACGAAGAAACAACAAGTCCGGAAGTATCTGAACTTAATGAACCAGAACCCGAAACAGAAGAAGACTTGCCATCTGAAACATACTCTGAACCAGATACTCCGCCGGAAGAAGAAACATATAACGAAACACCCGTTGAAGTTCCGGAAGAAACAGAAACACCCACTGTTCCGGCTGAAAACATTCCCCCTCCGGAGAACCGAAATGAAAATGACAGACCACCGGAATTTCCTCCGGAAAATGAACAACGTCCGGAAGATTTCCCACGTGAAGATAATCACAAAAATCCTGACCGCTGGTGGCATTCTGACGGGTGGAAATTCTATAATCAGGAAAATGAAAATATTTTCAGACAGTCATATAATGAAAGTAATAATATAATACAGCTTAGAAATATTTCTACAGATATTCCTGAAAAAAAACACCCTGATGATATGTTCAATAACCCTAAAAATGAACCTGTTCCGAAAAGTTTTGGTTCTGTGGATTTCTTTGTAATAATGGCTGATAATGATGGAAAGTATCTTGCCTGCATGAATAATGATGACCTGACAAGTGAAGAAGCACAAGAATATATAAATAATATTCTCAACAAAAATGACGAAACAGGCATGATAAATTCATATCAGTTCTATAATGTCGTAAAAAATAATGGCACTCTTATAGCTCTTACCGACAAGACCAATGAAACCAAAGTAATAAAACAGTTCATACGGACTACTATAGTAATAGGTGCTATAACACTTATAGTGCTGTCATTTGCCGGATATTTCCTAAGCAAGAAAAGCATTGAACCCATAAAAACAGCTTTTGAAAAACAAAAACAGTTTATTTCCGACGCAAGTCACGAATTAAAAACTCCACTTACTGTTATTTCTGCAAATGCCGATGTTCTTTCCGGTGAAATCGGCGAAAATAAATGGCTGAATTACATAAAATCACAAACGGAAAGAATGAATTTACTTGTAAATGATTTGCTTAATCTCACACGTCTTGAAAATAATACATCTGATTTTATATGTTCAGAATTTAATTTAAGTCAGGCGGTGACTAATACGGCACTGCCGTTTGAATGCCGTGCATTTGAGACGAACAAGAAATTTATCGTAAATGTTGAAGACGGTCTGACCGTCGCCGGCAGTGAAAAGCACATAAAACAAATGACAGCTATTTTCATTGACAATGCCCTTAAATACTCCAATGATGGCGGAATAGTTCGTGTTACCCTGAAAAAACAGGGCGACAAGAAAATTCTTTCTGTATACAATACTGGTACAGGAATTAAAGACTCCGAAAAAGATAAAGTCTTTGAGAGATTTTATCGGACGGACGATTCACGGACAAGACAGGCTACAGGTGGTTACGGTTTAGGGCTTGCAATAGCAAAATCAATAATTGACAAGCATAAATTTAAAGTAAATGTCGAAAATGATGAGGGAAAAAGCATATCTTTTGTAGTTACCATGTGAAAAGTCACACGCATAACGCAAAAAAAGTATAAATCATCCCTTTATGTACATAATAGCACGTAAGGAGGCTGATTTTTTATGAACATAACTCCACAGATGTACAGCAAAATGACTGAACAGGCTTCACCTAAATCAAATGTAAAAGTAAATGTAAGTACAGCCTTTGCGGTCGGGGGCGGAATATGCGTTATAGGACAGATAATTCTTTCAATACTGGAAAATTCCGGACTGGACAAAACTTCCGCAAGTGCATGGACTTCTATAATACTTGTCACAGCAAGTGCAATATGTACAGGTTTCGGCTGGTATGAAAAACTCGCCAAACACGCCGGAGCAGGCACACTTGTACCGATAACGGGCTTTTCAAATGCTATAAGTTCCTCCGCTATTGAGGCAAAATCTGAGGGCTTTATACTTGGTGTAGGTACAAAAATATTTACCATTGCAGGTCCTGTTATACTATATGGACTTGCAGCAGCTGTATTTTATGGCATAATATATTATATTTTTTAATAAAATATCCCCTGTCATTCCGGCAGGGGATAAAAAATAGACAGGGCATATATACCCTGTCTCACACAGATAAATTCAAAATAAATATGTGTAGAACAAAAGAAAGGAGACAACAAAACGAGTGCAAATAACAAAACATTATTTAACACTATAATTATTATAGCTTATTTTTTCGTGATAGTCAAGTGAAATCAGAATAAATTTATTCATTTACAACAATTTCTGTCATTTTAACCAATAATTCGACAGCCATTACAGCGTTTTGAACAAACAAAGTCAACTCAGTACGCTATTCAAGGTTGACAATGGGTGCAAAAATATTAACTGATATTGTCAAATAAACTGAATTTTTAACAAAATATATTGACTTTCCTGATATTGTATGTTAGAATATAAAAAAATATTAAAGGTTGTGATTATATGAAAACATGGTCTAAAATCAGATATAAACTTGAAAAAGAATATCTTGCCGAATCACTTAAAGGTCATATCCGGTACTTTGCGACAAGCTACAGCAAGTGTCCCGACCATGAAGGGCGCGCGTCAATTCTGCTTGATGGCAAGGAAATAATAGAGGGAAGTTATTACGGGTACTGGAAAAAATTTCACCTGCTCCCTAAAGACGAAAACTATAAACTGAGAACATCATCTTTGTTTCCTATTATGGATGATGTGGCTTTACAGTTCGGACAGTTCGACCAAAGGGAATTTTACTGGGCTTTTCGTGAATTTGACAATCAGTCTATAGAAAAAAGTCTTTCCAGTGAAAACGCTATTGTAAGGGTATTTGCACTCCTTGACCGCCGGACTGGTAAAAGGCGTTTGCATGCCATGAAAGACACAATACATAATGAAGGCGAAGTTTTCCGGACGTTCTTTAATATACGTGCTACTGCTGAGGGTATTATCTGAAAAAACAAAAAAGGTTGTGATTACATGAAAAGATGGTCTAAAATCAGATATAAACTTGAAAATGAATATCTTGCGGATTCGCTTAAAGGACGTATAAAATATTTTGTCACAAGCTATAATCGTTCAGACCATGACGGGCGCGCCTCTATTCTGCTTGACGGGCATGAAATAATAGAGGGCAGTTACTGGGAACAATGGAGCAAATCTCATCTTCTTCCAAAAGACGAAAACTATAAATACCGGTATAACTTTGCGATTATGGACGACATAGCTTTACAGTTCGGACAGTTTGACCATTGGTGTTTTTACAGGGCTTTTGATGAGTTTGACAACCAGTCCATAGAAAAAAGTCTTTCCAGTGAAGACGCTATTGTAAGAGTATTTGCACTCCTTGACCGTCGGACAGGTAAAAAGCGTTTGCGTGCCATGAAAGACACAATACATAATGAAGGCGAAGTTTTCCGGACGTTCTTTAATATACGTGCTACTGCTGAGGGTATTTTATGAAAAAACAAAAAAGGTTGTGATTATATGAAAACATGGTCTAAAATCAGATATAAACTTGAAAATGAATATCTTGCCGAATCGCTTAAAGGTCATATCCGGTACTTTGCAACAAGCTACAACAAGTGTCCCGACCATTACGGACGTGCCTCCATTCTGCTTGACGGCAAGGAAATAATAGAGGGCAGTTACTGGGAACAATGGAGCAAAGCTCCTCTGCTTCCAAAAGACGAAAATCATAAACTTAGAACATCATCATATTACCCCTTTCCCATTATGGACGATGTGGCTTTACAGTTCGGACAGTTTGACCAAAGTTGCTTTTATAAGGCTTTTTATGAATTTGATAACCAGTCCATAGAAAAAAGTCTCTCCAGTGAAAACGCTATTGTAAGAGTGTTTGCACTCCTTGACCGCCGTATAGGTAAAAGGCGTTTGCGCGCCATGAAAGACACCATACATAATGAAGGTGTGATTTTCCGGACGTTCTTTAATATCCGTGCAACCGCTGAGGGTATATTATGAACAGAAAAATATTAAAAGATACTCTTATAATAGACAGATGGTGGTACAATAAACCTAATCTTACACCCGACAAAAATGGAAATATAGTTCTGATACGTAAACTTTCGTTTGGTCCTTTGGAGTGTTACGAATGGGGACTTGATTCCACCGGAAAGCCGTATGAATTATATCAATGGTGCGAAAACGATTTATATGAAGATGAGAATTATAAAAAACATATATCCGGTTTAGAAATGAGACAAAAGTTAAATTATATGATACAATTATTAAGCGGTACAGAACTTGAAAACTGGTGCATACTTTACCGGAAAGGAATTGAAATGACTGCAACATGAAAAAATTTTTATTTATATTTATGTCAATAATGATGTTATTCTGTTCATGCCATGAAAAACTCACAAGCATGACCCGTACCGACAACGGCGAATACACTTCTATTGTATGGGACGATAAAACATATATACCTTTCTGTGTGGTATCAAAAAGCGACTGCGGTAAAAAAATAGGCTGTATTGATGGTGACACGGATGACATTATAAGTCTGTATAAGGATTTATCCCCTGATGAGTGGTTAGCAAACTATCTCACTATGGACGGTGGTGCTATGCTGTACAAGGAAGTAAATGTCACTAACATTCCGGACGGTCTGCAATCAGAATACAATATCACTGAATAATTATAAAATACTTTCATAGTCATCATTATCCGGCAGATTTTCAGTGTATTCACGCACTTTTTTACGAACACGAATAAAGTTTCCGACAGCCAATATCTGAAATACCAATATCAAAAACGCAATTACATAAATAATATCAGGATTGATTCCCCGTTTGAGACAGAGAATTACAAGAAAAATCAAAAAAATTCCTATATCTCCGTAAATTATACCTATTATTAATAAAACAACAAACACTACTACCGGAATTAATGCAATAACAAAAAACATAGTAGTCTTAAATGGAACTTTCTTCATAAAATCACTCCTTATCTTTATGAGTATCTTTATTTTTGTAGGCGTCAACATAGTCAACAATGCCTGACACCTGCAAAATTATTATAAATGGTAATAAAATAATTAAAGGTAAAATCAGTACACCATAAACCATGAATATTATAAAAAATATCACAAAAATCAATGTCATCACAAGCGAAAAATAAAAAAATTTAACCGTGAACAAAGGAATTTTCTTTTCATTATATCTTTGGTAACTGTTTGACTGTCTGTAAGCGTCAATATAATTAACAATTGCCGATACCTGCAATCCTGCTACAACTGCTACAACAGGCAATAATGCCCAGCCTCCCTCCGATATTATCCATATTATTCCTCCGAAAATTTCATAAATATCCCCATAAAATACACACAAAAGCAGAAAAAGCACTACAGGTAATAACGCAAGATAAAAAAATATAGTAGTGTGCTGTATCGTTGAAAATTAACTAAACGAACTTGCTAAACCAGTAGATTT
>CAMWQI010000100.1 GCA_947176345.1 uncultured Ruminococcus sp.
TGTGACCCTCTGCTTGTAAGGCAGATGCTCTCCCAGCTGAGCTAAACCCCCACACGCTTTTATTTGTCGCCGTTGTTCCCTGACGACTATTATATTATATCACAACTTTTTCAATTTGTCAAGGGTTTTTTGAAAATTTTTTCAGATTTTTTCAAAAAAATTTTTTACTCCTGTATTTCGGCAAAAAGTAAGGGTGAGGGTACTTGCGTACCCTCATTTTTATAATTAATTATCTGAATTAACTGACGAAATCACTTCCGTAAGGAGATTTGCTGGCAACTGCTCATAGCGTTCAAATTCAAGAGTAAAACTACCCATACCCCTTGTCACCTGACGGAGATAGAGTGCAAAGTCGTGCATTTCACGCATTGGCACTTCCGCCTGAATTGTAGTAACACCATGTGTAACAGGTTCCATGCCCAGAACTCTTCCGCGACGTTTATTGAGTTCACCCATAATGTCACCAGTGTTGTCATCGGGTGCGGTAACTTTGAGTTCTCCAACTGGTTCGAGCATAACAGGGTCAGCCTGTCTGAGACCCTCTTTGTAGGCAATTGAAGCAGCTGTCTTGAACGCCATTTCCGACGAGTCAACAGGGTGGTATGAACCGTCCACGAGAATTGCTTTCAATCCAACAACCGGACAGCCGGCAAGTACGCCCTTTTTGGTTGAGTCCTCAAGACCTTTCTGTACAGCCGGAAAATAATTCTTAGGTACAGCACCACCGAAAACTTTTTCCTCAAATACAAGCGTATCGCTTACGCACGGTTCAAATTCAATCCATACATGACCGTATTGACCGTGACCACCGGACTGTTTCTTGTGCTTGCCCTCAACCTTGACTTTCTTGCGGATAGTTTCTTTATAGGCAATTTTCGGAACAGTAAGATTTACATCAACACTGAATTTATTCTTTAACTTAGCAACGGCAACTTCAATATGCTGTTCACCCAAACCACTGATAATCTGTTCTTTGGTGTTTTCGTCCTGAACATAAGTAATAGTAGGGTCTTCCTCTGTAAGTCTCTGCATACTTGCTGAAATTTTGGACTCATCGCCCTGTGCCTTAGCCTTTACAGCCATTGAATAGCAAGGCATCGGGAAATCCATAGGTGCAAACTCAACAATTCTTGCACTGTCGCAAAGTGTATCGCCAGTATTTGCAGAAATCTTTGAGGCAACGACAATATCACCAGCGGTTGCATATGGAACTTCTGTCTGTTTTTTACCGCAAAGAGTACATAATTTGCCGATTTTTTCGGTATTTCCTGATGTTGAGTTTTTCACTTCACTGTTTGATTTCAGCTTGCCGGACATTACACGTATAAATGACATCTTGCCAACAAACGGGTCAGCAACAGTCTTGAAAACGTAAGCCGACATAGGTTCTGAAATGTCGCATTTAACCTCTGAATCTCCTACAGTTTCCACTTCATGCGGTGCTGGTAGGAGCAATTCAATTTCTTTCAGGAGCATATCAATTCCAGCAAATTCAGTAGCAGATGTGCAAACTACAGGAGTAATAATACCGCGATTCATACCATCATGAATGCCGTCAATAAGTTCTTTCTGAGTAAATTCCTCACCTTCAAAGAATTTTTCCATGAGTTCGTCGGAAGTTTCAGCCACAGCCTCCGAAACCGCACCTATAAGACCGTCGATACGATATTCAAACTTTTCAGAAATTTCAGCGGTCGGCATATCAGTTTCAATGGCGTTGCCGTTTGAGTCGTATTTATAAGCTTTCATTTCGATTAAGTTAACATAAGAAACTATTTTATGGTTGCTGATAACCGGCACTACTACAGGGCATACAGTAGGACCAAAAACAGTTTTTAATTCCGTGAGAACGTTAAAGAAATTAGCGTCCTTGTCGTCTATTTTAGTTACGACAAACATCTTTGATTTTCCCTGTTTTTCGGCTTCAGCGTAAGCCTTTCTTGCACCGACTTTAACACCGGATTTTGCGGAAACAGTAATCATTACTGTATCGGAGGCACGAATTCCCTCTATCATTTCGGAGGCAAAGTCAAAAAGTCCAGGGGTGTCAAGCAGATTTACTTTATAGTCATTATATTCAAAAGACGCAAGGGAAGTTCCTATAGAAATACATCTTTTGATTTCTTCGGGGTCATAGTCACAGACGGTTGTGCCGTCAGCAGTTTTACCGAGACGGTCGGAAGCTCCTGCTTTATACAGGATAGCCTCAGCGAGAGAAGTTTTGCCAGAGCCGTTGTGTCCGGCAAATGCGATATTTTTTATTTTAGTAACATCATAGTCTTTCATGTTAATTCTCCTCTGAAATTTATTGTCGCAGTACAACTGCATGAAATAATTATATAACTTTTTTGTGCAAATTGCAATAGAACGGAATTATTTTCTACATTTTACATCATAATAGTGTAATTTATTTGTTAATATTGCACAATAGTTTTCTGCCTGAAAATTCAGATGACTCATAATTCATAGCTACAAACACACCAAAATATGCTATTCCCCACAGAATAACAAAAATGATAAGTTCCGGAAGTCGTTCACCGTCTGCACCTGTTATGTGGGTAATGAGTTCCACAGCACCCATAGTGAGAAAAGCATATATCACCGGAACGGCTATTATTTTAAACGGTCTGAAAGGAGTTTTAGTATGTTTCATGATTTTTATTAACCGCATACAATTGCCTATGACGTTACTTGCATAATATGAAGCGACTATTCCATAAAAGCTGAATTTCGGAACGAAAATAAGCACTACTGAAATTCTTATTGCATACTCCGCAAGGTAATTAAGTGACGAAAAGCCTTGTAAGCCCATACCTTTTATAAGTGCCTCTGAAATAATCTCCATGTATATGAATGGCACAACCGGTGCGATAATCGTTATCATTTTTCCGGCAAGCTCCCCACCGCCTAAAAGTTCTCCGATAGTGTCACCAAATTTCATAAGCACCGCCGATGCAAATACAGCAAATATAATTGTATATCGTGTGAGACGTTCCGTGAGACTGCGTATTCTTTCCATGTTTCCGGACGCTGAAGCCCTTGCCGATTCACTTACTATTATTCCCGACATGGAACACAATACTACCGACGGAAAAAATAACGTCGGAATTACAATAGCCTCGAATATTCCGAAACGACTTAAAGCCTCGTTGACGGAGTCACCGTTTTGTCTAAGGCACATGGGAATTAATGCATCATTTGTACTGCTTAATGCAGATGTTAAAATACTTCCTGCCATTATCGGAAACGCATAAGATATATATTTTCTGAAATTCAATGAACATTTTCCAGTACATTTTTTGTGATTTTTCGCAAAAACCGTCAGGCAATAAAACAGTGAAAAAACATTCCCTGCAATAATTCCGGCAATCATTATACGGCAGACTGAATTTTCATCAGGATTAGTCGCTGAAATGGTCATTACTATTATTACCAAAGACTTGATAATAAATTCAATTATATCCCCTATCGCTGAAACAGAGGCTTTCCGGCTTGCATTGAAATAACCCTTGAAACACGCCGATACAGCACCCGAAATCAACGCCAATGGCATAAATTTTATAGCAGTTTCCATTTTAGCACCACTGAAAAATTTACTGCTTAAAGGTTCAGCGAAAATAAAGAGTATAACCGAAACGCTTACACTAAGCATAATACAAAGTTTTATTCCATGTGCAAGAATTTTATCAGGATTTGAATTAGTCTTGCCCATTTCTTCCGATACAAGACGGCTGGTACATAAAAAAGCGTTTCCGTTGGACAGAATACCGGCAAGTCCTAAAAATGAACCCATAAGTGTTAATATGCCTATAGCCTCCGCACCTAACTGTTTTGTTATGAAAACATTCAGCAGTAGTGATGCCGTATCAAGAAACAACTGCATGAACGTTAAAAGCACTGTATCTCTTATCAACCTGTTTTTGAAAAACATAACTTCCTCCCCCGATTTCTGATATAGTACATTCTATGGGGGAAGTCCGCATTTAATGACAAAACTTGTATTGCAACCGTTATTTTCCCGAAATACCGCAAAAAGCAACTAACAGTTGACAAATTGTCAAGCAGAGTTTCTTGAATTTAAACAGGGTTTATGATAGAATAATTACAGTAAAAAAATTCACAGGAGGTATTTTATATGATACTCGCAGACAAGATTATTGAACTAAGAAAAAAGGCTGGTCTCTCACAGGACGAACTCGCGGAACAAATGGACGTAAGCAGACAGTCCGTTTCAAAGTGGGAGGGTGCACAGTCTGTACCGGACTTAAACAAGATACTTAAACTTTCGGAAATCTTTGGTGTAAGCATAGACTACTTATTAAAAGATGACTTTGAAAAACCTGCTCCGGAAATTTCTGAAATCATCACCGACAGTAAACCACTCCGGCGTGTCTCTATGGAAGATGCTAACAAATTCCTTGCAGTAAACGAACGTTCAGCATTCAAGATAGCATCAGGTGTAGCACTATGTATACTTTCGGTTGTTCCCTCAACTTTAACAGGTGCAATATTTCCAAAGGATGATTTTCTGAACTGCATAGGGGCAAGCACAGTATTTATAATGGTAGCCGGTGGAATATTCTTAATAGTTCGTGCTAACTCTACTAAAAAAGGCTTTTCAAAACTGCTTGAAGAAGACGGATTTACACGTGAAAAGAAGTCCAAAGAAAAAGAAAATGGCGTTATTGTCGGAAGTTACTGGCTTATTGTCACAGCCGGATATCTTGCATATAGCTTTATAACTTCCAACTGGGGAAAAAGCTGGATTGTATTTCCGGTTGCGGCACTTCTTACACCGATTGTACATAATATAGAAAAAAAGATTAAATCTAAATGAAAACAAGGGGCTGTAAAAAAGCCCCTTATTTATTTAATAAACGTTCAATCATTACTTGCCGACAGTCTTTCTCCAGTTTGTCATTGAGTTTTGTGAGCTTTATGGGCTTAACAGATTTTCTGTTTATGCAGTAAGAAATCATATAATCTGAAATTTCTGGATTCTTTGCAAGCATAGGACCATGTAAATATGTTGCTATGACATTTTTTTCAAAGTAACCTTCGTGTTCACTTTTAGAGCAGTTGCCATTACCATATAATACCGAACCTAACGGATTTTTAACACCTTGAGTCTGTCCGCCGTGATTTTCAAAACCTACTACTTTAACAGGTTTTCCGGTGATTTCAGTCTGAATGACAATATTTCCGATACAACGTTTTTTCCGGCTTGACGGTGCAACCGTGAAATAGTCAAATAACCCTAAGCCTTTTATTTCGTTTCCGTCGGCATCACGGTAATATTTACCCATAAGCTGATAACCACCGCATATAAGAAAAAGGAAAGTTCCTGATTTATAGGCTTTTTTTATGCCCTGACGACATTTCAGCAAGTCGGCGGAAATGTGTTGTTGTTCGAGGTCTGCACCACCACCAATATATATCAAATCATACTCCGGAAAATATGGCATATCGTCCCCGATTGAATACTTGTCAATAATGCATTCAATGCCACGTTTTCCGCAACGATATTTAAGGATTTCCATGTTTCCGCTGTCACCATAGAGGTCAAGCATATCGGCGTACATATGGAGAATTTTTATTTTACTCATCATCATTTCCCCCATTTTCTGAATAGCGTTTCAGTGCCTGTCTTGTGGGCTGAACGGCTGTATAGTTTGCTATAACAAACTTTCTGCCTTCTGTGCGTGCAAGTTCATTTACAGCATCGTCCAAATCCGGACAGACTGTTATTTTTTCAGGGTCATAACCGGAGCATTTTATCCTTACTGCAATATCATAGGCACGTGTACCGGAAGTGACAACTCTTGTCACACGTTCAAATATGCTGAAATTTATATCCCATATCCACGAAACATCAAGACCATCTGCCACATTATCATTCAGCACGAATAATAATTCCTTGTCACCATTCATTTCGTTCATGACACGGAGGGTCATATTCGCACCGACGGGATTTTTAGCAAGATTAAGTGTAGCTTTTCTGTCGCCTAACATGAAAGTCTCCATACGACCGTTATTAACGGTATACTTAGAAATAACACTGTCAGTGATTTTCGGCTTTATATTGTAGAGTTTCGCAACTCCGGCAACGGCTGTCATGTTATAGATATTGTATATACTGTTGAGCTTCGGCGAATATTTATGACCATTCGCTGTGAAGACAGGTTTTTCAAGGTCAATATTGCTTGCCGTGATATATGGCTTGTAATCACCGAATTTACAGTTTTTGCAGATAAATTTTCCTATATGCGAATACTGATAATAATCATATTCGAGAGGTTCGGAACAGAACGGACAGAAACGACCTTCTGAAGCCTCAAAGATTTTTTCAGTAGCGAATTTATAGGGTTCAGCATGAAAATATTTAACGTTTTTGTTTTTAGGGTTAGCACATCCAAGACGGGCGGTGTTAGGGTCATCACCGTTGAGAATTAAATTTCCGTCAAACGTCTTGCAAAAACCGTTTATTTTCTGTATGAGAGTTTCCATTTCACCGTTTCTGTCGAGTTGGTCACGAAAGAAATTAAGAACGACAAGTGTTTCAAGTTTCATCTGTGAATATACAACAGGTACGTGTGATTCGTCCGTTTCAAGTATGAGATAATCAGCTTTTACCCGTCCGGACATATCGCAGTGACGGAGCAGAAGCGAACATATACCGGTATCAAGATTATTTCCCTCACGGTTTATAATTATATTTTTTCCGCTTTTTTCAAAAAGTTGTGCTATGCAGTTTGTGACGGAAGTTTTGCCGTTAGTTCCGGTTACGGCTATAATGGGACAATCAACTTTGAACATTGAACAGCATTTCTGTCCTGACAAGTGCCATAGAATTATTCCGGGAAGATTTCCGGCATTACGTCCTAAAAGATTAAGAATTTTTACAATTATTTTTCCTAAAAGAATTAAAAGTCTTTTCAAAAATTTTCCTCCTTGTATTATTAATACAATAATATAATAGCACATCTTACGGAATTTTACAAGTAGTAAGGATAAAAATTCTTAATTCTGTCCAATTGACATATATATTATAATGTGCTATAATTTTATTTATAAAAAAGAAAGGAAATTTTTGTAATGGATTTTATCGAAATACTTAAAGCCGTCATACTGGGAATTGTGGAGGGCATAACAGAATGGTTACCGGTAAGCAGTACCGGACATCTTATTCTTGTTGATGAGTTTCTGAAACTTAATGAATCAGATGATTTCAAAGAAATGTTTGATGTTGTTGTACAGCTTGGTGCGATTATGGCAGTCGTGATTATTTTCTGGAAAAAACTTTTTCCGTTTGGCAAGAAAGACAATCTCCACCCTATGAGTAATGAGGGGTTCGGGGCATACGTCAAGACGGATATTTTCCAAATGTGGTTTAAGGTTCTTGTGGCGTGCATACCAGCTGCGGTAATCGGTCTGCTTTACGACGACGTATTCAATGAACTTTTCTATAATCCATGGACTGTCGCCATAGCTCTTATAGTTTTTGGTGTGGCGTTCATTGTCGTGGAAAACTGGAACAAAAACAGAAAAGCCAAAGTAAACACCATTGATGACCTAACATATAAAATGGCTCTTATAATAGGTGCATTTCAGCTTATAGCGGCGATATTCCCTGGTACTTCACGTTCAGGTGCAACTATAGTAGGTGCATTGTTGATAGGAATTTCAAGAACGGTAGCCGCTGAATTTACATTCTATCTTGCTGTGCCGGTAATGTTCGGTGCAAGCCTCCTGAAACTAATAAAATATGATGGAGGATTTACTACACAACAAGGTATGATACTTGCAACTGGAATGATTATAGCGTTTGTCGTTTCGATATTTGTTATAAAGTTCCTTATGGACTATATCAAAAAACATGACTTTAAAGTTTTCGGCTGGTACAGAATTATTTTAGGTGCGTTGGTACTGCTGTATTTCGCATTTATCAGATAAAAACAGGTACTAATAAAAAAGTTTTCACCATAGCACTTATGATTTTCAGTCAAAAGTGCTATGGCGTTTCTATTAAAAAGGAGATTTAAAATGGACATAAAAATGCTTATTCAAAATATAAGAAAAAGACCAGCATCATTTTTAGGCTGTGAAAAAATAATTCCATTAATGCATTTCCTGAATGGTTATAAATGGGCGGAATATGAAAGTAATAACGGCGTATTTCATAATATTATTCCTCTTGATTTTTATTATTTCAGTGCCTATATAAGCATAAAAACAAATGCTTCCAATAATTGCGGTTGGTGTAATAATATACTCAGATACTGCAACGGAGATGAACATAAGGCTTTAAATTGTTTTTTTGATTTTTATGACGACTTCTGTGAAGTCAAAGCAGAATACTTTATAAAATCGGTATTAACTCCGGAAAATATATCTTTCAATAATAATATGGAAATTGCTTATCGTGTTAAAAATAATCAAAAGATTCCGATATATTCTGAGCCTATATCCGTATACATTATTAAACTGAATTTTTCAGCATACCTTATTGCTGTAGAAACACAAAAAAATATTGTATGCGAAACAGAATTATTTACATCAACAAAAAAAGCAATGGAATATTTAAGTCATTTTTTTGGAAAAATTGAATTAGGAAACAAAAACATAAAATCAATTGAATTTGAAAAAGATATAATTATTCAATAGTAATACAAATAT